>NZ_QTQD01000026.1:0-118315 GCF_003858025.1 Burkholderia sp. Bp9004 | reverse complement strand
TTAACAGCTTGCCGCTCTGTTTACAACTCCAACCCTAAAAACAAAAATGCCGTTCAGTTCTTAACTGAACGGCATTACCGCCTAGGCGGGGCTTTTTTGTTTGGGCGCACGGGCCGCACGCACGCGCCGCGACCGTGCTTGCGCGCTTACAGGTAGCTGCAGACGTAGTCGAGCGTCTCGAGCACTTCGATGTCGAAGCGGCTCTTGCCCGGGACCGAGAACGATTCGCCGGCGCCGTAGGTCTGCCAGTCGCTGCTGCCGTCGAGCTTCACACGGCACTTGCCGGCCTGCACTTCCATCAATTCGGGCGCGTCCGTGCCGAAGTTGAGCGCGCACGGCAGGATCACGCCGAGCGTCTTGCGCGTGCCGTCCGGGAAGAGCACGGTATGCGACACGCACTTGCCGTCGAAATAGACGTTCGCGCGCTTGACGACCGATACGTTGTCGAATTGGGTTGCACTGGTCATGTGATGCCTCTGATTGCTGGATGCCGGATGGCGTGTTGTCGGAAGCCGGCCGGGGCGGCAGGCCGGCCGCTATGATACCGGCTCGCGGCGGGCGTGCCGCAAGCGGGGCCGATCGCAGGCGTGCGACCGATAATCAGGATCACTATTCGATGCATTGTGTGGCCCGCATGGAGCATGCTCAACGGAGCCCCTTGCGTCGCGCGGAATCGCGCAGGCAGTCGAGCAGCATTGCCGCAGCCGGCGTGAGCGGACTGTCGCGGCGCGTGACGACCTGCACGGACACGCCGGGCAGCCGCTCGCGGATCGGCAGCACCACGAGCTGGTCGCGCGCCCACTCCCCTTGCAGCAGCTGTTCGGGCATCGACGCGATCAGGTCGCAGCCCGTCATCAGGCTGTGCGCGAGGCCGAAGCTCGGGCATTCGACGACCCGCTGCGGCACCGGCAGCCCGTATGCGATGAACGTGTTGAACAGCACCTGGGTCGAGCTTTCCGGCGACGGATTCATCAGCCAGTCGGCCTCGACGAGATCGGCGAGCGACGTGGCCGACGCGAGTGGATGCCCCTTGCGCGCGACGATCAATGATCGGCTCGCATAGAGTTCCGCGTGATCGAACTCGGCCGCCAGCAGTTCGGGCACGACGACGGCCACCGCGAAATCGAGGGATCCGTCGTGCAGCCGCGGCAGCGCGACGCCCGGAAACCCTTCGATCAGATTGACGCGCGCGACCGGAAAGCGCCGCCGGAACGCGCGAAACGCATCGGGCAGGATCGTCACCGCGGCGGCCGGCGTGATCGCCGCCGCGACCGAGCCCGTCATCGCACCCTGCGCCTGCTCGATGTCGTCGCGCGCACGCTGCATCTCGGCGACGATCAGCCGCGCGCGCACCTGCAACTGCTGGCCGAACGCCGTGAGCTGCACGCCGCGCGCGGTGCGCACGACGAGCGACACGCCGAGCGCGATCTCCAGTTCCTTGACCGCCTTCGTCAACGCCGCCGGCGACACGTTCAGGCGCCGCGCGGCCGCTCGGATGCTCCCTTCGTCCGCGACGGTGACGAACGCTTTCAACTGATGGTATTTCATGGCGGCATGCGTGATTCGTGGAAACCCCCGTGCAGCGCGGCGCATGCAGGCTCAGGGTATTCCCGAGCGGCAACCGGTGGTGTGCACCAAAGCAATTTAGCAGCTTCTGGTGCGCAAAAGAAATTTATATCCTTTACCGTCATATGCGCGTCAAACGTCCACCGGCCCCACAGGAGACACCATGCTGCAAGCCGCGAACCCCGTCATCCCCGGCATCGCCGCGATCGCCCCAGACCTCATCGAAGTGCGCCGCCGCATCCATGCGCACCCGGAACTCGCGTTCGAGGAAACGCTGACGAGCGATCTCGTCGCGGAACTGCTCACCGGCTGGGGCTACGAAGTGCATCGCGGCATAGGCAAGACGGGCGTCGTCGGCGTGCTGCGCGAAGGACAAGGCACGCGCACCGTCGGCCTGCGCGCCGACATGGACGCGCTGCCGCTCGCCGAGGCCACCGGCCTGCCCTACGCGAGCCGCCATGCGAACAAGATGCATGCATGCGGCCACGACGGCCACACCGCGATGCTGCTGTGCGCGGCGCGCCACCTGGCCGCGACGCGCCAGTTCTCCGGCACGCTGAACCTGATCTTCCAGCCAGCCGAGGAAAACTTCGGTGGCGCGAAATCGATGATGGACGACGGCCTGTTCGACCGCTTCCCGTGCGATGCGATCTTCGCGATCCATAACATGCCGGGCCGCGCCGCCGGCGACATGGCATTCCGCACCGGCGCCGCGATGGCGTCGGCCGACCGCGTGACGATCACGCTGCGCGGCGTCGGCGGTCATGGGGCGATGCCGCACTTCGCACGCGATCCGATGTCGGCCGCGGGCAGCATCATGGTCGCGCTGCAGACGATCGTCGCGCGCGAGGTCGATGCGCAGCATGCGGCCGTGATCACGGTCGGCAGCGTGCAGGCCGGCGAGACCTTCAACATCATTCCCGAAACCGTCGTGATGAAGCTGTCGGTGCGCGCGCTGAACGCCGACGTGCGCGCGCTGCTCGCCCGCCGCATCGAAGCGCTCGCGAAGGGCCAGGCGGAAAGCTTCGGCCTCACCGCGGAAGTGGATTACGACTACGGCTACCCGGTGCTCGTCAACCATCCCGAACCCACCGCGTTTGCAGCCGACATCGCACGCCGGATGCTCGGCGCCGAGCGTGTCGAGACCGAAGCCGCGCCGCTGATGGGCAGCGAGGACTTCGCGTTCATGCTCGAGGCGCGCCCCGGCTGCTATGCGTTCATCGGCAACGGGATCGGCAGCAAGGGCGGCTGCATGGTGCACAACCCCGGCTACGACTTCAACGACGACATCCTCGCGATCGGCGCGAGCTACTGGGTCCGCGTCGCCGAAGCCTGGCTCGCGGCCTGACGGCCCTTCATCACGCAGTTCCGCGCTTTAGCGGGGGAACCCCATGGAAACGTCCGCCCTTCCGTTCGCCGGCTCGCCGGCCGATGCCCGCGCCGCCGCGAAGAAACGCCGCCTGATCGCGGCCGCCGCGGTCGGCAACGCGCTCGAGTTCTACGACTTCACGGTCTACAGCTTCTTCGCAATCCTGATCGGCAAGCTGTTCTTTCCGGTCCACTCGTCGTTCGGGCAGCTGATGCTCGCGGTCGCGAGCTTCGGCGTCGGCTTCGTCACGCGTCCGCTCGGCGGCCTCGTGATCGGCATGTATGCCGACCGCGCCGGCCGCAAGAAGGCGATGATCCTGACGCTCTTGCTGATGGCGCTCGGCACCGCGACGATCGCGGTCGCGCCGACCTTCGCGCAGATCGGCATCGCCGCGCCGCTGCTGCTCGTGCTCGCACGCCTGCTGCAGGGGTTCGCATCGGGCGGCGAAGTCGGCGCGTCGACGACGCTGCTGCTCGAACAGGCACCGCAGCACCGCCGCGGCTTCTACGCGTCGTTCCAGTTCTCGAGCCAGGGGCTCGCCGCGCTCGCCGGGGCGCTCACCGGCGTCGCGCTCACGTCGACGCTCAATGCCGCGCAGCTCGAAAGCTGGGGCTGGCGCGTGCCGTTCATCATCGGCACGTTGTTCGTGCCGCTCGGCTACTGGCTGCGCAAGACCGTCGAGGAAGTGCCGGCTGCCGCACCCGCCGCCGCGCATGACGAACCGGTCGCGTCACTGCCGCTCGCCGACGTGCTGCGCCATCACGGGAAGGCTGTGTTCGCGGGCCTCGGCGTGACGATCGGCGGCACGTCGATCCACTACATCATCGTGTTCTACATGGCGATCTACGGCGTGCAGGTGCTGCATCTTCCGACCTGGCTGTCGATGACGGCAGGCTGCGTCGCGGGCGCGATCCTGATGCTCGTGACGCCGATCGGCGGCCACCTGTCCGACGTCTACGGGCGCAACCGAATCGTCTGGTGGACGCGCATCGTGCTGATGGTCGCGATCTACCCCGCGTTCATCGCGCTGAACCGGTGGCCAGGCGCCGCGTCGCTGCTGTCGATCATCGCCGCGCTCTCTGTCGTGCACGCGCTCAACATCGGCGCGACCGGTGCGGTGCTCGGCGAGCTGTTCCCGCGTGCGGTTCGGGCGACCGGCGGTGCGCTCGTCTACAGCGTCGGCGTCGCGATCTTCGGCGGCTTCGCGCAGTTTTTCGTGACCTGGCTGATCGCGGCGACCGGCAACCCGAACGCACCCGCGTGGTATGCGATCGGCTGTGGTGCGATGACGCTGCTCGCCATTCGCTGCATGGACGAGAAGGCCGGGAAGGCGCTCGATTAACTGACAGGCGATGCGCGGCACGTGCGCGGCCGCAACGTCGTCGATCCACCGACCCCGCCGGTTTCGACGGGGTCTTTCCTTTTGTGTGATCGACACTGCTCACATGAACCGGCAGCGTCAGAGGACCGTCCGTCGCCGTAAACGCAACAAGGCACGGGCCACCGTCACCCGTGCCTTGCGTGCGCTACGCCTCGATCAGAACGTATGCATCATCCCGACATACGCGCCCGTCTGCGACTCTCCCGTCATCGGGCTCGTGCCCGACGTCGCGTCGCGCGGCGACGCGAGCAGCGAGAAGTTCGAGTTGCCGCCGTTGCGCACATACGCGACCGTCCCGTACAGGAACGTGCGCTTCGACAGGTTGTACGTCGTACCGAGCACGTACATGATTGCGTGCCCCGACGGATCGTGCGACGCATCGCCACCGCCGTCGCCCACCTTCACGTAATACCCGCCGCCCGTCACGGCCCATTGCGGCGTTGCCGTGTAGGTTGCGCCGAGCCAGTAGTGATCGGCGCGATCGGCGACGCCCGCCGGGCTATCCGGCGCCTGGTAGTGCGTATACGCGCCCTGGATCTTGAACTTCGACACCTTCACGTTCGCGCCGACGAAATACTCGCGTGACGCGGTGAAGATATTGCTGAACTTGCCGTTGTTGTCGCGCAGCTCGTCGTAGATGCCGCGCACGTCGAGCACCGGCGAGTGGTACGAGATCATGATCCCGTCCGAGCGGCCGAAGTCGTCGGCCGCGCCGTAGTTGAAGCCGCGCGACTGGTTGCCGAACGCATATTGCGCCTGCACGTCGAAGCCGCCGATCACCGGGCTGTGATATTCGATGTTGTTGCTGCTCTGCTGCCAGTTGCGGCCGCGCACGAGCGATGCGGACGAAAACGCCTGCTGCACGAACGGATCGAATTCCCACACGCCATCACTGTCGATGAACAGGTTGCGGCCGGCCTGCAGCTGTCCCCACGTGTCGCTCTTCAGCCCGACATACGCGCGGCGCGACCACATGCGTCCGCCGCCCGTCGTGCCGTTCATCACCTGAAACGCGGTTTCCAGGTTGAAGACCGTCGACATCCCGCCGCCGAGATCCTCGACGCCTTTCAGGCCGAACATGCTGGTGCCCCAGTCGCCGCCTTCCGCGCTCCAGCGCGTCGAGCTGCCGTTGGGCGTCGCGATGTGGTTCAGGTATTCGACGCCGCCGTCGATCCGGCCGTACAGCGTCACGCTTGTCTGTGCGAACGCGGCCGCCGGCGTGGCGGCCACGATCAGCCATGCGAAATGTTTGAGTCGCAAAATGTTGCCCCCTCGGAGTCCCGACCGTCCGACACGCGCCCCATGCGCGCGCCGGCGATCCGTTTACCCGCGATCGATCGAAAAACGTCCGGGGCCCGCCGCGCAGAGCGCGAGCAGGCCGCCCGAGATCGCGATGTTCTTGTAGAAATGAATCATGTTGTTCATCTGCTCGCCGCCCGTCATCGTCCAGTAGTGGTGGCCGATCAAGCCGGTGCCGATCGTATACAGCGCAAGCAGCAGCGCGAGCGGCCGCGTCTGGAAACCGACGAGGATCGCGATGCCGGCGAACAGCTCCATCACGACGGAGATTGCCGCCGAAACGATCGGTGCAGGCGCACCCTCGCTTCCCATGAACGCGATCGTACCGGAGAAGTCGACGATCTTCTTCCAGCCGAACATCACGAACAGGATCACGAGCAGGATTCGGGACAGCAGCAGCAGCACATCGCGCTGGGAAGCGAGAAACGGTTGATTCGGTGTCATGGTGTGATCAACGAAAGCAGTGCGCGAACCGCGCGCACCGGATTGCCTGTGAACCGGAACGGGCGGCTGCCGGCCGCCCGCCCCGCTCTGCAACAACCGGCATCGGGGCCCGCCCGATGTGCTGTGCGCCTCCTCTTGTCAGTGTTGCCCTGCTTCGTGCCGCGTCGCGTCCGGCGTCAACGCGCCTTCGCGACGTCCTGCTCGGTCACCTTCGCGGCCGGATTGCCGAACTGGCCGGTCAGGTAGTTCGCCAGCGCGGCGATCTGCGCATCCGACAGCTCGTTGCGGAACGCGGGCATCCCGACGTCCTCGCTGCCGGCCTTGCGCTGCACGCCGTTCAGGATCACCTGCACCAGGTTCGCCGGATTCGACGCGCCGACCGTCGAGTTGTGGAACAGCGACGGGTAATAGCCGTCAGGCGTGCCCTTGCCCTGCATCTGGTGGCACGTCGCGCAGTTGCCGAGATACAGCCGCGCCGGATCGATGCCCGACGATGCGAGCGCCACGCCGCGCAGCTTCAGGCCGTCTTCCGCCGGCTTGCCCCACGACGAGCGCGACTGCTTCGCGTCGCCGCTGGCCACCGCCGGCACCGTGCGGATATACGTCGCGATCGCGCCGATGTCGGCGTCGGTCATCTTCGAGAAGCTGTGCTCGACCGCCTCGGCCATCGGACCGGCCGCCTGCGCGAGGCCCGGCACGCTGCCGGTACGCAGGTACTGGACGAGTTGCTGCTGCGTCCAGCCGCCGATCCCCGCGTTCGGGTCGGACGTGATGTTGTAGCCGTCCCAGCCCGCGAGCACCGAACCCGACAGGAAGCTGCCGCCGGTCTCGTCGAGCGACTTCTCCTGCAGCGCGATGCCGCGCGGCGTATGGCACGTGCTGCAGTGCGCGAGGCCCTGCACCAGGTACGCGCCGCGGTTCCACTCGGCGCTCTGTGCCGGCTTCGGCTGATACGCGCCGTCCTTCAGGAACAGCCAGTTCCAGATCTTCAGCGGCCAGCGCATGCTCAGCAGCGCGGGAATCTCGTTCTTTGGCGGCGTCTGCTTGACCGGTTCGACACCGTGCATGAAGTACGCATACAGCGCCTGCACGTCGTCGTCGTTGATCTTCGCGTACGACACGTAAGGCATCGCCGGGTACAGGTTGTTGCCGTTCTTCGACACGCCGTGACGCACCGCGCGCTCGAAGTCGTCGAACGTCCAGTTGCCGATGCCGGTGTCCGGGTCGGGCGTGATGTTGCTCGTATAGATCTTGCCGAGCATCGGCACCGGCATGCCGAGGCCGCCGGCGAACGGCTTGCCGCCCTTCGCGGTGTGGCAGGCCATGCAGTCGCCCGCGACCGCGAGATATTCGCCGCGCTTGATCTGCACGGGATCGGCCGAGTCGGCCGCGCGCACGAGGCCCGGCAGCGCGAGGCAGCCAGCGAGGAGGAAGGTGAGAGTAGATTTCCGCACGGTCAGACTTCCTTCTTCAGCGTGTCCGACATCCGCAGCGCCAGCGCCGCGATCGTCAGCGTCACGTTCACCGTACCGACGGTCGGCATCGTCGAACTGCTCGAGATGAACAGGTTCGGATGGTCGAACGTGCGGCAGTCCTTGTCGACGACCGAGTCGCGTGCATCCGCGCCCATGATCGTCGCGCCCGTGATGTGGTTGTTCGGCGCGAACTCGTCGTTGAACACGACGTCCGTGCCGCCCAGCACCTGCGCCGCGGTCGCATAGACTTCGCGCGTGTGCACGGCGCCGCGCTTCACGTAGTCGTCGATCGCATAGGTGATTTCCGGGCGCGGAATGCCGATCGCGTCGGTTGCGGTCTTGCTCGGCACGATGCGGTTCTCGGGCTGCGGCAGGATTTCGTGGAAGCAGTCGAACTGCACGTAGCGGGCCGAACGATCGCGGATCTGCGCGTCGAGCTCGTCGGACTTCATCAGCTTGCCGGCCTTGAAGATCTTCTGCGTCTCCTGGTTGATGCGCGACATGTTCGACAGATGGATCTTCTTCGCGGCTTCGGTCGCGCGGAACGGACCGTCGCGGAAACCGATCAGCGACGTCATTTCCTGCGGGCCGCGACCCGGCCACAGCTTCTCGCTCGCATAGAACGACACGCCCGTGCCAGGGTGGTCCATCAGGTTGCGCCCGACCATGTCGGAGCTGTTCGCGACGCCGTTCGGGAAGTCGCGGTTCGCCGACATCAGCAGGATCTTCGGCGTCTCGATGCCGTTCGCGGCGACCACGAAATACTTGCCCTCGACGCGATGGTCGGCGCCCGTCTTGTCCTTGTAGATCGCGGCGACGATGCGCTTGTCCGGACCCGTCTCGAGCTTGTAGACGACCGCGCTGTCGATCAGCTTCGCGCCGGCCTGCTCGGCCTTCTCGACGTGCACGATGCCGTTGTACATCGCACCGATCGGGCAGATCGGCATGCAGTTGTTGTTCCCGCAACAGGTTGGCCGGCCGTCGTACGGACGGCTGTTGCGCGCGACCGGTTCGGTCACCACGTGGAACTTCGGGTCATGGCCGTTGAGCGCGCTCTTGATCGTCTGCTCGTTGAACGATAACGGCAGCGGCGGCATCGGATACGGCTGCTTGCGCGGCGAGTACAGGTCCTCCTCGGGGCCGGGGCCCCACACGCCGAGCTCTTCCTCCGCGCGCTGGTAGTAATGCTCGAGGTCGTCGTACTGGATCGGCCAGTCGCGACCGACGCCGTACACGGTCTTCATCTTGAAGTCGTTCGGGATGAAGCGCCACGCCGACGCGGCCCAGTGCCACGTCGTGCCGCCCACCGCGCGGATGTACTGCGAGTTGAACTTGTGCTCGCCCTTCAGGACCAGGTAGTCGTTCGGCGGGCCGTATTCCGGATGCGGCGCCCACGGGCTCGACGGGTACGGCGCCATGAAGTCCGTCTTGTCGGGCTGGTTGCGGAAGCGTTCGACGATTTCCCAGCGCGGCATGCGCGGGCCTGCCTCGAGCAGGATCACCGACTTGCCGGCCATGGCGAGCTGGTGCGCGACGATCGCGCCTGCGACACCGGATCCGACGACCACGACGTCGGCTTTTTGCGTATCGGTATCGGCCATCAGGCTTGCCTCTCGATCGGTTTTTCGGCCCAGAAGCCGGGTTTGTTGGGGCAATACGAAGGAATCACGAGCGTATCGGATACGACGCTGAACATTAATGCTTCCTCGTACGTAATCACGACGTTGTCGACGATGCCGAGATACCACGCTTCGAGAATCGACAGCGCGGAGGCCTCCTGATCGGGACTCAATGAACCGGACGCGAGCGCGCCGGCGAGTTGCGACAGACCGTCGGCGGTCTTGAACGAGCCCTTCTGCAAGGCCTGCAGGAAGCGGTCGCCGAGCACGCGGCTCAGCCCTTTCTTGCCTGTCAGTGCTTCGGAGAGCGTCATGAACGTATCGAGCGGCGCGGCGCCGGGATTATCGGCCAAGGCTCGCAACGCCAGCGAGCCGGTGAGGCCTGCCGCCGTCAGCGCCAGTGCGCCCTGCAGCCATTGACGCCGCGTGATGCCGGATGCGGCTGCGTCGCGATCGCGACGCGAGTGGGGGGTGTTGTCGTTGTGCATGTTTCCTTCTCTCGAACACCGGATTCGGGAAAACCACGCTTGATATTTCTCAAACTTTCGCGCGGCCCTGAAATGTACGCGCACAATTCGAATTGGACAATGCTTTTATAGTCCAATAAATGTTCCGCAATCCGAGACAATCGACATTTCGCTGCATTTTTGTGTCGTCGACGCGACAATTCTGCTTCGGAATGCCGGCGTGTCGCAAGCCGGCGACACGCCGTCTCCATTCATCCGCTCACATGCGCGTCGGTTAGAATCGCGTGCAATCAAACAGAAAGCTTCCCTCCGAGGGCATCGAGCGATGAAGCAGCACGACAAGCACAACAATACGAATTCAACCCGTCACACCACACGGCTGCTCTGGCGCATCGGCGCGGTCACGGCGCTCGGCGCCGCCGCGGCACTGTCGCTGCATGCGGGCGCCGCACGCACGGTGAGCGTATCGCCGCAAGGCACCGTCACCGAAGTGCGGCAAAGCGTCGTCAAGTTCGACGAACCGATGGTCGCGTTCGGTTCCGCCTCCGCGCCGAGTCCCGCGCGCATGACCTGCAACGACTCCACCGCCGCACGCGGCCAGGGACACTGGCTCGACGACAAGACGTGGGTCTACGATTTCGAGAACGACCTGCCGCCCGGCGTGCGCTGCTCCGTCGCGCTCAACGACACGCTGCGCTCGGTCGCCGGCAACGCGGTCAGCGGCCCGCGCCGCTTCACGTTTCAGACCGGCGGCCCGTTCCCTGTGACAGTGCGTCCCGGCTCGCGCGAGATCGAGGAGCGCCAGGTTTTCGTGCTGAAGCTGAACGGCCCGGCCGAGCCGCGCTCCGCGCTCGCGAACATCTGGTGCGAAGCGGCCGGCATCGGCAACCGCATCCCCGTCACGGCCGCCGACGACGATACCCGCAACGCGCTGCTCGACCACTTCGGACTGAAGAAGGACGCCGCGCGCGTGCTGACGCTGTCGTGCGCGCAGGCGCTGCCCGCGAGCGCGAAGATGCAACTCGTCTACGGCAAGGGCGTCGCGAGCCCGAGCGGCATCGCGAACGACACCGAGCGCCGCTTCGACTTCACCGTGCGCGCGCCGTTCGCCGCGAGCTTCTCGTGCGAGCGCGAAAATGCGAAGGCGCCCTGCACGCCGCTGCGTCCGCTCACGCTGTCGTTCAATGCGCCGATCTCGCGCAAGAACGCCGAGTCGATCAAGCTGCGCGGCCCTGACGGTTCGCTTTCACCGACCTTCGCGGCCGACGATCACAGCGACGAAGTGACGACCGTCACCTTCAACCCGCCGCTGCCCGCGCAGGAGAACCTGACGATCGAGCTGCCGTCCGGCCTGCACGACGTGACCGAGCGCTCGCTCGCGAACGCAGACCTGTTCCCGCTCGCGACGCGCACCGCGCCGATGCCGCCGCTCGCGAAATTCTCGTCGGGCACCTTCGGGATCGTCGAGCGTTTCGCCGAACCGGATACGCCTGCGCTCGTGCCCGTCACACTGCGCAACGTCGAGGCCGACCTGCATGTCGCGGGCCTCAACACGAGCGGCGCGCAATTCTCGAACCTGAAAGTCGACGACGACACCGCGATTCGTCAATGGATGCGCACCGTCGAGCGCTTCGACAACTGGTCGATGACGGCCGGCACGATCGACGAGCGCATCCCGGGCCTGCTCCGTCGCAAGGGCCAGCACCCCGTCTACGTGCCGCTCCAGGCCGGCGAAAAGATGCCCGCGCCGCAGAACCGTCGCATCGACGTGCGCTCGCTGTCGCTGCTCGCCGGAGAGCCGGGTGCGCAGGCACTGACGTTGCCGAAGGCTGATCCGAAGGCGCTGCGTCCGTTCGAGGTCGTCGGCGTGCCGATCGAAAAACCCGGCTTCTACGTGCTCGAACTCGCGTCGCCCGCGCTCGGCCGCTCACTGCTCGCGAAGCCGTCGAGCATGTACGTACGTACCACCGTGCTCGTCACGAACCTCGGCGTGCATCTGAAACAGGGCCGCGAGAACAACCTCGTGTGGGTCACGACGCTCGACAAGGGCAAGCCGGTGCCGAACGCGCGAATCCGCGTGTCGGATTGCAACGGAGACGAAATCGCGTCCGGCAAGACCGATGTGCACGGCCTGCTGAAGATCGACGGTGCATTCGAGCCGAAGCACGAATGCAGCCAGTCGGAACGCTTCGACGACTACTTCGTGTCGGCGCGCGTCGACGATCCAAAGACGGGCCCGGACATGGCATTCGTCAGCTCGAACTGGAACCGCGGTATCGAATCGTGGCGCTTCAACGTGCCGACCGACACCGACAGCGCGCCGACCGTGCGCGCGCATACCGTATTCGACCGCACGCTGCTGCGTGCCGGCGAAACCGTGTCGATGAAACACTTCCTGCGCACCGAGACGCTGCAGAGCCTCGCGTTCCCGGCGCAATACCCGACGCGCGTGACGATCCGCCATCTCGGCTCCGACCAGACCTACAAGCTGCCGCTCACGTGGTCCGCCGACCACAGCGCCGACACGCGATTCACGCTGCCGCCCGCGGCGAAGCTCGGCGAATACAGCGTCTCGCTCGAAGGCGGCCCCGACGATGCACCGACCGCCAGCTACTACAGCGGCAGCTTCCGTGTCGAGGCATTCCGCCTGCCGGTGCTCAAGGGGTCGATCGGCGCGCGCGACGCGCAGAAGAGCCCGCTCGTCGCGGTCAAGGAAGCGCCGCTCGCGGTGCAGATCGACTACGTGTCGGGCGGCGGCGCATCGAACCTGCCCGTGCAGGTGTCGGCGCTGATGAAGTGGGCGTCGCCGCCGTTCGCGGATCGCTTCGAGGACTTCAGCTTCACGCCGTATCGTCCGGAGCGCAGCGACGGCAATGCCGACGACGATGCGCAGGACGGCGACAGCGCATCGGCCGCGAACAACGATCCCGACGCGACCCGGTTGATCGCGGACAAGCTGCCGCTGACGCTCGACCGCAACGGCGCCGGCACCGTCACGCTCAAGGGCCTGCCCGACGTCGACGCGCCGAAGCGCATCGCGCTCGAGGCGACGTTCGCGGACCCGAACGGCGAAGTGCAGACGATCCGCGGCGACACGGTCCTGTGGCCGGCCGCGGTCGTAGCCGGCATCAAGGCCGGCCGCTGGGTGTCGGTCGGCCAGCGCGTGCCGGTGCAGGCGCTCGCGGTCGACCTGCAGGGCAAGCCGCGCGCATCGGTGGCGGTCGAGATCAAGGGCGTCGCGCACATCACGACGTCGTCGCGCAAGCGGATGGTCGGCGGCTTCTACGCATACGACAACAAGAGCGACACGCGCGACCTCGGCGTGCTGTGCTCGGGCAAGACCGACGACAAGGGCCGCATGGCCTGCGACGCGACGCTCGAACAGGCCGGCAACATCCAGTTGATCGCGGTCGCGAAGGACGGCGACGGCCGCACGTCGAATGCGTCGACGTCCGTCTGGGTCACGCGCGAGGACGAACTCTGGTTCGGCGGCGACAACACCGACCGGATCGACGTGATCCCGGAAAAGACGTCCTACGAGGCGGGCGAAACGGCCCGCTTCCAGGTTCGCATGCCGTTCCGCTACGCAACCGCGCTCGTCGCGGTCGAACGCGGCGGCGTGATGGAAACGCACATCGTCGAACTCAACGGCAAGAACCCGACCGTCGACCTGAAGGTCGGCGAATCGTGGGGCCCGAACGTGTACGTGTCGGTGCTCGCGTTGCGCGGCCGAATTCGCGAAGTGCCGTGGTACTCGTTCTTCACCTGGGGCTGGAAGGCGCCGGTCGAATGGGCCCGCGCGTTCTGGCGCGAAGGCCGTCACTATGAAGCGCCGACCGCGTTCGTCGATTTGTCGAAGCCCGCGTTCCGCTATGGCCTCGGCGAGATCAAGGTCGGCACGGGCGTGCATCGTCTCGGCGTGTCCGTGACGACCGACGCGACGCGGTACACGGTGCGCAGCAAGGCGCAGGCGCACGTGAAGGTCACGCTGCCGAACGGCCAGCCGGCGCCAGCCGGCACGCAGATCGCGGTCGCGGCCGTCGACGAGGCGCTGCTCGAGCTGATGCCGAACAACAGCTGGGACCTGCTCGACGCGATGCTGCAGCGACGCGCGTACGGTGTCGAGACGGCCACCGCGCAGATGGAAATCGTCGGCCGCCGCCACTTCGGCCGCAAGGCCGTGCCGGCGGGCGGCGGCGGCGGCAGCTCGCCGACACGCGAGCTGTTCGACACGCTGCTGCTGTGGAACCCGCGCGTGACGCTCGACGCGAACGGCAGCGCGACCGTCGAAGTGCCGCTGAACGACGCGCTCACGCGCTTCCGGATCGTCGCGATCGCGGCGGTCGGCCCCGATCGCTTCGGCACCGGCAGCACGTCGATTCGCAGCACCCAGGATCTGCAGCTGATCTCCGGGCTGCCGCCGCTCGTGCGTGAAGGCGATGCGTTCCGCGCGCAGGTCACGCTGCGCAACACGACCGACCGCGCGATGCAGGTCGTCGTGACGCCGCGCGTGACGGGCCTCGACGTCGCGCCGCAAACCGTGTCGCTCGCGGCCAATGCGGCGACGGAGGTTGCATGGACGATCACCGTGCCCGAGCAGGCGCTCGACGCGGCCGGCGCGCTGAACTGGCGCATCGAGGCGGCCGAGCAAGGAGGCAAGCGCGCGTCCGATGCGCTGGCCGTCGCGCAGAAGGTCGTGCCCGCGCTGCCGGTCACCGTGCAGCAGGCCACGCTCACGCAGGTCGACGGCACGCTGACGGTGCCCGTGTCGGCTCCGGCCGGCGCCGTCAACAACGCACAGGGCGCGCCGCGCGGCGGCATCGCCGTGTCGCTGCAGTCGAAGCTCGCCGACGGCCTGCCCGGCGTGCGGCGCTGGTTCGAGCGCTATCCGTACCGCTGCCTCGAACAGCAGACGTCGCGCGCGATCGGCCTTCATGACGCCGCGCAATGGCAGGCGCTGGTTGCGCGCATGCCGGTGTACCTCGACAGCGATGGCCTCGCGAGCTACTTCCCACCGTCGTCCGACGATGCACACACCGGCAGCCCGACGCTGTCGTCTTACCTGCTCGTGGTCGCCGACGAGGCCGCACGCCTCGACGCGCGCTTCGCGCTGCCGGAAGACCTGCGCACGCAGCTCGAGGCCGGGCTCGCACGCTTCGTCGACGGCCGCATCGAGCGCAACGCGTGGGCGCCGCGCCAGGATCGCGATCTGCGCAAGCTCGCCGCGATCGAGGCGCTGTCGCGTTACGGTGCAGCGCAGGGCCGCATGCTCGGTTCGATCGAGATCGCACCGAACCAGTGGCCGACCTCGGCGGTGATCGACTATCACGCGATCCTCACGCGTGTGAAGGACATCCCGCAGCGTGACGAGAAACGCGCGCAGGTCGAGCAGATCCTGCGTGCGCGCCTCACGTACCAGGGCACGCAGCTCGTGTTCTCGACCGCGCGCGACGACGATCTGTGGTGGCTGATGACGAGCAACGAGACCAACGCCGCGCGTCTCGCGCTGGAATTCGCGGGCGACCCGGCGTGGAAGGACGAGATGCCGCGCATCGCGACCGGCCTCCTTGCGCTGCAACGCCAGGGCGCATGGCAGACGACGACGTCGAACGCGCTCGGCCAGCTCGCGATCGAACGCTTCTCGCGCACCTACGAGAGCACGCCGGTGGCGGGCACGACGAAGGTCGCGCTCGGTGGCAACGAGCGCGCGATTTCCTGGTCGCAGCCGCCGGCGCCCGCCGACGCCCCCGCGTCGGCCACCGCCGCGACCCGCGCCGCCGCCGCGCGCAGCGTGCTGATGCCGTGGCCGCGTGCGGCGCAGGCGCCGGCCACGCTGTCCGTCATCCAGGACGGAACGGGCCGCCCGTGGGCGACCGTCGAAAGCCTCGCGGCCGTTGCGCTGCGCGCGCCGTTCGCGGCCGGCTACCGGATCACGAAGACGGTCACGCCCGTGTCGCCCGCCGTCAAGGGTGTGCTGACGCGCGGCGACGTCGTGCGCGTGCATCTCGACATCGATGCGCAGAGCGACATGACGTGGGTCGTCGTCAACGATCCGATCCCGTCCGGCGCGACGATCCTCGGCTCCGGCCTCGGCCGCGACTCCGAAGCCGCGACGCAGGGCGAGAAATCCCCGGACGGCGCGTGGCCGGCGTTCATCGAACGCGACTTCGACGGCTACCGCGCGTATTACGACTATCTGCCGAAGGGCAAACTCTCGGTCGAATACACGGTGCGGCTGAACAACGTCGGCACCTTCGGGCTGCCGCCGACGCGCGTCGAGGCGCTGTACGCGCCGTCCGTATACGGCCTGTGGCCGAACCCGCCGATGACCGTGAAGCCGGCCGACGCGGGCAAGTAACGAGTACGTGATGATCGATCGTGTATTGCCGCGGCCGGTGCGTTTCGCCGGCCGCGTATTCGTCGCCGTCGTGCTCGCCGCGCCGCTGGTCGCGCACGCGCTGCCCGGCTACGACGACGTGCGCCGCAACTGGCGCAGTTCCGACTGGGTGCTGCTCGCGCGCGACGGCACGCCGCTGCAGCGCACGCGCGTCGACCTCACCGAACGGCGCGGCGACTGGGTATCGCTCGCCGACGTGTCGCCCGCGTTCCGCGAGGCGATCGTCGTGTCCGAGGACAAGCGTTTCTACGAACACAGCGGCGTCGACTGGCGCGGGATCGCCGGCGCGGCGTGGGGCAATCTGTGGAACGAGCGCACGCGCGGCGCGTCGACCGTGACGATGCAGCTCGCCGGGCTGCTCAGCGATTCGCCGCGCCGCTCGGGCCAGCGCTCGCTGCCGCAGAAGGCCACGCAGGCGATGAACGCGCTGCTGCTCGAGCGCGGCTGGCGCAAGGACCAGATCCTCGAGGCCTACCTGAATCTCGTGCCGTTCCGCGGCGAGACGGTCGGGCTCGCCGCGCTGTCGCAGGTGCTGTTCGGCAAGGCGCCGTCCGGCCTCGACGCGCGTGAAGCCGCGATCGCGGCCGCGCTGGTGCGTGCTCCCAACGCGGCAAGCGCGAAGGTCGCCGAGCGTGCGTGCCGGATCCTGCGCGACATGCACGCGGAACAAGCGTGCGCATCGCTCGACGGCTACGTGCAGCTCGTGATCGCACGCCCGGCCAACGCCGTGCGCGACGACGGCGCCGCCCTCGCCCCGCACTTCGCGCGCCGCATCGCGGCCGAAGTCAGACCGGCGGCCGGCGCGCAGGTGCGCACGACGCTCGATGCGCCGCTGCAGCGCTTCGCGCGCGACACGCTGACGCGCGCGCTGACCGAGCTCAACGCGCCCGCGCACCGGCGCAACGTGCAGGACGGCGCGGTCGTCGTGATCGACAACGCGACCGGCGAGATTCGCGCATGGGTCGGTTCGTCGGGGGCGCTGTCGAGCGCGCGCGACGTCGACGCCGTGCTCGCGCCGCGCCAGGCCGGCTCGACGCTCAAGCCGTTCCTCTATGCGCAGGCGATCGACGAGAAACGGCTGACCGCCGCATCGCTGCTCGACGACGCACCGATCAACCTCGCGGCCGGTGGCGGACTCTACATTCCGCAGAATTACGACAAGGATTTCAAGGGCTGGGTGAGCGTGCGCAGCGCGCTCGGCGGCTCGCTGAACGTGCCGGCCGTGCGCACGCTCGTGCTCGTCACGCCGCACCGCTTCGCGCGCACGCTGACCGCGCTCGGCCTGCCGCTGGCGCAGGAAGGCGATTACTACGGCTTCAGCCTTGCGCTCGGCAGCGCGGACGTCACGCTGCTGTCGCTGACCAATGCGTATCGCGCGCTCGCGAACGGCGGTGTCGCGCGCAAGATCGTCGACCTGCCCGCGCCGTCGCCCGCTTCCGGCATATCGGCATCGGGGCGCACGGACAACGGCACGCGCGTATTCAGCGAAGCAGCCAGCTTCGTCGTCACCGACATCCTCTCCGACAACAACGCGCGCGTGCGCACGTTCGGCTTCGACAATCCGCTCGCGACGCGCTTCTTCTCGGCGGTGAAGACCGGCACGAGCAAGGACATGCGCGACAACTGGACGGTCGGCTTCACGTCGCGCTATACGGTCGGCGTGTGGGTCGGCAATGCGGACGGCTCGCCAATGTGGGACGTGTCAGGGGTGACGGGCGCGTCGCCCGTGTGGTCGGCCGTCGTCGGCTACCTGCACCGCGACCTGCCGAGCCGCGCGCCACGTCCGCCGGCCGGTGTCGAAACACGCCGCATCACGTTCGAGCGCGACGTCGAGCCGTCGCGCGACGAGTGGTTCATCGCGGGCACGGCGCTCGACACGATCCGGCTCGCGGCGCCCGTCACGCCGGGCAAGAACGGCGCGCGCGCACCGCTGACGATCGGCGCGCCGACCGACGGCACGATCTTCGCGATCGATCCGGACATTCCGCCGAAGAGCCAGCGGATCTGGTTCGAGCGGTCTTCCGGGCATGCGGCACGGTTCGCGTGGCGGCTCGACGACAAGGTGATCGGGCACGCCGACCGCCTCGCGTGGATGCCGTGGCCGGGAAGGCACCGGCTGGAACTCGTCGACGCGCGCGGCAACGTGGCGGATGCGATCGGCTTCGAGGTGCGCGGCGCGTTCGCGAAGCCGGCCGCGCGTAAGCCCTGAGTGCCCGGGCAGGCCGCTTACTGGCCGGCTGCGTTCGTCTTCGGCGGCTGATTGGAGAAGTCGACGACGGGCGCCGTCGAAATCGCGGATTCGTTCGCGACGCTGAAGTTCGGGCGCGGCTGATAACCGAAGATCCGCGCGATCACGACACCCGGGAACTGGCGGATCTGCACGTTGTACTGCTGCACCGTCTTGATGTAGCGGCCGCGCGCGACCGCGATGCGGTTTTCGGTGCCTTCGAGCTGCGTCTGCAGATCGCGAAACGCCTCGTTCGCCTTCAGCTCCGGATATCGCTCCGACACCACCATCAGCCGGCTCAGCGCGCCCGATAGTTCACCCTGCCGCTGATCGAACGCCGCCAACGCGGCGGGATCCTTTGCCATCTCCGGCGTCATCTGCACGCTGCCCACGCGCGCGCGGGCCGACGCCACCTCGGTCAGCACGCGTTCCTCGTGCGACGCGTAGCCCTTCACCGACGCGGCAAGGTTCGGCACGAGGTCGGCACGACGCTGATACTGGTTCAGCACCTCCGACCACGCCGCGTTGACGTCCTCATCCGACGACTGGATCGCGTTGTAGCCGCAACCGGCGAGCGGCGCGAGCACGCAGCACACGAGCAGGATTCGAAACCATTTCATTGTTTGTAACTTCCGGTTGAACGCTCCGGCTGGAGCGGTAAGTTGAAAAGAAACGTTCGCGCACGCGCCGCGCATGGCGGTTACCAGCGGCCCGATGCCCCGCCGCCGCCGCTCGAGCCGCCACCGCCGGTGAATGAGTCGGACGAACTGGAACTGGAGCTGGACGAGCCCGAGCCGGACGATGGCCATTTGAAGGACGAAGACGAAGACGAGGACGTGGAGCTGGATGACGACCCATCGCTGCCCGTCAGTTTTTCGACGATCCACAGGATCGCCACCACCACGCAGAAGACCGCCACCAGAACCTCGCCGGGCGAATATCCCATCAGATGCCCGATCCCGATCAACGCCAGCAACGTCCCGCCGATGATCGCCGTATTCTTGCGCACGCGTGCCGAGCGAACGACGCCGATACCGAGCAGCCACGCACCGACACCGATGCTCGTCGGGACGATCGCCAGCGCACCGAGGATCGCTTCCAGATCGCCTCTGAAAATCGCGCCGACCGGCAACATCGCAGCCGGCACGATCGTCGCGACGAGGAAGCTGGCCGGCAACATCACCTGCCAACGCAGCTTGCGCCATTCGGTGACGACACCCAGCGTGACGCCGGTCAGCCCGAGCAGCAACCAGAACAGGAAGCTCCCGACGTCGTCGGGGGGAGTCTCCGGCAAGCCGTTCGACAGCCGCCTCGCATCGCCGGACGTCGCACGCCGAGCGTCCTCGTCGGGCAGTGCGCTATCCGACGCCGCCATTTGCGGCGGCGTCATCTCCCGCACCAGTGCATCGACCGTATCGCTCACGCCGGCTTCGATACGCTTCTCGCGAAACGCCGGCACGATGCGCTCGCGGATGATTCGCCCTGCGACGATGTCCGGAATCGCGCCTTCGAGGCCGTATCCGACCTCGATCCGGACGGTGCGATCGTTCAGTGCGGCGACCAGCAGCAAACCGTTGTCGATCTTGCTCTCGCCGAGACGCCATTTCTCGAACACCGTGGTCGCGAACTGCTCGATGGTTGCGTGGCCGGTCGACCCGACCAGCAGGATCGCCATCTGCACGCCGAGCCGGCGCTCGAGATCGGTGAGACGGTCGGTCAATTCGGACGCACAGGCGACACTGAGCACGCCCGTCATGTCGGTCACGCGGCCTGTCAGCGGCGGCGCCGCTTCGGGGTCGTGGGCCACGGGATAGGAGGCTGCGGCAGCCACGTTCGTGCAGGCCGACGGCGCATTGGCTACCGACGGAATCGCGCCATCGCCGGCGTCGGCCGGGGCGGCGAAGGCCGGGACGCAAAGGAACGCCGCGCCGGCCAGCAGCGCGGCGGCCACCGCCGCGTTGCCGATGCGGGCCTTGCCGCGGATACGCGCGGGTCGCACCGCGTCGCGGGGCGTGCATGCCATCGATGCCGGATCGCCCTCGCAATCCGGGAGGCTTGACCGCCCCATCAGTCGTTTCAGGTTCATGTCGGAAACGGCGCACCAGTTCCGTCGGGAACGGCGCGTTCTCTCGTCGTTTTTTAATCGTCCCGCAGCATAACCAATTGCGAAGGGAATCGAAAGGTTCAGGACCCGGCACGTTCGGCCGCGTCCCGTCGGGAAAACGGGCAAGCACCGACGGGATTCGAGACATAAAATAGGAGCGGCACCGCCCCGCCGGCGCCCACCGGTTGCTTCACTCGCCCAAAGGCCCGCGACCATGAACCTTCGCCACCCGCGCTTCATCCGCCCCGCGCTGGGCACCGCCTGCGTCGCCGCCGTCGCGGCACTTGCAGGCTGCAACGGCGACGCCTGCTTCGGCGTCGATGTCTGCTTCAACAACACCAACACGCAGACCATCGCGCTGTCCGGCACGGCCGCCACGGGCGCCGCGCTCGCGAGCGCGTCGGTGACGGTCAGTTGCGCGCAAGGCTCGGCGACGACGCTGACCGACGGCGGCGGCAACTACCGCGTGACGGTCAACGCCGTGCTGCCGTGCGTGATCACCGTCGCATCTAGCGGCACGAGCCTGCATTCGCTCGCCTACGCGGGCGGCACCTTCAACACGACGCCCGAGACCGAGCTGATGCTCGTCTATCTGGCCGCGCAACTCGGCACCAACACGGCCGGGTTGATCGGCAATTTCCAGGGGAATGCGCACTTCCAGAGCGTAATGGGCAGCCCGGGTGCGGTGCAGTCCGCGCAATCGGCGGTCGTGACGAATCTGCAGCAGCGCTATTCGGTCACACTGTCGACACCGGCCTTCCTGACGACGCCGTTCGTGGTCGGCCAGCCGGGCGTCGACAGCGATCTAGACGCGCTGGCCAAGGCCGGCGCGATCGATTCGAACGGAATGCCGGATCCGGCCGCGATTTCGCTGCTGGCGCAGGCGGGCGCGGCGCAGCCGCTGTGAGCGGCCGGCGTGCCGTTGCGGCACGCGTTCACGCGGCCTATATGGCTTACGCGGCTTCCCCGCGCCCGCACGCCACGCTCGCGGCCTGCTGCTGCGTCAGGTAGCGCAGCAGCTTCGTCACCATCCACACGACGATAAACGACAGCGCGACGAAGAACACCGCGAGCGGCGTCAGCACCTGCACCGACACGAAACCGGCGAGGCCCATCATCGCGGACGACACGAGCAGCAGCGCACACCCGAGGATCGCACTCGTCAGCCCCGCGATATGCGGAAACAGCGAATTGCCCTTGGCCATCAGCGTCGGATACATCGCGCCCGCGCAGAAGCCCATCACGAGCACCGGCGTCGCGAGCGTCCACACGCGCAGGCCGACGGTCAGCGCCAGCACGAGCATCGCGACCGCCGCGACCGCCATCACGCGTGCGCCGATGCGCAGCCGCTGCTCGGCACTCGGCAGCCCGCGCCCGTGAATCCGGTTCGACAGCCCGCCGAGGAAATACATCAGTCCGATCCCGAGCGCGAGATAGCCGAAGAAGGTCGGCGGCTTGTGCAGCGTGGTCTGCACCATGAACGGCCCGACGATGTTGAACACCAGCAGGATGCTGTAGCACAGCCCTTGCGCGAGGAAGCAGCTCTGGAACACCGGGCTCGCGAGCACCTTGCCCGCGTTCGCCATCAGCGTGCGTGGCTCGAGATGGACCGGTTTCGGCAAGGTTTCGCGATAGCGCCACAGCAGCGCCCACATCACCAGCGAGTACACCAGCAGGAACACGAGGCACGCGCGCCAGCCGAACCATTCCTGAAGGTGCGCGCCGATCACCGGCGCGATGATCGGCGCGAGCCCCCATGCGATCGACATGTACGTAAACGCATGCATCAGCGCCTGGCCCGAGAATGAGTCGGTGATGATCGCCTTCGCGAGCAGGTTCGTGGTCGCGATCCCGAAGCCCTGCAGGCAGCGCGCCAGCACGAATGTCTCCAGGTTCGGCGCGCCGAGCGACAGCAGGCAGCCGATCGTGTAGATGACGAGCCCGAACGCAAGCACGCGCTTGCGCCCGTACGCATCGGCAACCGGGCCGAAGATCAGCTGGCCGAGCGCGTAGGCGGCCATGTAGCCGGAGACGCTCGACTGGATCGCCTGCGGCGTGGTCGCGAACGAGCGCGCCATATCGGGCAGCGCGGGCACGTAGATGTCGATCGCGAGCTGGCCGGCGGAGGCGAACAGGCAGATCAGGAACAACAGGAAGCGCGGCGAGTTCGATTCGCGCGCGGGTGTGAGCGAGGCGTTCATGACAACCGGGAAAGGTTCGGACGGCGGCGACACGCGCCGTGCTGTTCGAACAACGAACAACGGTGCGCGGCGAAGTGCGTATTGTGCCTGTTGTTGCGCAGCGCGACAGGAATCCCATGGCGCGGGCACGGTTGAATGCCGATTTCGGCACAGTCTCCGCCTGACAGGCCGGCAGCGCCCGGGCCGGAAATCAGGTCTGACGCACACTTTCGCCGCGCCAGCGAGCGCACCAGAAACGGAAACCGCCGGCATCTGCCGGCGGCTTTTCATGTGCGATGCAATACCACGACGACGCTTCGATCAGTATTGCGCCTGATCCGTCGGATTCCTGAACAGCTGCTTCATCTCCGGCGACAGCGGATAATTGAGGCTCACGCCCTTCGGCGGAATCGGCTGCATGAACCACTGGTCATAGAGCTTCTCGGCCGCGCCGGAGGTCTGCATCTTCGCGATCACGCCATCGACCACGCGCTTGAACGCCGGATCGTCCTTGCGCATCATGCACGCGTAGTTTTCGTGAACGAGCGGCGTGCCCGTCACCGTGTACGCACCCGGATTGCGGTCCTTCGCGATCTCGCCGTACAGCAGGGGCTCGTCCATCACGAACGCGACCGCGCGCCCCGTCGTGACGTTCATGAACGCTTCAGCGTGGTCCTTCGCGCTGATGATCGTCATGTTCATCCCCTTCTCCTCGTTGAGCTTGCGCAGCAGGCGCTCGTCGGACGTGCCGGCCGTCGTCGCGACCGTCTTGCCGGCCAGGTCCGTGAAGTCCTTCACACCCGAATCCTTGCGCGTGCTGAAGCGGATCCCGTACAGGAAAATACTGTTCGAGAACGCGGCCTGCTTCTGCCGCTCCAGCGTGTTGGTCGTCGACCCGCACTCGAAGTCGATCGTGCCGTTCTGCAGCAGCGGAATCCGGTTCTGCGACGTAATCGGGATTTCCTTCACCGTCAGGTTCGGCGTCTTCAGCTCGGCCTTGAGCGCATCGATGATGCGCGCCGCGATGTCGCGCGAGTAACCGATGTTCTTCTGTTGGTTGTCGGAATACGAGAACGGCACCGACGATTCGCGGATACCCAGCGACACGATGCCCGTGTCCTTGATCTTCTTCAGCGTGCCGGTGAGCGCCTGCGCATGCGCAGGCGCGGTGCCCGCCAGCGCGCAGGTCAGCGCGACGGCCAGCCAACGGAAGCGGCGATCCATGCTTTTCTCCTGACGAAACGTTGATCGAATCGCGATCGTACGCCTGACAAAATTCGCACCTCATCGGGGAAAGCGCCAAACACCATCGTCGAGGCCGCGCCGCGAACAATCGTTTCCGTGGCGCGCAAAAGCGCCCGCGCCGCACGTTTCGCCCGATCAACCGCCTGCGATCTTGCGCCACGTGAACAGATCATCCGTTCCAAACGCGCGTTCATGCTGCGATACAGCAAGGCAATCGTTTGCGTTTCGCACTTTTTCACCCGAAAGCATATTCAAGAAACCGCCTCATCAGCCGTTACCCAATGCATGGCGCGTCGCAGCAGTCCCGTGCACGCCCGATAAAAAACAGGTCCGGTTTACGCCGGCCAGGCACAACCGCCAGCACGACGGTTATCTA
Source organism: Burkholderia sp. Bp9004 (assembly GCF_003858025.1). NCBI lineage: Bacteria > Pseudomonadati > Pseudomonadota > Betaproteobacteria > Burkholderiales > Burkholderiaceae > Burkholderia > Burkholderia sp. Bp9004. Next base: position 94,166 of record NZ_QTQD01000026.1, on the reverse strand, counting down.
CGAGGATCGAGTTTCACCATGAGAGCCAAACGATTCAATCTCGCGCTGGCCCGCTCCGCTCATGCGCGCATGCTCGCCGGCGTGCTGTCTGCCGCAACCCTGCTTCCGATCGCCGGCTGCGGGGGCGGTGGCGGCGACGGCAGCAGTCCGTCCCCTTCCAATGCAGCGCCGGCCCCCTCGCCGTCGCCTTCCCCGACGACCCCGCCAGCGACCAACGGCAACAATGCATGCGCGACGCAGCAGGCCGCCGTGCAGATGGCCGCCCAGCCGACCGCGCCGGCCGAGCCGCCGGTCGATCACCTGATCGTCAGGCTGAAGACGCCGACAGCCGCGCGTGCGATGGCGGCCATCGACACCGGCACGCGGCTCGACGCGGTGATTCAGCGCTCGATGACGCGCTGGACAGCGCCGACGACGACCGGCGCCGCACGGACGTATGCCGCCGTGACGACGTCGCAGGCACCGCTGAACGTGCAGGTGGAGCGAACCTTGTCGGACGGCGCGGCCGTGCTGTCGATCGGCCAGCGCATCGCGTCCGGCGACGCGGCGGCGCTCGCGCAGGCATTCGCGGCTGACGGCGACGTCGACTACGCGGAACCCGATCACCCGATGCGAATCCGCGACACGCCGAGCGACCCCGCATATGGCCAGCAGTGGTATCTGTCCGACGCCAGCGTCGGCATCAACGCGCCGCCCGCATGGACGCGAACCAAGGGTGCGCCGACCGTCGTCACGGCGGTGCTCGACACCGGCTACCGGCCGCACCCCGACCTCGTCGGCAACCTGCTGCCCGGCTACAGCTTCATCTCGAACGCCAACACCAGCAACAACGGTCAGACGCGCGGCACCGATGCATCCGATCCGGGCGACTGGGTCACGCAGCAGGAACTGGACGATACCAGCGGCCCGTACTATCACTGCGCGAGCGAACCGAGCACCAGCAGCTGGCACGGCACGCGCGTGATGGGCGTGATCGGCGCCGCCGCCAACAACGGCATCGGCGTCGCCGGCGTGTCGTGGCTCGGCCGGATCCTGCCGGTGCGCGTGCTCGGCAAGTGCGGCGGCACGACGAGCGACATCGCGGACGCGATGCGCTGGGCAGCGGGCATCCCGGTCGCCGGCGTGCCGACGAACCCGAATCCCGCGAAGATCATCAACCTGAGCCTGGGCGGCGTCGGCGCGTGCAGCGCGACGTTCCAGCAGGCGATCGACGATGTGAACGCGAAGGGCGTGACCGTCGTCGTCGCCGCCGGCAACGATGGCCTGTCGACCGCGCTCGACCAGCCGGCGAACTGCCGCGGCGTGATCAGCGTCGGCGCGACCGACGCGACCGGGCGCCGCGCATCGTTCAGCAACTTCGGCTCCGACGTCGCGCTGAGCGCGCCGGGTGTCAACATCCTGTCGACGGCCAACAGCGGTACGACGACACCGGGCACGGACACGTATGGCACCGCGAGCGGCACGAGCCTCGCGACGCCGCAGGTGACGGGCATCGTCGGGCTGATGCTGTCGGTGAACGGCAACCTCACGCCCGCTCAGATCCAGCAGAAGCTGCAAGGCGGCGCGCGTGCGGCGATGCTGCCGGCCAGCACGTCGTGCACCGCGCTGCCGGCCGGTTCCGGTATCGCCGATGCAGGCGCTGCCGTCACCGCGGCCACGCAGTAACCGGTACGTCGCCTCGACGCAACCGCGCGCATGCCTGCCTGGCGTGCGCGCATTTTTTCGTCCGCGGAGCCGGCGCCATTGCGCCGACGTATTCCAGGAATTGCCTGAATAAAGGGCGGAAAAAGGGTTGACGCTTCGCACGACGACCCATTACCATCGCCCCCGTCTGATTACATGGAGTGTTCTGTGAACACCGATGCGAGTTGTAGTTGGTCCTCGACCGACTTGACTGCTGCCTGAGGAAACCGCGCAGAGCCTCGTCTTCTGCCGCATCCCGGGAAGCAGGATGCGGCGCCCTTCCGGCCTGACCGGCCAGAATCCCCCGCCGATTTTTTCGATATCGCCGAATGTCCGCGCTGCGCAACCGTGCGTTGCCGCGCGCATACGTTCGCGCCGCACGCAGCGCACGCCGCGTGCGTGTTCCGTTCGCGTGCCGTCCGGCCGCGCGCCCTCGAGCGTGCGCGGCTGCCGATCGCCCGTGCCGCCCACCCGCAACCGACAGGAGTGCAGATGAACTCAGACGACAGTAGTCGATTACCGCTCGCCGGTGCGACGCCGCGCTTCGTCCTGCGGACCGCACTCCGCGCGCCGGCGAGCCTTCCTCCCTTCACCGATCCACAGCCGATCGCGCCCGGCGCGACGCGGCGGGAAGCGTTCGTGCGTCGATAACGTCACGGTCGCTTCCCGTCCGCCGCCGCGTGCGCAAGGAGCGACTCATGACACAACGAAACACCTCGCAAAAGAAACAGCGCGGCTTCATCAACGCTGGCCCCGGTCAGCAGAACGAACCGCGCGTCATGCGCGCCGCGCAGGAAGCGGCTCGCCCGCTCGAAGAAACCTTCAAGTCGCTGCATACCAGCATGCGCGGCCTCACCTGCGCGCAGGCCGCCGACCGCCTGCAGCACGACGGCCCGAACGAAATCGCGCACGACAAGCCGCCGCACTGGACGCGCCAGCTGCTGCATGCGTTCCACAATCCGTTCGTCTACGTGCTGCTGGTGCTGGCCGCGATCAGCTTCTTCACCGACGTCTATTTCGCGGCACCTGACGATCGCGACTACGTCGGCATGACGATCCTGCTGGCGATGGTCACGATCAGCGCGCTGCTGCGCTTCGTGCAGGAATTCCGGTCGCTTCGCGCGGCCGAAAAGCTCAAGGCGATGGTTCGCACGACGGCGACCGTGCAGCGCGCGGTGACCGACACGTCCGAGCCGGCGCGACGCGAGGTGCCGATGCGCGAAGTGGTGGTCGGCGACATCGTGCACCTGTCGGCCGGCGACATGATTCCCGCCGACGTGCGTCTGCTCGCGTCCCGCGACCTGTTCATCAGCCAGGCGGTGCTGACCGGCGAAGCGCTGCCGGTCGAGAAGTACGACACGCTCGGCGCGGTTGCCGGCAAGTCGGCCCACGCGGGCATGGCGGGCACGCCGGGCGCGGCGAACGACGCGTCGACGTCGCTGCTCGATCTCGAGAACGTGTGCTTCATGGGCACCAACGTGGTCAGCGGCACCGCGACGGCCGTGGTCGTCGCGACCGGCGAGGACACGTATTTCGGATCGCTCGCGCGCAACGTGGTGAGCCACAAGCGCATCGAGACGAGCTTTGACCGCGGCGTCGCGAGCGTGAGCTGGCTGCTGATCCGGTTCATGTTCGTGATGGTGCCGATCGTGTTCATGATCAACGGCCTGACCAAGGGCGACTGGCTGAGCGCGCTCACGTTCGCGCTTGCGGTGGCCGTCGGCCTCACGCCCGAGATGCTGCCGATGATCGTCAGCGCGAACCTCGCGCGCGGCGCGATCGCGATGGCGCGCCGCAAGGTCGTCGTGAAGCGGCTGAACTCCGTGCAGAACTTCGGCGCGATGGACGTGCTGTGCACCGACAAGACCGGCACGCTCACGCAGGACAAGATCATCCTCGAACACCATCTCGACCTGTCCGGCCACCGGAACGAGGACATCCTTCGGCTCGGCTGGCTGAACAGTTTCCATCAGAGCGGCCAGAAGAACCTGATCGACATCGCGGTGGTCGCGCGCGCCGACGAGATCGGCGAGCGCGTGAAGCCGCAGGGCTACGGGAAGATCGACGAGCTGCCGTTCGACTTCGTGCGCCGCCGCCTGTCGGTCGTCGTCGAGGACACGCACGGCGCGCACCTGCTGATCTGCAAGGGCGCGGTCGAGGAAATGCTCGCGGTATCGACCCACGTGCAGGACGAGCACGGCGTGCGTCCGCTCGACTTCGTCGCGCGCAAGCGACTGCTCGAACAGGCAAACGCATACAACGAGGACGGCTTCCGCGTGCTGGTGCTCGCCACGCGCGCGATCCCGCGCGGCGACGAACGCGAACAATACCGCACCGCCGACGAGCGCGACCTCGTCGTGCGCGGTTTCCTGACCTTCCTCGATCCGCCAAAGGAATCGGCCGCACCGGCGCTCGCCGCGCTGCGCGATAACGGCGTGTCGGTGAAGGTGCTGACGGGCGACAACCCGACCGTCACGATGAAAGTGTGCCGCCAGGTCGGCCTCGAACCGGGCAAGCCGGTGCTCGGCGCCGAAATCGAGGCGCTCGACGACGCGACGCTCGCGCAAGTCGTCGAACGCACGACGGTGTTCGCGAAACTCACGCCGCTGCAGAAGGCGCGCATCGTGAAGGCGCTGCAGGCGAACGGCCACACGGTCGGCTTCCTCGGCGACGGCATCAACGACGCGCCCGCGCTGCGCGACGCCGACGTCGGCATTTCGGTCGACAGCGGCGCCGACATCGCGAAGGAAACCGCCGACATCATCTTGCTCGAAAAGAGCCTGATGGTGCTCGAGGAAGGCGTGATCAAGGGCCGCGAGACGTTCGGCAACATCCTGAAGTACCTGAACATGACGGCCAGCTCGAACTTCGGCAACGTATTCTCGGTGCTCGTCGCCAGCGCGTTCCTGCCGTGGGAGCCGATGCTCGCGACGCAGTTGCTCGTGCTGAACCTGATCTACGACACGTCGCAGATGCTGCTGCCGTGGGACAAGATGGATCCGGAGTTCCTGAAGAAGCCGCGCAAATGGGAAGCCGGCAACATCGGCCGCTTCATGCTGTGGGTCGGGCCGACGTCGTCGGTGTTCGACATCACGACCTACGTGCTGATGTGGACCGTGTTCGGCGCCGGCGCGATGTATCACCTGCAAGGCGCCTCGGGCGGCCAGATCGTGATGAACTCGGGCTGGTTCATCGAGAGCCTCGTGTCGCAGACGCTCGTTGTGCACCTGCTGCGCACGCAGAAGATTCCGTTCCTGCAGAGCACGGCCGCACTGCCTGTGCTGCTGTCGACATTCACCGCGATCGCGATCGGCTGCTGGCTGCCGTTCTCGCCGTTCGCGGATTCGCTCGGCTTCATGCACCTGCCGGGCACCTACTGGCTGTGGCTCGCCGCAACGATGGTCGGCTACATCCTGCTCGCGCAGATCGTCAAGACGATCTATGTGCGCCGCTACAAGCAGTGGTTCTGATTTCCTCCGGGCGACGGCGTGCCGGCCCACATGGGCCGGCCGCCCACGACGCACTACAGGTGACATGATGAAAAGAAGAATGCTTCCGCTCGCGGCCGCGAGCGCCCTCCTCGCGCCGATGGATGCCTACGCGGCGCATCCGCTCGTCAGCGACGACACGGGCACGCAGGGCAATGCGAACTGGCAGTTCGAGTTCAACGGCGAGGAAACCTCGAAACAGGACGAGAACGGCCGCCATCAGTTGTGGAACGCGACGCTCACGCGCGGGTTCGGCGAGCACGTCGATCTCTACGTGAACGCGCCTTACACGCATCTGCAAACGCGGACCGACGACAACGGCGCGGGCATCGGCGATGTCGAGATCGGCATGAAATGGCGCTTCGTCGAACACGGGCCGCTATCGCTTGCGCTGAAACCGAAGGTGACGATGCCGACCGGCAACGACGGTCGCGGGCTCGGCACGGGCCGCGTCGGCACTGGCGCGACGCTGCTCGCGCAAGCCGACGTCGCGCGCTTCTCGCTGCTCGCGAATGCGGGCCTCGCCTACCAGCCGAATCGCCAGGGCGATCTGCGCTCGGTCTGGGCCGTGTCGGCCGCGGCGCTCTACAAGGCAACCGACACGCTGCAGTTCGTGGCGGACATCGGCCTGTCGCGCAACACCGAAAGCACGGCCGGCGCGAATCCTGCGTTCGTGATCGCCGGCGCGATCTACTCGCCGAAGCGCTGGTTCGATCTCGACATCGGCTACCGGCACGGGCTGAACGACCAGACCTACCGTCATTCCATCATGGGTGGCGTAACGGCGCGGTGGTGATGCCGCGGTGATGCGGCCGACGCCGCATGTCTGACCGCACCACCACGGGCCGCCTTCGGGCGGCCCGTTTTCTCATTGGCCGTCGTTCGCGCCGAACAGTTGCGCGCACACGGCGCGCCCCTCTTCGGTCAATGCGGCGCTGCCGGTGCCGTCGTCGTTCAGCGTCGTCGCGCTCAGGCCGGCGGCGTCGAGTTGCGTCAGCACGCGACGCAGCGTGCTCATCGGCAATTGCGCGCGCTTCGCGATCTTCGGCAGCGACCACGTTCTGCCGGACGGATCGGTCGCGGCTTCGTGCAGCGTCGCGAGCGTCGCAACGAGTGCGGGATCGAGCGGGGCGTCGTCGGATTCTGAAGTCATCGGTTCGGGTTCGCGAGCCGGCGCGGGACCGGCATTCAGGACGGATGCAATCGCGGACACTATACGCCCGGTCACGCGCCCTTGATCGCGGCGCGCATGAACGACACGAAACGCGTCGTCACGGGATCGTCGCGGCCGGACAGCCACGCCAACCCGACGCGCCATTTCGCGTCCCTGCCGGCGAGCGGCAACACGGTCGCGTCGCGCAGCAGGTACTGCGCACGCGACGGAATGAACGCAACGCCGACCCCGGCCGCGACCGACGTGAGCACCGATTGAACGTCCTCCGCCTGCTGCGTGACCTGCGGCACGAAGCGCCGCTCGCCGCACCACCGGTCGATCTGCGCGGCGAGCCCGGGGCCGCGTGCGCGCTGCAGCGCGATGAAGCCGATCTCGTTGAGCACGTCGAGATCGGCCGGCACGCGCTTGAAGCCGAGGTGCGGCGGCACCGCGAGCGCAAGCCCTTCGTCGATCACCTTGAACGACGACAATCCTTCATCCGGCGGCAATCGCAGGAACCCCGCGTCGAGCTTGCCCGCGCGGAGCCGACGCGTTTGCTCGGACGACGACAGGTCGCTCAGCGTGACCGCGATGCCCGGATTGCGGCGCCGGAATTCCGCGACAAGTTTCGGCACGAGCGTCAGCACGGACAGGCAGATGCCGAGCCGCAAATGCCCGCGTTGCCCGCTGGTCGCCTCCCGTGCGCGCGCGAGCATCTCGTCGGCATCGCGCACGAGCGCCTGCGCGTCGGGCAGGAAGCGTTCACCGAACGGCGTCAGCTCCGCGCCATGCCGCCCGCGCTCGAACAGCTTGCCGCCGAGGCTCGCCTCGAGCGCGCCGATCTGCTTGCTCAGCGCCGGCTGGCTCATGTGCAGCGTGTCGGCCGCGCGGCTGAAATGGCTGAGCTCGGTGACCGTCAGGAAAGTGCGCAGCAGTTTCAATTCCATTCTTCAAAGGAATCGTATCGATCGAAACATTCATTTTACTGATCGAATGGCGTGACGTTCAATACGGGCACGCCCCTTTCGGAATTCACCATCATGCCTCTCGATCATGCGGCCGAGTGCCTGACCGACGTGTCCCACAACACGGTCGTCACCGGTGCAAGCGATACCGAGCCCGACGCGCCGGCGCCCGAGCGTCGCACCGTACGCGCCGACGGCCGCGGCCGCCGCTTCCGCTTCGGCGATGCGCTGGACGACGCGCAGCCGCGTGCCGTCAGCGGTTCGATCGCGATCAGCTTCGCGGTCGTATCGCGGCGGAACTGGCCGCGTTGAGTCGACACGCCAGGCGCCCGCCGACGAACGCACGCGTTCGACCCTCCGCAAAAAAACAGCGGAAATCCGTGCGCATCACGCATCAATGCGCACACATCCATCGCCATCTCCACGCGATCGACCTTATAATTTTCCGCAGCCACCGACCGCCCACGCATTTCGCGCCGCCGCAACGCGCGTGAAAAGGAGACTTTCGCTTGACCGGCCTCATCGCGCGCCTGCCTCGCGCCCGGACCACCCTGATCATCGCCCTCTCATTGCTGACACTCGCGTTCGCGACGAACGCGTCCGCGCAGCCGCATCGCACCGCTTCGCCGCATGCGCATGCGAAAGTCGTCAAGAAGAAACCCGCGACCCGCAAGCACAAGGCCGTCAAGCATCGCCGCCCGCGCGTGAAGCATCATGCGGTCAAGCGTCACGCGGCGCCCGCACCGCACCGACGCGCGAAACGCACGAACGCGGTCCACCCACGCCCCGCCGCGAAGCCGCGCCTGCTCGCGAGCTGCGGCTACAGCCCGCGCGCGGTGCGCTCGCTGCACTCGCGCGCGGCCTACGTGCTCGACGTCGACTCCGGCACGCCGCTGCTGGCCCGCAACGCACGCACGGTGCGGCCGATCGCGTCGATCTCGAAGCTGATGACCGCCGTCGTCGCGCGCGACGCGGACCGGCCGCTGAACGGCGTACTGCGCGTCACCTCGCGCGATCGCGACACGATCAAGTTCACCGGTTCACGGCTGCCGATCGGCGCCGAACTGTCGCGCCGCCAGATGTTCCATATCGCGCTGATGTCGTCGGAAAATCGCGCGGCCGCCGCGCTGAGCCGCGACTATCCGGGTGGCCGCGCCGCGTTCGTGAAGGCGATGAACCGCGAGGCACGCCGGCTCGGGATGCGCCATACGCATTTCCGCGAACCGACCGGCCTGTCGCCGCACAACGTGTCGACCGCCGAGGATCTCGCGCGGCTCGTCGACGCAGCCGCGCAGGATCCACTGATCCGCTATTTCTCGACGGACACGTCGACCACCGTGCAAGCCGGCGATGGCGATCTGCTGTACGTGAACTCCGATCCGCTCGTCCGCTACGGCCGCCTGCCGATCCGGATGCAGAAAACCGGCTTCATCAACGAATCGGGGCACGGCGTCGTCATGCGCATGCACGTGAAGGGCCGCCGCGAAACTGTCGTGCTGCTTGGCGCGCCGACGCGCGCCGGCGTGTCGAGCGATGCACTGAAGATCCATCGCTGGCTGGCCTGCTCGATCCAGTAAGCACGACGCGCGCGGCCGGCGCGCTCATCCATGAAGGAGCGATGCCATGCAGGACGAATACCGTTTCAACGCGTTCGGACGCCTGCTCGCCGTCGTGCGTTCGAACGATCGCTGGGCCGTGTTCGATCTCGGCGCCGAAGGCAAGCGACGGCCGGCCAACCTGCAGATTCCGTCCGCGCTCGCCGCGGACGAACTTGCGCAGTATCTCGGCGACCTGCTGCACGAGGATGCATCGCCGAAGTACAACGACGTCGTGCCGATTCCGTCCCCGCGCCGCGCGTAACGCGCCACCACCCGCCACTCCGGCCGCATCGAGGTCAAATTCGACAGTTTAACTTGCAAGTTAAACTGTCGTGTTCTATGATCCGCCGCATGACACCGCCACGCACACCCGGCGTTTCCGCCGATACCGTAGCCGCCGAACTGACCCTCGCGGTCGGCCAGTTGATCCGCCGGCTGCGTTCCGAGATCGAATCCGAAGGGCTCGGCATGTCGCAGACGAGCGCGCTCGCGCGGCTCGAACGACAGGGCCCGATGACCACCGCCGATCTCGCTCGCGCCGAGGCGATGAAGCCGCAGTCGATGAAGGCCATTCTCGCAAGCCTCGAAGAAGACGGGCTCGTCGAACGCGAGCCTCATCCGACCGACGGCCGCCAGATCCTGTTCCTGCTGACCGCAGCCGGCCTCGCGGCACGTCGCAAGCGCGACACCGCGAAGCACAAGTGGCTCGGTGCCGCGATCGAGAAGCTCGGCCCGGAAGACATCCGCACGCTCGCCGCCGCGATTCCGCTGATCCGGCGCATCGGCGAGCAATGACCCCGCCTGCGTGATGCGCGGCATCCGCGCGCACGCTTTTCTTCGCCCAATTCACGGAGCATCAAGCCATGAGCACAACCCGTCTAGACACGCAAACGGCGCTCGTCGTCATCGACCTGCAGAAGGGCATCGTCGCGCTGCCCACCGCCCACCCGGTCGCACCGGTGATCGAGCGTGCGCGCGAACTGCTCGACGCCTTCCGTAGCCGCGGCCTGCCCGTCGTGCTCGTCAACGTCGCCGGCAGCGCGCCGGGCCGCACGCAGCAGCAGGTGCGTGTGGATGCCCTTCCCGCCGACTGGACCGATCTTCTGCCCGAACTGAACCGCCAGCCGAGCGACCATATCGTGACGAAGAAGACCTGGGGCGCGTTTACCGGCACCGGTCTCGACGCGCACCTGAAAGCGGCCGGCGTCACACAGATCGTGCTGGCCGGCATCGCGACGAGCATCGGCGTCGAATCGACGGCCCGCCAGGCGCACGAGCTCGGCTACAACGTGACGCTCGCGGTCGACGCGATGACCGACCTCAACGCCGACGCGCACACGAACAGCGTCGAACGGCTGTTCCCGCGTCTAGGCGAGACGGGCCCGACGCAAGAAATCCTCGCGCTGCTCGACCGGCGCGGCGCGTGAGCGACAAACGCGCTCAGCGGGTGCCGGGCCATGCGGCCGGCCGGCTCGATCCATCGATCTGGAAAGTCAGCGCGGTCGCAACGCTCGGCTCGCTGCTGTCGCAACTCGACGCGACGATCGTCAACGTATCGCTGGCAAGCCTCGCGACCGACCTGCACGCGAGCCTGTCGACGATCCAGTGGGTGACGAGCGCCTACCTGCTCGCCCTCACGCTGGTGTTGCCGCTGAACGGCTGGCTGGTCGACCGCATCGGCGCGAAGGCGCTATACCTGTGGTGTTTCGCCGCGTTCACGCTGACGTCCGCGCTGTGCGGGCTCGCGTGGTCCGCGCCGTCGCTGATCGCATTCCGCGTGCTCCAGGGCGTCAGCGGCGGGCTGCTCGCGCCGATGGCGCAGATGATGATCGCGCGCGTGGCCGGCCAGCAGATGGCGCGCGTGATCGGTTATGCGGCGGTGCCGGTGCTGATCGCGCCGATCCTCGGGCCCGTCATCGCCGGTGCAATCCTGCAGCACGCATCATGGCGCTGGCTGTTTCTCGTGAATCTGCCGGTCGGTGCACTGGCGCTTGCGCTGGCCGTGTGGTTCCTGCCCGGCGACCGCGAGCAAACGCAGCGGCACGAACTCGACTGGGTCGGCCTCGCGCTGCTGTCGCCGGCGCTCGTGCTGTTCCTGTATGGCGCCGAGCGCATCGACGCGGTGCCCGGCATCGCCGCGATCGCCGGTTCGGTGCTGCTGCTCGCCGCGTTCGTGCGCGTCGCGCGGCGCAAGGGCGAGCATGCGCTGATCGACCTCGCGCTGTTTCGCTCGCGCGTATTCGGCGCGGCCGCTGCCACGCAGTTCCTGTCCAACGGCGCGATCTACGCGGGCCAGATGCTGATTCCGGTGTTCCTGATCGAAGCGTGCGGCCGCTCCCCCGGCGAAATGGGCTGGCTGCTGGCGCCGCTCGGGCTCGGCATGCTCGTCACCTATCCGTCGATGGGCGCGCTGACCGGCCGGTTCGGCGTGCGCCGGCTGGCCGCCGCCGGCGCGCTGCTCGCGCTCGCCGCGACGCTGCCGTTCGTGTATCTCGCGCTGGCCGGCTACGATCCCTACGTGCTGGTGCCTGCGCTGTTTCTGCGCGGGATGGGCCAGAGCGCGATCGGCGCACCGTCGATTTCCGCCGCGTATGCGTCGGTCGAACGGCGCAACCTGCCGATGGCGACGACGTCGCTCAATATCGTCCAGCGCCTCGGCGGCCCGACGTTCACGACGATCTGCACGCTGCTTCTCGCATGGCGGCTGCAGGCCGAATCCGTGTCGACCGGCGGCACGCACGGGGCCGCCTACGCGTGGGCGTTCGGCCTGCTTTGCGCACTGCATGCGGCGAGCTTCGTGACGACGCTGCGGCTACCGCGATGGTCGAGCGGCGCGGGCGGACGGCCGGCGGGGGCCGCACGGGCCGGTTCGCGCTGAATGCCGGCGCCGCGCCGCGCGTGGCGCCGCTACTTCAGCCACATCGGCACGATCGACGCCGCGAGCAGGATGCCCAACCCGGCATTCACGCAACGCCACTGCCGCTCCGTGCGCAGCACGCGCGCGAACAGCAGCCCGGCACAACACCAGAGCGACAGCGACGCCATCGCCGCCACGCCGAATGCCAGCCCGATCAATATCCCGAGCCTCACGGGGCCGGACGCCAGCGCGGCGAACGACGCGGCCGCGCCGAGCGTCATCGCCCAGCCCTTCGGGTTGTGCCACAGCATCCAGACGCCGCTGACGAACCCTTGCGGCCGATGCACGGCCGCGTCGACGCCGGGCTTGCCGCCGCGCGCGATCCGCGTGGCCAGCCACAGCAGGTACAGCGAGCCGAGCACCTTCATCCCGAGTTGCAGCACAGGCAGCGCCAGCAACACGCTGCCGAGCCCGGCCGCGGCGGCGGCGGCCATCGATGCCAGGCCGGCCGCGATGCCCGCCATCATCGGCAACGAACGCCGATAGCCGAAATGCGCGCCCGATGCTGTCGCCAGCGTTGTCGCGCCACCCGGCGTCACCGTGGACACGATCACGAACAGCATCAGCGGAAAGTAGTCTTGAAGCGGCACGCGGGCCCCCGGTCATGGTCGTCGAAGCCCCGTTTTACCCGCGATCCACGCATTACGAAAGCGAAGGCTTTTTATGCCTTCCATTAGCATTCATAATGCGACCTATGGTACGCAACCTCGACATCGCCCTGCTTCGCGCCTTCGTCACGGTCGCCGATCACGGCAGCATGACGGCGGCGAGCCGCGCGCTGCATCTGACGCAAGGCGCGGTCAGCCAGCAGGTCGCGCGGCTCGAAACGCTGTCCGGCCCGCTGTTCGTGCGCGAGCATCGCAACCTGCTGCTCACCGTGGACGGCGAGCGTCTGCTCGCGCAGGCGCGCCGGCTGCTCGCCGCGCACGACGCGCTGCTGACCGACATGACGGCCGGCGCGATGGAAGGCGCCGTGCGCATCGGCGCGCCGCAGGATCTCGTCGGCAGTTGTCTCGCGCCGATCCTGAAAGGCTATGCGCACGCGCATCCGCAAGTCGCGCTGTCGCTCGTGTGCGCGGCGTCGCCCGAACTGCGCAAGGCGCTCAGGCAGCGCGAGATCGATGTCGCGTTGATCGAGGCGCCGGTCGGCCCGTCGCGCGGCGAATGCGTCGCCGTCGACCGTCTGGTCTGGGTCGGCGCGAAAGGTGGCAGCGCCCATCTGCAGACGCCGCTGCCCGTGTCGATGGTCGACCGGACCTGCGCGTTCCGCCCGACCGTGCTCGATGCACTGCGTGCCTGCGACCGCGCATGGCGCACGGTGTTCGAGAACGGCAGCATCGACGCAACAGCCGCGACCGTGCGCTCCGATCTGGCGGTGACCGTCTGGCTCGCGTCCACCGTACCGGTCGATCTCGACATCCTGCCCGCCGACAGCGGCCTGCCCGCGCTGCCGAATTTCGCGATCAACCTCCATCTGCCGCGCGGCGAGCCCACGCCGGCTGCGGCGGAACTGGGCCGCCACCTGCGCAACGGCTTCGCGCGCATGCGCGCGGCCGCCTAGCCTTCTTCCCCGCTTGCCGCTACGCGACACATTCCCCGAGCGGGTATTGCGTGGCAATGCGCGCAATGTGTTGCCCGGCATGAAAACAAGGCAGTGCGACGTAACGGTGAAAATGTTCCGGAGCCCTACGTCATGCATTTGCGGCATCCGGGCGGAACCCGATGGCACAATCACGGTCCCTTTCATGTGCCCTTCAGCGGGCGCGCGCCGCATCGCGGCGCAGATTCAACGCACGAGAAGGACCCTGTCTGCCCTTATGACCCTGAACGAATCCTGGTTTGCGCCGCTCGTCGGCATCCTCATCCTGCTCGCCGCCGCCGGCGCGATCACGGCCACCGCCCATTTCCTGCTGTTCCGCGTGGTCGCGCGTCTTGCGCGGCTGTCGGCCACCCGCATCGACGACGCGCTGTTCGAGTTCGGCGCATTCAAGTGGCTGAACCGCATCGTGCCGTTCGTCGTGATCAAGCTCGGGCTCGGCGCAGTGCCCGGCATCCCCGCCGTGGCCGCTCAAACCGCCGACAAGGTGCTGTTCGCGCTGATCGTGTTCCTGGTGTCGATGACGATCAGCGCGACGCTGTCCGCGCTCGAGCACACGCATCGCACGAGCCGGCGCGACCAGCCGCGCCTGTCGCTGAAAGGCGCGATGCAGCTCGTCAAGCTCGTGATGTTCATCACGGCCGCGCTCGTCGTGATCGGCGACGCGACCGGCAAGCAGATCGGTCTGCTGCTGTCGGGCATCGGCGCGATGTCCGCGGTGCTGATGCTGATCTTCAAGGACACGCTGCTCGGCCTCGTCGCCGGCGTGCAGCTGTCGTCGAACGACATGCTGCGGATCGGCGACTGGATCACGATGCCATCGGCCGGCGCGGACGGCACCGTGATCGACATCACGTTGAACACGGTCAAGGTTGCGAACTTCGATCACACGATCATCACGGTGCCGACCTGGAAGCTGATCACCGAAAGCTACCAGAACTGGCGCGGGATGACCGAGGCCGGCGGGCGCCGCATCAAGCGCGCGCTGTTCGTCGACGCGACGAGCGTGCGCTTTCTCGGCAACGACGAGATCGAACGGCTCGAACGCCTGACGCTCCTGAAGGACTACCTGGAAGACAAAGTCGACGCGATCGCGCAATGGAACGGCACGCTCGGTGCCGCCGGCGAATGCCAGGCGAACCGCCGTCAGCTCACGAATCTCGGCACGTTCCGCGCGTACGTCGCGAACTACCTGAAGGGCCATCCGCGGATCCGCCGCGACATGACGTGCATGGCGCGCCAGTTGCCGCTGACGGCCGAGGGCATTCCGCTCGAACTGTACTGCTTCACCGACACGACGACCTGGGTCGACTACGAGGCGATCCAGTCCGACCTGTTCGATCACCTGATCGCGGTGCTGCCGGAATTCGGGCTGCGCGTGTACCAGCATCCGTCGGGCTTCGACATGCGCCGGATGGCCGGCGCGGCGCAAGCCGACATGCCGGCGCTGCACGCGCGATAGTGCTTGCCGCGACGGCCTGCAACGGGTCGCCGCCGGCATCTCGCGCGCGTGGCGCCGCTCACCGCCCCGCGCACTCGGACGCGAGCCGCCCCACCACCTTCAGCGCATCCTCGATCTGCCGCGACCACGGATAACTGTAGTTGAGCCGGATGAAGTGCCGGTAATCGGCGGTCGCCGAGAACATGTGGCCGGGCCCGATCGTGATCCCCTGCGCGAGCGCGAGCGCATACAGCTTCATCGCGTCGACCTGCGGCGGCAGCTCGACCCACAGCACATACCCGCCCTGCGGCTGCGACAATCGCGTGCCTTCCGGGAAGAAGCGCCGCACCATCGCGCTCATCAGGCTCGCCTGCTGCGCATACTGCTTGCGCATCCGCCGCAGATGAAAATCGTAGCCGTCGTGCTTCAGGTATTCGGCGATCGCGAGCTGCTCGATCGCGGGCGTCGCGAGCGTGTTCAGGAATTTCAGCTTCTCGACCTGGTCGCGGTAGCGGCCGGGCATCGCCCAGCCGATCCGGTAGCGCGGCGACAGGCTCTTCGTGAACGACGCGCAATGCAGCACGAGCCCGTCGCGGTCGTACGACTTCAGCGCGCTCGGCGTCGTGTCGCCGTAATGCAGCTCGTGATAGACGTCGCTCTCGATCGCGGGCACGTCATGCTTCGCGAGCAGCTCGACGAGCGCGCGCTTGCGCGCATCGGGCATCTGGAAGCCGAGCGGATTGTGGAAATTCGGCATCACCATGCACGCGGCGATGCGCTCGCGCGCGAGGATCCGTTCGAGCGCGTCCAGATCGATGCCGTCGCCCGGATGGGTCGCCACCTCGAGCGCACGCATGCCCATGCGCTCGATCGCGTGCAGCATCGCGTAGAACGTCGGGGACTCCACCGCGATCGTGTCGCCAGGCTTTGCGACGGCCTGCAGGCAGAGGTTGATCGCCTCCGTCGCACCGATCGTCATCACGATCTCGCCCGGCTCGACCGGGATCCCGCGCTCCGCGTAGCGCCGCGCGATCTGGCGGATCAGCTCCTGGTTGCCTGGCGGCAGGTCGTCGATCACGCCCCAGCGCGTGCGGCGCCGGCCGATCGCCTGTGCATAGCGCGCAAGACGCTGCACCGGGAACTGCGACGCATCGGGATATGGCGAACCGAGCGGCACCGCGTCGTCGCGCGCGATCGAGCGCAGCGTCGACAGCACGAGCCGGCTCACGTCCACTGCCGACGGCTCGTCGGCCGGCGCCGACACGTGCAGCTCGGCCTCCGCCGGCGCCGTGGCCCGCGCCCGCACGAAATAGCCCGACTGCGGCCGGCTCTCGATCAGCCCGCGGCTCTCGAGCACGAGATATGCGCGCAGCACGGTCGTGACGCTGAGCTGCTGCTGCCGGCTCGCCTGGCGCACCGACGGAATCCGCTCGCCGGGCCGGTACACGCCGCGCTCGATCTGCGCCTGCAGATCATCGGCCAGTTGTTCGTAACGCTTCACGCGCCTCCCTTTCAACGTCCCTTCAACAACACAGTTGCGGTCCGCACTGCCTGATTGGCCGCAACTGTACTCTTTTTCGAAGACGAAAGGTGTACACACAGCGGCCGGAACACTGCGCGTACTCTCCGTGCATCGACCCCGACACACGCATCATGAAAAAGAAATCCGCCGCCGCGCGCATCGAACCGTACACCCACCCGGCCGCCGGCTGGGGCGCGCTGAAAGCCGTCACGATCAACCTGATCAAGGAAAAGGTCGCCGGCGGCAACTACCGCACGCTGCTGCGCCAGAACCAGCCGGACGGCTTCGACTGCCCGGGCTGCGCGTGGCCCGACCGCCAGCATGCCTCGACGTTCGAATTCTGCGAGAACGGCGTGAAGGCCGTGGCCGCCGAAGCGACGAGCAAGCGCGTGACGCCCGAATTCTTCGCCGCGCACACCGTCGCCGAGCTGCTCGAACAGTCGGATTTCGAACTCGAACAGCACGGCCGCCTGACCGACCCGATGGTGTACGACGCGCGGACCGACCGCTACGTGCCGATCGCGTGGGACGACGCATTCGAGCTGATCGCACGCCACCTGCGCGCGCTGCCGGACCCGAACCAGGCGGCGTTCTACACGTCCGGCCGCGCGAGCAACGAGGCGGCGTTCCTGTATCAGCTGCTGGTGCGGCTGTACGGCACCAACAACTTCCCCGACTGCTCGAACATGTGCCACGAGGCGACGAGCCGCGGGCTGCCGGCGTCGGTCGGCGTCGGCAAGGGCACCGTCACGCTCGACGATTTCGAGCACGCGGACATGCTGCTCATATTCGGCCAGAATCCGGCAACCAACCATCCGCGGATGATGGGCGAGCTGCGCGAATGCGCGAAGCGCGGCGCGACGATCGTGTCGATCAACCCGCTGAAGGAACGCGGACTCGAACGCTTCGCCGATCCGCAAAGCCCGCTCGAGATGCTGACGATGTCGGGCACGAAGATCGCGTCGACGTTCATCCAGCCGACGATCGGCGGCGATTTCGCGCTGATCAAGGGAATGGCGAAGCGCGTGCTCGAACTCGACGACGCCGCGCGCGCCACCGGTGCGCCGCGTGTGCTCGACATCGCGTTCATCGGCGAGCACACGGCCGGCTTCGATGCGTTCGCCGAAGATCTGCGCAACGAAAGCTGGTCCGCGCTGACGGCCGAAAGCGGCGTGCCGTACGAACAGATCGACAGCCTCGCGCAACTTTATGCACGCAGCGAGCGCGTGATCGCGACATGGGGCATGGGCATCACGCAGCACAAGCATTCGGTCGCGACCGTGCAGATGCTGACGAACCTGATGCTGATGCGCGGCAACGTCGGCCGCCCCGGTGCGGGCCTGTGCCCGGTGCGCGGTCACTCGAACGTGCAGGGCAACCGCACGGTCGGCATCGAGGAAAAACCGTCGCAGGCGTTCCTAGACCGGCTCGGCCACGTGTTCGACTTCGAGCCGCCGCGCCATCACGGCTACGACGTCGTCGAAACCATCGAAGGCATGCTCGAAGGCCACGTGAAGGTGCTGATCGGTCTCGGCGGCAACTTCGCGATGGCGACGCCCGACACGCCGCGCACGTGGGAAGGCATGCGCCGCTGCGATCTCTCCGTCCACATCACGACGAAGCTGAACCGCAGCCACCTGATTCATGGCCGCGACGCGCTGATCCTGCCGACGCTCGGCCGTACCGAGATCGACCTGCAGGACAACGGCGCGCAGGGCGTGACGGTCGAGGATTCGATGAGCATGGTCCACGTGTCGTACGGGATGAACAAGCCGGCGTCGCCGAACCTGATGTCGGAGCCCGCGATCGTCGCGCACATCGGCCATGCGCTGTTCGGCAGCGGCAAGATCGACTGGCTCGCGTACAAGGACGACTACGCGAAGATCCGTGACGCGATCGAGGCGACCGTCGACGGCTTCTACGACTACAACGCGCGCATCGCGCGGCCGGGCGGCTTCCACCTGCGCGTCGCGTCGCGCGACCGCGAATGGCTGACGCCGACGGGCAAGGCGAACTTCATCGCGCATGCGCTGCCGACCGACACGCCGATCCAGCGCGCCCGCGCACTGCACGGCGAGCGCCTGATGACGCTGATGACGACGCGTTCGCACGACCAGTACAACACGACCGTCTACGGGCTCGACGACCGCTATCGCGGCGTATTCGGCCAGCGCCGCGTGGTGTTCGTCAACCGCGACGACCTCGCGATGCTCGGCCTGAAGGCCGGCGAATGGGTCGACATGGAAACCGTGTGGCACGACGGCATCGAGCGGCGCGCGGACGGTTTCCTGCTCGTCGAATACGACATCCCGCGCGGCTGCATCGGTGCGTACTACCCGGAAACGAACCCGCTGGTGCCGCTCGACAGCGTCGGCGACGTGTGCAACACGCCGACGTCGAAGTCGGTGCCCGTGCTGCTGCATCGCGCGGCCGCGCCGGCGTCGGCCGCTGCCTGACGGAGCGCCGCGATGATCGTTCGGCCGCGCGAGCACTGGTTTCGGATGCTGCTCGTCTGGAACGGATCGGTACTGCCGACCATCCTGCCGCAGCTCGCGCTGACGCTCGCGATCAGCTTGGTCGCGGTATGGGGCGGCGGCCGCCTGCTCGGCGAGAAGGTACCGCTGAATCCGACGCCGTTCACGCTGATCGGCCTCACGCTCGCGATCTTCGCGGGGTTTCGCAACAACGCGAGCTACGAACGCTATCGCGAGGGACGGCAGCTGTGGGGCGGCGTGCTGACCGCCACGCGCACGCTGGTGTCGCAGGCGCTCTGCTACGGCGCGATCGACGGCGACGACGCTGCACGGCAGGCGTTCGTGCGCAAGGTCGTCGCGTTCGTCCATGCGTTGAAGCATCAGCTGCGCGGCACCGATCCTGCAGCGGACCTGCGCACGCTGCTCGACGGCGCGACCTATACGCGCATCGTCGCCGCCCGGTTTGCACCGATCGCGATCGTCCATGAACTACGCGAAGCATTCGCCGCGCGCGCCGACGCGGGCCATCTCGCCGATACCCGGCTGTGGATGCTCGACGTGCGCCTCGACGATCTCGTGTCGATGGTGAGCGGCTGCGAGCGCATCGCCTCGACGCCGATCCCGTTCTCGTACGACGTGCTGCTGCACCGGACCATCTACGCGTACTGCGCGCTGCTGCCGTTCGGTCTCGTCGATTCGATCGGCGCGGCGACACCGTTCGTCACCGTGTTCGTCGCCTATACGCTGATCGCGCTCGACGCGATCGCGCATGCGATCGCCGAGCCGTTCGGCGACGGACCGAACCAGCTCGCGCTCGATGCAATGACGCGAACGATCGAGCGCACGCTGCTCGAACTGAACCGCGAACCGCTGCCGGCCGAAGTGACGCCGAGCCCCGCGTATCGGCTCACCTGACGGGCCGACCTGCCGACGCGCGACGCACGCTCGGCCGGCCGGCCTGGCCGCTGTAATGAAGACTTGCAATCGATACAGCCGGAAACGTCAACAGCCGGGGGGCGCACAGCGTTTTTTCCACAAGCGCGCACGTTTCGTGACGCGCAACGACAGGAGAAAACGTCATGCGAGCCCTTACCCGCCATCTCGCGATCGCCGCCACCCTGATGTCGGTACTGACCGGCACCGCGTTCGCCGAAACGCCGTGGCAGCAAGCGCATCCGCGCCGCGAGGAGGTCAACCAGCGCCTCGCCAACCAGAATCGCCGGATCCGTCACGAAGTGAAGGAAGGCGAGATGTCGCACGCCCAGGCCGCGCGCCTGCACCGTGACGACCGAAAAATCCGCCAGGAAGAGCGGGACATGGCCGCGCAGGATCGCGGTCACATTACGCAGAGCGAAAAGCACGTGCTGAACCAGCAGGAAAACGCGGTCAGCCACAAGATCGGCCAGTAACGCCGGCAAGCGTCGATTCGCCATCGCTTGAAACGCCCGCTGCCGCCGTGCGGCAGCGGGTGCTTGTTGTTGTATCGAATCGTTTCAGCAGGCCGTTCGCGTCAAGTGCCGCGGGTATACTTCGACGTCAGCCGCCACCCGCATCGACCGTCAACAACGGCACGATTCCGGCGGTTTCGTCGCGAAGCTCCGCGTTTCGCGTACCCCGCGCCCCAGCCTCGACACGAGACACACGACGATCCCGATCATGAAACGATTCCTGCTGCTCCTTCCCGCCGCCCTGCTCGCCGCCTGCGGCTCGGCGCCCTCGTCCGATTCGGCCGCGTCCGGCTCGGCACCGATGATCTACGTGTCGTCCGCGCGCCCGGCCCACGCGATCGCCAACTGCCTCGACAGCCGCCTGTCCGACACTGCGCAATCGCAGCACAACGGCGTGACCGACATCACCGTCGGGTCGCGCTCGTATTTCGTCACGCTCACGCCGTCGGGCAACGGGTCCGTCGTCAAGGTCGTGCGCGGCTCGGGCAGCGAGCCGGCCGAGGAAGCGATGCGCTTCGCGATCGCGCGCTGCGTGATCTGACCGCCACCGGCGCCGGGCGCTCCGCCCGGCCCGCAAGCCACGTCACCCGGGCGCCGTCATGCGCGTCCGTCGAATTTTTTCATCCGGGCCGCCGTCGATGAGAGAATCGCACCACGATTCCCTTTCCACGGAGCCCGCATGAAGCACCTGCTGTCCCGGCTGTTCGTCAGCGCCGCGCTCGTCGCGCTTGTTCCGGCGCTGCCGGCGCAGGCCGCGACGCCGCCCGGCATCTTCGTCGTCGCCACCCAGCTCGGCGAATTCACGACCCTCGATCCGAGCGAAATCTACGAGCTCGTGCCGTCCGAGTACGTCGCGAACACCTACGAACGGCTCGTGCGGGTCGACCTGAAGGACCCGACGCGCTTCGACGGACAGATCGCGCAATCCTGGTCGGTCGGCGCCGACGGCGTCACTTACACGTTCAAGCTGCGCCCCGGTCTCACGTTCCACTCCGGCAACCCGGTCACCGCCGACGACGTCGCGTGGTCGCTGCAGCGCACCATCCTGCTCGACAAGGGCCCGGCCGGCGTGCTCGCCGATCTCGGCCTCACGAAGGCGAACGTGATGCAGAAGGTGCGCGCGGTCGACCCGCAGACCTTCGTGCTCGAAACCGACCACAAGTACGCGCCGAGCTTCGTGCTCAACGTGCTGAGCGCGTGTCCGGCGTCGGTGCTCGACAAGAAGCTGCTGATGTCGCACCAGCAGGGCAGCGATTTCGGCAGCGCCTGGCTGAAGACCAACGACGCGGGCTCGGGCCCGTACCAGCTCGTCAAGTGGACGCCGAACGAAAGCATCGTGCTGCAGCGTTTCGACAAGTACCGCGCGCCGTACCCGATGAAACGCGTCGTGCTGCGCCACGTGCCCGAGGCATCCGCGCAGCGGTTGCTGCTGGAAAACGGCGACGTCGACGCCGCGCGCAACCTGAGCCCCGACAGCCTCGCCTCGCTGACCAAGGCCGGCAAGATCAAGGTCGCGTCGTGGCCGGTGTCGGCGCTGCTGTACCTGAGCCTGAATACGAAGAACCCGAATCTCGCGAAACCCGACGTGCAACAGGCGATGAAGTGGCTGGTCGACTACGACGGCATCCAGCGCAACATCGTCAGCACGACATACAAAGTGCACGAGACCTTCCTGCCCGAGGGCTTCCTCGGCACACTGAATTCGAACCCGTACAAGCTCAACGTCGCGAAGGCGAAGGCGCTGCTCGCGAAGGCCGGCTTGCCGAACGGATTCGACGTGACGATGGACATGCCGAACGATTATCCGTACCTCGAGATCGCACAGGCACTCCAGGCGAACTTCGCGCAGGGCGGCATCCGCGTGAAGCTGATTCCGGGCGATGCGAAGCAGGCGATCGGCAAGTACCGCGCGCGCCAGCACGACATCTTCATCGGCGAATGGTCGCCGGACTACATGGACCCGAACAGCAACGCGCGCGGCTTCGCCTGGAATCCTGACAATTCCGACCAGTCGAAGACGAAGATGCTCGCATGGCGCAACAGCTGGGACATCCCGCAACTGACGAAGGACACCGAGGCCGCGCTCGTCGAGCCGTCGCCCGCGAAGCGCGCGCAGCGTTACGAGGCGCTGCAGAAGGCCGTGCTCGCGAACTCGCCGTTCGTCATCATGTTCGAGAAGGTCGTGCAGGTCGCGACGCGCCCCGGCACGACCGGGCCGGAGATCGGGCCGATCAACGACCTCGTGTCGTACCGGACGCTGGCAAAATAAGGCCGGCTGCCCGCGCGGCCGGCGACGCCGGCGCGCGGGTGCATCCATCATCCAATATGCTTCGCTCGGGGACCACGCAATGCGCTCATTACAAGAACTGCGCCTGGAATTTCTCCAGTACAAGATCGAACCGATCGGCTGGCTCGGCGACAGCCCGTCGCGCTTCGACTTCTACACCCGCACTGCGGAAGGATGCGACAGCGTCGTCGAGCTCGGCGTATTCACCGGCCTGACCACGACGGCCTTCATGCTCGCGCAGCCGAAGCGGCTGGTGTCGGTCGACATCACCGATCAGTATTTCCACATCCAGGATGAGCTGAAGCACGCGGCGAATGAACTGGCGATCGACTTCGAATTCAGGATCGCCGACGATCTCGCGATGGAGCCGCTTGCATCCGACCTGCTGTTCATCGACACCACGCACACGTACGAGCAGACGCTCGCCGAACTGAACCGGTTCGGCCCGCTCGCGCGCAAGAAGATCGTACTGCACGACATGAACACGTCGGGTGTCTACCAGGCCGTATTCCAATGGCTGTGGGACAACAAGCAGTTTCACATCACGTATCACGACAGCCGCGGCTGCGGCGCGGTCGTCTGCGAGCGTCACGTCGGCTATTGAGCCGCGCACGCGCGACGGGAGGCACCATGCATTCGAACGGGCACGCGGTCTGCGTGGCGATCAACGACAACAACCGCGCGTGGTACGAGATGCTCGTGCCGTTCCTGCTGTCGCTGCGGCACACGGGTTACGACGGACAGGTGGCCGTCATCGGCTACGGGCTGTCCGAGCACAAGCGGCGCATCCTGGAAAGCCAGTCGGTCGACGTGATCGAAGCGTCGAGCGCGCATGCGCTCCCGGTCGGCCGCTTCATCGAGGCCGCCGGCTATTGCGCGCGCAATCCGCACATCACGAAACTCGCGCTGTACGACGCGGACATCTGGTTCTGCGCGCCCTCCTTCGACCTGTTCTCCCGGATCGCCGACGATCGCCTGTATGCGTGCCCCGACCCGCTGTTCTGCACGTTCGTGGTCACGCCGCTGATCGGTGAGCGGCGCGACGAGCATTGGCGCCTCGTCGTCGACGAGGTGCGGACGCGTCACGGCGGTGCGCTACAGGCCGGACTCGTCGCCGGCACGGCCACCGCGTGGGCGCGCTTCGCGGCGCACCTGCGCGACTGCGTCGCCCGCATCGGCACCGACTTCCAGGAATGCTTCGGGATCGACACGACGTTCCTGCACCTGTGGGGCGCACGCGGCGAAACCGCGTTGCTCGACCCGGTCCAGAACTTCGTCAGCAAGAACGGCATTCACGAATCGTTCGACGCGCGCAACGGCACCACGACGCTGCGCTATCAGGGCGAACCGATCCGCGCGCTGCACATGACCGGCGACATCCGCTTCCTCGACCGCTGGCGCTACTACGCGAACCACGTCGACGCCGCATTGCGCGACGGCGTGCCGTTCGCGCTGTCGGACGGCACGCCGTCGCCATCCGACACGGCCGCCGCCAGCATCGCCGCGACCGGATTCGTGCGTTCGGCCGGGCTGACCGTCACTTCCGCCGCGGTCGAGCGCAGCGCGGGCGCGTACCTGCAGGCGATCGACGAACCGGGCGGCACGATGCTCGTCGGCAGCGCGAACCACGAGATCGTGTTGACCGCGACCCGCGACATCGCGCGACTGAACGTGTACATCACGCATCCGTCCGGCACGCCGTCGCCGCTGCGATGCGAGGTGCTGATCGATGGACAGGCGCAGCGCAAGGGCACCGAACTGATGACGCATTTCTGGTATCAGATCGCGGCCGGCACCGTCATCACGCTGCGCTCGACGAGCCTCGGCGGCCAGCAGTGCAATGCGATCTGGCGGCTGCGCGAGACGTCGGACATGCAGCAGTAATCGATGGGCAACGCGTCGAACGCTCGCATGCCCGGCTTCGAGCGCGCGGCATGTCGTCGAGGCGCCGCGCGGCGAAGCGCCCCGGCAAATTATCCCTGTCAGGCATGAACGCGAAATATGCGTGACAGGAACAATTTCTCCGTTGCCCATCGCGATCCTCTCGTTGGACGCGCACGTCCGCCCCTATCATCCTCTGACAAACGATAGTTTTTATTCGCTGGCGCCAATGATTTTGGCTTTGTTAGATAGATGTCAAAGAATCATCCAATGACAACGATCTAACAGACCGATGACCTGTGCATTCGCCCATACCGTCGAATCCCGCTTTGCCGATCTGACGCCGACCGCGAAGCGTATCGCGAGCTACATGCTCGCGAACCTCGATCGGCTCGGCCTCGAAACCGCCGACCAGATCGCGCAGCAGACCGGCACCAGCGGCATTTCGGTCGGGCGGTTCCTGCGCAGCGTCGGTTACCGGAATCTCGACGACCTGAAACGCGAACTGCGTGGCGACGGCGATCGTCCATGGATGATCACCGACCGCCTCGACGAGTACCGCCGCGCCGCCGCCACGCAAACGACCGTCGGCGAAGGCGACAGCGATCGCAGCAGCGGCACGCTCGCGTCGTCGCTCGACCGCGAGCTCGACGCGATCCGCCACGTGTACCGGCTCGCCGAAGAACCGGTGTTCGCGCAGGTCGCGGACCGGATCGCGCATGCCGATGCCGTATTCATCCTCGGCATCCAGTCGACCCGCGGCATCAGCAATGCGTTCAGCAGCTATCTCGAATACCTGCGCCCGCGCGTGTTCTATTCCGACGGCCAGTCGGGCTCGTACGTCGATTCGCTGAATTCCGAGTTCGAACGGCCGTACTGCATCGTCACCGACACGCGCGCGTATTCGCGCAGCGCGCGCCGCTATTGCCAGGCCGCCGCCGAACGCGGCCAGCCGTTCGCGCTGGTCACCGATCTGTATTGCCCGTGGGCGCGCGAATGGCCGGCCGACCTGCTGCAGGTGAAGACCGACGTCGGCCAGTTCTGGGATTCGCTCGCGCCGCTCACCTGCCTGTTCAACCTGCTGATCACCGCCGTGGTCGACCGCCTCGGTCCCGCGGTCGACCGGCGCGTCGCGCGCAATCGCGAACTGCAGCGCACGTTCGACCAATTCGAATCCTGAGTCAACCGGACCGCCGATGAACCATCACCGTCTCGTCGAAATCACGCCCGCCACGCATCGCATCGAGATCGATCTCGTCTACGCGACCGAGCACAACCTGACCGGCAAGCCGATCTACCGCAACGCGCACTGTCTGCTGCTCGAGCCGGCCGAAGCCGCGCTGCGCCGCGCGGTCGACGTCGCCGCGCAGGCCGGCTTCACGCTGCGCATCTACGACGCATACCGGCCGCCGGAGGCGCAGCAGGTGCTGTGGGATTTCCTGCCGGATCCGAACTTCGTCGCCGATCTCGGCCGCGGGTCGAACCACAGCCGCGGCACCGCGCTGGACCTGACGCTCGTCGGCGCGAACGGCGAGCCGCTCGACATGGGCACCGGCTTCGACGAGATGGTGGCCGCGTCGGGCCACTTTCACGCGGGGTTGCCCGAGCACGTGCAACGCAACCGGCTGCTGCTGCTCGGCGTCATGCATGCGGCCGGCTTCGCGCATATCGACAGCGAGTGGTGGCACTACGAGCTGCCCGGTTCGCATGCGCTGCCGCAGATCGACAACGCGGCGAGCGGCCCGTGGCGCCTGATGTAACGATGCTGCACGCCCCCTTTTTCATGCAGGTTCACGTTCAACGACTCAAACGACAGATGGAGAAGCGCCCATGAAATTCCCGACCTCCCGGCTCGTCGCGGCGCTGGCCGCCGCGTCCCTGTTCGCCGCCGTTCCGCTTTCCACCGCCCATGCGGAAACGCCGAAGGACATGTTCGTGATGGCCACGCTGCTCGACGAATTCACGACGCTCGATCCGGGCGAAATCTACGAGCTGGTGCCGGAGGAGTACGTCGCGAACACGTACGACCGGCTCGTGCGCGTGGACCTGCGCGATCCGTCGAAATTCAACGGCGACGTCGCGCAGTCGTGGACGGTGAGCGCCGACGGCCTGACCTATACGTTCAAGCTGCGCTCGGGCCTCAAGTTCCACTCGGGCAACCCGCTGACGGCCGACGACGTCGCATGGTCGATCCAGCGCGCGGTGCTGCTCGACAAAGGACCGGCCGCGGTGCTGACCGGCATCGGGCTCACGAAGGCCAACGTCGTGGCGAACGTGAAGAAGCTGGACGACCAGACGGTGTCGATCACGACCGATCACAAATACGCGCCGACCTTCGTGCTCAACGTGCTCGGCTCGTGGCCCGCGTCGGTGCTCGACAAGAAATTGCTGCTGTCGCACCAGCAGGGCAACGACTTCGGCAACGCGTGGTTGAAGACCAACGAGGCCGGCTCCGGCGCGTACAAGCTCGTCAAGTGGTCGCCCAGCGACAGCATCGTGCTGCAACGCTTCGACGGCTACCGTCTGCCGCTCGCGATGAAGCGCATCGTGCTGCGCCACGTGCCCGAAGCGGCGAGCCAGCGACTGCTGCTGGAAAACGGCGACGTCGACGCGGCGCGCGACCTGAGCCCGGACGATCTCGCGTCGGTGGTGAAATCGGGCAAGGCGAAAGTCACGGCCTCGCCGCAGGCGACGCTGCTGTATCTCGGCCTGAACACGAAGAACCCGACGCTCGCGAAGCCCGACGTGCAGGAAGCGCTGAAGTGGCTGGTCGACTATGCGGGCCTCCAGGCCAACGTCGTGAAGACGACCTACAAGGTGCACCAGACCTTCCTGCCCGAAGGCTTCCTCGGCACGCTGAATTCGAACCCGTACAAGCTCGACGTCGCGAAGGCGAAGGCGCTGCTCGCGAAGGCCGGCGTGCCGAACGGCTTCTCGGTGACGATGGACGTGCGCAACGACTATCCGTACACGGAGATCGCGCAGGCCGTGCAGGCGAACTTCGCGCAGGCGGGCGTCAAGGTGCAGCTGATCCCCGGCGACAACAAGCAGACGCTCGCGAAATACCGCGCGCGCCAGCACGACATCTACATCGGCGAATGGTCGGCCGACTACATCGACCCGCACAGCAACGCGCAGGGTTTCGCATGGAACCCCGACAACTCCGACAAGTCGAGCTACAAGATGCTGGCCTGGCGCAACAGCTGGGACATTCCGCAACTGACGAAGGAAACCGACGCCGCGCTCGCCGAGCCGACCGCCGCGCAACGCGCGCAGCGGTACCAGGCGATGCAGAAGGAAATGCTCGCGCGCTCGCCGTTCGTGATCATGTTCGAGAAGGTCGCGCAGGTCGCGACGCGACCCGGCGTGAGCGGGCTCGAAGTCGGGCCGATCAACGACCTCGTGTCGTACCGTAACCTGAAGAAGCAATAAGGTTCGCCGCATGTCGACTCCCGCCTCCTCCCTCGAAGCACTGCGCACGCTGCCCGCGCGGCGCCCGGCCGTGCGCTGGGTGCTACGCGTGCTGCGCTGGGCGCTCACGCTCGCCGTCACGTTCACAGGGCTGCTCGCGCTGACGTTCGTGATCGGCCGCAAGGTGCCGATCGATCCCGTGCTCGCGATCCTCGGCGATCGCGCGTCGGCCGAGGCCTACGCGGCCGAGCGCATCGCGCTCGGCCTCGACAAGCCGCTCGTCACGCAGTTCCTGATCTACGCGCGCGACGTGCTGCACGGCAATCTCGGCATGTCGCTGCTGACGTCGAACCCGGTGCTCGACGACATCAGGCGCGTGTTCCCCGCCACGCTCGAACTCGCGACGATCGCGACGGTGATCGGCATCGCGATCGGCGTGCCGCTCGGCGTCGCGGCCGCGGTGAAGCACAACCGGCCGATCGACCACATCGCACGCTTCGTCGGCCTGATCGGCAATTCGGTGCCGGTATTCTGGCTCGGGCTGATGGGGCTGCTGCTGTTCTATGCGCGGCTGCACTGGGTCGGCGGCCCCGGCCGGCTCGATCCCGTGTACGACGGGATGGTCGACCCGCGCACGGGCAGCCTGCTGATCGACGCGGCGCTCGCGGGCGAGTGGGACGTGTTCCGCAACGCGGTGTCGCACATCGCGCTGCCGGCCGCGATCCTCGGCTACTACTCGGTCGCGTACCTGAGCCGGATGACGCGCTCGTTCATGCTCGACCAGCTGAGCCAGGAATACATCGTCACCGCGCGCGCGAAGGGCTTGTCCGAGCGGCGCGTCATCTGGCGGCATGCGTTCGGCAACATCGCGGTGCCGCTGCTCACCGTGATCGCGCTCACGTACAGCAACCTGCTCGAAGGCTCGGTGCTGACCGAGATCGTGTTCGCGTGGCCGGGGCTCGGCTCGTACCTGACCGGCGCGCTCCTGAACGCCGACATGAACGCCGTGCTCGGCGCGACGCTCGTGATCGGCGTGATGTTCATCACCGTCAACCTGCTGACCGACGCGCTGTACCGTGTGTTCGATCCGCGTGCGCGCTGAGGGCCGCTTCGACATGACCGTTTCCATCCTGCTTCCTTCACCGACCATGCCGAAGGCCACCCGTCCATGAATGCCGAACATTTCACGCTGCGCGCGTGGCTGCTTTCCGATGCGCCCGCGTCGCGCTCGCAGGCCGCGTTCGGCCTCGCCTACCGCCGCTGGCGCCGTTTCGCGGGCAATCCGCTCAACCTGTTCGGGCTCGCGATCCTGGTGACGCTGATCGTGGTCGCGATCGTCGGCCCGCTGATCATGCCGCACGATCCGCTGCGCCAGGTGCTGTCGGACCGGCTGCTGCCGCCCGGCTCCGCATCGCACTGGCTCGGCACCGACCAGCTCGGCCGCGACATCCTTTCGCGGATGATCGCGGGCTCTCGCCTCACGCTCGGCATCGCGATGCTCGTCGTCGTGATCGTCGTGCCGATCGGCCTCGCGATCGGCACGACGGCCGGCTATTGCGGCGGCTTCGTCGACAGCGTGCTGATGCGCATCACCGACATCGCGCTCGCGTTCCCGAAGATCGTGCTCGCGCTCGCATTCGCGGCCGCGCTCGGGCCCGGCGTGATCAACGCGGTCGTTGCGATCTCGATCACCGCGTGGCCCGCGTATGCGCGGCTCGCGCGCGCGGAGACGATCCGCATCGCGCAGGCCGACTACATCCACGCCGCGCGGCTGCAAGGCGCGTCGGGCCCGCGGATCCTGCTGCGCTACATCATGCCGCTGTGCATGTCGTCGGTGATCGTGCGCGCGACGCTCGACATGGCCGGCATCATCCTCACCGTCGCGGGCCTCGGCTTTCTCGGCCTCGGCGCGCAGCCGCCGAGCCCCGAGTGGGGCTTCATGGTCGCGTCGGGCCGCAACGTGCTGCTCGACGCGTGGTGGGTCGCGACGCTGCCCGGTATCGCCATCCTGCTCGTGAGCCTCGCATTCAACCTGCTCGGCGACGGGCTGCGCGACGTCTTCGATCCCCGCCATGGAGCATGACATGCCGATGAATTCCACCACCGCGCCCGCGCCGCTCTGCGAGATCGACGGCCTGAAAATCGGCTTTCGCGGGCACGACGGCGTCGTCACCGACGCGGTGCGCGACCTGTCGCTGACGCTCGCGCCCGGCGAACGGCTCGGCATCGTCGGCGAATCGGGCTCCGGCAAGTCGCTGACGGGCCGCGCGCTGCTCGGCCTGCTGCCCGAATCCGCGCGCTGGTCGGCCCGCACGATGCGCTTCGCGGGCCAGGACCTGCTCGCGATGTCCGCGAGCGAACGCCGGCGCCTGTGCGGCAGCCAGATGGGGATGATCCTGCAGGATCCGAAGTATTCGCTGAACCCGGTGATGACCGTCGCGAAGCAGATGGGCGAAGCGTTCCGGCGGCACGAGCCGCGCCTGCGCGGCCGCGCGCTGCGCGAGCGGATCGTCGACGCGCTCGCGGCCGTGCAGATCCGCGACCCGGCGCGCGTCGCCGATGCGTATCCGCACGAGCTGTCGGGCGGCATGGGCCAGCGCGTGATGATCGCGATGATGGTGTCGACGGGCCCACGCCTGCTGATCGCCGACGAGCCGACCTCCGCGCTCGACGTCGCGGTGTCGATGCAGGTGCTCGCGGTGCTCGACGCGATGATCGCGCGGCACAACACGGGCCTGATGTTCGTCAGCCACGACCTGCCGCTCGTGATGTCGTTCTGCGATCGCGTCGCGGTGATGTATGCGGGGCGCGTGGTCGAAACCTGCGCCGCGCGCGACCTGCGCGATGCGACGCATCCCTACACGCGCGGGCTGCTCGCGGCGAACCCGCCGCTCGTGAACCCGCCCGACGAACTGCCCGTGCTGCGGCGCGATCCGGCGTGGCTCGACGCCGCTGCGCCCGCGCCGACCGCTCACATACCGCAGGAGGCCGCACGATGATCGACGTCGATCACGCATCGATCCGTTTCCCGACCCGCACGGGTCACGTCGACGCCGTGCGCGATGCCAGCTTCGCGGTACGCGACGGCGAGGTGTTCGGGCTCGTCGGCGAATCGGGCTCCGGCAAGTCGACGCTGCTGCGCGCGCTGACCGGCCTCGTGCCGCTCGCGGGCGGCAGCCTGTCGATCGACGGGCGGCCCGTCGGCGGCACGCCCGATCGCGCATTTCGCCGCCACGTGCAGATGGTGTTCCAGGATCCGTACGCGTCGCTGCATCCGCGCTTCACGGTGGACCAGACGCTGCGCGAGCCGCTGTCGATCCACGCGATCGACGACGCCGACGCGCGCATCGCCCGCGCGCTGTCCGAAGTCGGGCTCGGCCCGTCGTTCCGCTTCCGCTATCCGCACCAGCTGTCGGGCGGCCAGCGCCAGCGTGTCGCGATCGCGCGCGCGCTGATTGTCGAGCCGCGCGTGTTGCTGCTCGACGAGCCGACGTCCGCGCTCGACGTGTCGGTGCAGGCCGAAATCCTGAACCTGCTGCGCCGCCTGCATCGCGAACGCAAACTGACGATGATCCTCGTGAGCCACAACCTCGCGGTGATCGGCTTCCTGTGCCAGCGCGTCGCGGTGATGCAGCATGGCGAGATCGTCGAACAGCTGCGGATCGAGGACGTGCGCGCCGGACAGGTCGCACGAGACTACACGCGCACGCTGCTGCGCGCGACCGAAGGCTACCGCCGCCTCGATCCGGTCGCCTGACATGAGTGCGACGCGCGGGCGTGCGATACTCGGCACCCCGTGCGTCGGTGCGCCAGTGCACCGGCGCGCACGCCGAATGGAACCCTTGCGCACCGCGCGGGTCCATTTCCTTTCGTCAACAGCTCAACAGCTATAGGGAGGCGTTCATGCTGCAATTCATCGAAACCCTGGTGGTCGGGCTCATCGTCGGCCTCCTCGCCCGTGCGCTCAAGCCCGGCGACGACAAAATGGGCATCCTGATGACCGTCGTGCTCGGCGTCGTCGGCTCGCTCGTCGCGGGCTACGTCGGCCGCGCTGCCGGCTGGTATGCGCCGGGCCAGGGCGCCGGCTGGATCGCGTCGATCATCGGCGCGATCGTGCTGCTCGTGATCGTCGGCGCGGTGCGCAAGCGGGCGGGCTGACCGCCGCATCGCCCGCGTCGATGCGGAAACGGCCGCTCGTCACACGAGCGGCCGTTTTTCTTTCTGCACCCCGCAATTCGCACCCTCGTCGAATCGTTGAGTTCTCAACGATTCACCTGCAAAACCCCTGTCCGTTGGCCGGATTGCCGCGAGCTTGCGCCATCGGCAATACCCTGACTTGCGGCCGCACAAATTTGAGATAAATTGATTGGAGGAATGCGGCGTCATTTGCTCGTTGCCGTCATTTCCCGTACTGTCATTCAAGAGGTCCAATGGAATTGCCGTTTACGCATACAGCATCGCAGCGTTGACGGACTGCCATTCGAGCGGCCCCGCTGCGACGCGCTTCCTCTCTGGAGCCTGTCATGACGCATCGCCTGTTTGCCGCCTCGTTTGCCCTGGCTGCCTCGCTTCTGGCGTCGTCCTCGTCTTTTGCCGCCGGCGCGTCCGGCGTCATCCACTTCACCGGCATGATCGTCGAGCCGCCGTGCTCGTTCGCACTCGACACGGCCGACGCCGCACACGCGCACGTGCGCCCCGACTGCCCGCGCCCGGCGAGCGGGCAAGTCGCGTTCGTCGACGCGGCCAGCCTGCGCACGATCAAGACCACGACCTTTACGCAGGCCTCGCGCGCAATCGTTTTACCTGACCGTGCGGGCAACGCGCATGCGCCGATGATCGCCGTCGTGACGTACCAGTAGCGCCTGCTGCCGGAGACGCCGCGCGTCAGTCGCGATGGCAGGCGATCCAGTCGCTGAACGCGCGGATCTTCTGCTGGCTGCCGATGCTCTCCGGATAGACGAAGAAATAGCGGGCGCCAGTCTCGAGCACGATGTCGAACGGCCGTTCGAGCCGGCGCGCGGCGACGTCGTCGTCGACGAGCGTCACGTCGCCGATCGCGACGCCGAAGCCCTGCATCGCCGCGTTCGTCGCGAGATCGAGCGTGTCGAAGGTCGGCCCGCGCTCCGCGTCGACGGCGCGCTCGCCCGCGTGATCGAGCCACGCGCGCCAGTCGCGGTGGTCGCGCGTCGGATGCAGCAGCGTATGGTGCGCGAGATCGCCGACCGCATCGAGCGGCACGGCCTGCCGCAGCTCGGGCGCGCACACCGGCGTCAAGCGCTCGTCGAACAGCGGCAGCGCGAACACGCCGGCGCCCGGCGACGTACCGTAGACGACCGCCGCATCGAACGGCTCGGTCGAGAAATCGACGATGTGCTGCCACGCGGTCGTGATCTGCACGTGGAGCTCGGGATGCTCGCCCTGGAAGCGCATGATGCGCGGCAGCATCCAGCGCATCACGCAAGTCGGCACCTTCAGCGCGAGATCGGTGCGCTGCCGCGTGAGCTTCATCGAGATGTCCTCGATCCGCGCGAAGCTCTCGTTGACCACCGGCAACAGTTGCTCGCCCTCCGCCGTCAGCGTGAGGCCCTTCGCGTGCCGCTTGAACAGCGGAAAGCCGTAATGCGCCTCGAGTGTCTGGATCTGCCGGCTTACCGCGCCCTGCGTGAGGCACAGCTGCTCGGCCGCGCGCGTGAAGCTGCGGTGGCGGGCCACCGTCGAGAAGATCTGCAGCGCGTGCAGGGGTGGAAGTCGGCGCATGACGAAGGGGTAGACGGATCGATCGCACCCAACGAAGGCGCGGCAAGACCGCGCGCCGACACCGGCGCGCGCTGATCGACACGATAAGCCAAACGCCGGCTTTACGCGAGGTGCACCGGACGCTCAGGCCGTGGCGGCGAGCGCGCCCGTCGCGATGCGCGCCGCCGACGCGACGACGTCCGCACGTGCCGCCGCGTCGGCACGCGGCTGCGTGAACGACACGGCCAGCACGATCGGCGCGCGCGACGGCGGCCACAGCACGGCGACGTCGGTCGTCGTGCCGTAGCCGCCGGTGCCGGTCTTGTCCGCGATGCGCCAGCCCGGCGGCACGCCGGCCGCGATTCCGGTCGCGCCGCGCGCGCCGCCGGTCATCCATTCCGTGAGCTGCGCACGCTGCGGCTCGCGCAGCGTATCGCCGAGCAGCAACCGCTGCAGCGTGTCGACCATCGCGACCGGTGTCGACGTATCGCGCTCGTCGCGCGGCGCCGCCTGGTTCAGTTCGGGTTCCCAGCGGTCCAGCCGGAATGCGGTGTCGCCGCTTTCGTGCGCGAACGATGTGACGGCCTGCGGACCGCCGAGCACGCCCATCAGCAGGTTCCCCGCGCCCTTGTCGCCCGACTGCAGCATCGCCGTGCAGAGCTGCGCGATCGTCATCCCCGTGTCGACGTGGCTTTCCGTCACCGGCGAGCCGGCCACGACTTCATAGCGGCGATACAGGATGCGGCGCGGCAGCAGCGACGCGTCGAGCGAGCCGCGCGCGAGTATCGCGGCGGCGGCGACGACCGCATAGGTGCCGCACAGCGGGAAGCGCTCGCGCGCGTGATGCGCGATGCGCGTGCCGCTCGACGTATCGAGTGCGGCGACGCCGAGCCGACCGTTCGACGCTTTTTCGAGCGCGGCGAGTTCGGCCTGGGCGGCATGTGCGCGGCCCTGGTCGGCGACGGGTGCCGACGAGCACGCGGCGACGAACGGCGCGGCGACGGCGGCGAGCAACAGCGAGCGGCGTGTCGGAGAGTGTTCCATGGGTGAAGGGTGTTCTGTCGGAAACGGTGGCACGAAGCAACATACGTGCGCATCGACGATGCACACGCATTCACGCCGACGGCCGGCTCGCGACGGCATACGCCGCGCATCCCCGAAGACGTCCGTCGGCCCCGCATGCGGCGGGACGCACATGAACAGGCCCTAGCGTAGCAGCGAGCGCCGCCGCGTTCCAGCGGCGCGGCCTGCATCACCCTTGCGACGAAGGCAGGTACGGCATCGGATTGACAGGCTTGCCGTCGCGCCGCACTTCGAACAGCAGCGCGACACGCGAGTTGTCGAGGTCGCCCATCTCGGCGATCTCGTCGCCCCGGCGCACGATGTCGCCGGTCTTCACGAGCAGCTTGCGATTGTGCGCATAGGCCGTGAGGAAATCCGCGTTGTGCTGGACGATGATCAGGGTGCCGTAATCGTTCAGGCCGCTACCCGCGTACATCACGCGGCCGTCGGCCGCCGCGCGAACCGGGTCGCCCGGCCGGCCGGCGATCTGGATGCCCCGGTTCTGCCCCGGCCGGAACGCGTCGACGATCTTGCCGCGCGCGGGCCACGTGAGCGCCACCGCACCCGTGTGCCGCCTGGTTTCCTTCACGACCTGCCGGTCGCTCGCCGTCGACGCGCTCGCCTGCGCGGCGCCCGCCGCATTGCTCGCGGCGGCCGGCGCCGCGGCCGGCGCGCTGCCACTCGCGCCCGATGCCTGCAACGGCTGCTGGCGAACGATGCGGAGCACCTGCCCCATGCGCAGCCTGCCGCGCCCATCGAGCTTGTTCCAGGTGCGCAGGTCGGCGACGCTGCAGTCGTTCGCGGACGCGATGCCCGACAGCGTGTCGCCGCGTTTCACCACGTACTTCTGCGCGACGAGAATGGGTGCGGGCGGCAGCGTCGCGGGCGTGGCCGCCGGTGCGGCGGCGGGCTGCCCCGACGGCGATCCCGCCAGCGTGTCGCTCGGCGGGACGGACTGCGTGCTGGCACAACCGGCCATGACGAGCACCGCGGCGAGGCCGGACAGCCACGCCGACTTGCGGCAAATCTCGCGCTGTTTCATGGACGATCGACTCCGGTTTGACAATCTTTCAAGCATCTCAAAAACGGAACGGCCGACGTGTAACCGGATGCAAACAATCATGACAAACGATCACGAACCAGGCGCCGGCGGACACTCGTTACCGGTAATACGGTCAATTTCGGGAAAACTTGACGGTTTCTGGCGCGCGATGCGGAAGAAATTTCGCAATGGGCCGAAATTTCGAATGGCTTTCAATTTCGATATAGCCGCATCGAACAGCCGATGCGGCTGCGATGGGCGCCCGCTCAGCGCAGCCAGTCGACCAGCTCCGCGCAGGCCCACGCGAGCCCGATGCACAGGAACAGCAGGTGCAACGCGATCTTGAACGACACACCCCACGACGAATCGACCCGCAT
This sequence comes from Burkholderia sp. Bp9004, assembly GCF_003858025.1. NCBI lineage: Bacteria > Pseudomonadati > Pseudomonadota > Betaproteobacteria > Burkholderiales > Burkholderiaceae > Burkholderia > Burkholderia sp. Bp9004. The sequence continues at coordinate 58,084 of NZ_QTQD01000026.1, read as the reverse complement.
GACAGTCTCCCCCGGTTGATATGCGGCCATGATCCGGCATCGATCCCGCCCCGAAAATGCGGAACCGGCGAACGGGGTCTCAGGCCCAGCCTGAGACCGGTGCGGCGGTTCCTGCTAACTTATCGGCCATACCAATCCTTACGCGCCCCCACCCCGCCATGCGATTCGACCTGACCGACCTGCGGCTCTTCCTGAACATCTGCGAGGCCGGCACGATCACGGGCGGCGCCGAGCGCACGCACATCACGCTGCAGGCAGCAAGCGAGCGCATTCGCGGGATGGAGGACGAACTCGGCGTGCCGCTGCTGCACCGGAGCAAGTCCGGCGCGCAGGTGACCGACGCCGGCCGCGCGCTCGAGCATCACGCGCGCACGGTGCTGCAGCAGATCGACCACATGCGCGGCGAACTGCAGCAATACGGCCAGGGGCTGCGCGGGCATATCCGCCTGCTCTGCAACACGGCCTCGCTGAGCGAATACCTGCCCGACGCGCTCGCCGCGTACCTGCCGCATCATCCGAAACTGTCGATCAGCGTCGAGGAGCGCTCGAGCCAGGAAATCGTGCACGCGATCCGCAACAAGACGGCCGAGGTCGGCATCGTCGCCGATTCGGTCGGGCTCGGCGGGCTCGAGCAGAAGCCATTCCGCGAGGATTGGCTGATCGCGGTCGTGCCGGCCGGGCATCCGCTCGCCGCGCGCGACAAGGTCGCGTTCGACGAGATCGCCGACGCGGATTTCATCGGGCTGACCGACGGCAGCGCGCTGCAGGTCCATCTCGCGGAGCAGGCGCGTGCGCTCGGCAAGCGGATCCGCTACCGTGTGCAGCTGAAGAGTTTCGATGCGATCTGCCGCGTGATCGAAAGCGGCGTGGGGATCGGCATCGTGTCGCGCCACGCGGCCGAGCGCGCGATGCAGACGATGGACGTGCGGCTCGTCGAGCTGTCCGACGCGTGGAGCCACCGCAAGCTGACGCTCTGCGCACGATCGTTCGATGCGCTGCCCAAATATACGCAGGCGTTCGTGTCGTATCTGTCGGGCGAAACGTCATCGCGCTGAACGCCCGCGCCATCCGCAACAGCCGGACGATACACGAGGAGGCACCGCCGTCATGACGAAACCCGATCTCGCCACGCACTACCGCGCCTACATCGACTGCCTGAACCGCCAGGACTGGCCGGCGCTCGGCCAGTACGTCGCCGACAACGTGATCCACAACGACCGGCCGCTCGGCCTGGCCGGCTACCGCGCGATGCTCGAGCAGGATTTCCGCGACATTCCGGATCTCCATTTCGCGATCCGGCTGCTGGTGTGCGAACCGCCGCGCGTCGCGTGCCGGCTTCGCTTCGCGTGTGCGCCGAAAGGGACGTTCATGGGGCTCGCCGTCGACGGCACGCGCGTCACGTTCGCCGAGAACGTCATCTACGAATTTCACGACGGCAAGATCCGGCAGGTCTGGTCGGTGATCGACAAGGCGGCGATCGAAGCGCAGCTCTAGCATCGCCGCGGGGCCGCCGCCGGACAGAATCGACAGCCGAGATCCGGCTTGATTCGATTTTCAGGGGTAACGTTTTCTCTTGCATCTCGTTGGAAGCGCGCCGCCCGAGCACCTTTACAACGCTTCAGTCGCTGCCGATATGTCACGCTGCATTGCAGCGAAAATAATAATAAATCGCGGTAATTCCGGCATCAACACCCCATCTTCACGACAGCTGCCATTTCAGCCATCCGGGTTTTCACCGGCGTCTCCGGCGTGAAAGCGCATTGACATCGAAGCAATCGATGCCTAAATTTGGAAAACGTTTTCCTTCGCCTTCAGCGCGACGCCTTCGTGGCCCGCGCAGGGAGAACGCTTGCCTGCCCGAGTTGCGATTCAAGCCTTCATCACTATTCGAAAACCCGGAGACACAATGCATATGCGCAGCAGATTCGCGCTCGGCGCCGCGCTCAGCGCCCTTTCCGTCCTGTTCGTCAGCGCATGCGGCGGCAACGACGTGACCGCCCCGCCACCCTCGTCGCCCCCGCCGTCGACACCGGCGCTCGCGCCGAACTCGTTGCAGGCGCTCGTCTACGGCGCACCCGACACCAGCGTGCCGGCGGGCACGAGCATTCCGGTCACGATGATGGGCCAGATGCGCGCGCTGTTCGACCTGATCCGGAAGTCGCCCGACTTCACGCAGGTCGTGATGGATCTCGGCGACGGTTCGCCGGTTCACGTGCTCGACACGAACACCGGCGACAAATTCCTTCCCGGCAAGCTCGCGCTCGGCCTGTCGTACATCCTGATCGACATGAAGTCGAAGGGCGACCCGCAATACGCAAGCTATCTGGCGACGTACCAGACGATCACGACCGCGATGATGGCGCAGTCGGGCAGCGACTATGCGTATGCAAATACGTCATGGGGCGAGTACTACTACCTCGTCGCGCTGAACAACCTGAAGGCGCACGGCATGCTCAACGAGGTCTTCAGCGACGCGATGCTCGCGACGCTGCAGCAACGGCTCACCTTCTGCGACATGTTCGGCCCCGATGCAAGCGGCAAGACCAGCACCTGCCCGGCCGCCGGCACGCCGATCGACATTGCGTCGCTCAACACCGCGCAGAATTACTATGCGGTGTCCTACGGAATTGCCGGCCTGCGGCAAAAACTCGGCTGGAGCAATCCGTCGTTCTCGTCGGCGACCGATCCGGCCGTCGCGACGATGGGCGCGCGCGATGCGCTGCTCTACACGTTGACGAACCACATCCGCAAGGATTCGTCGGGCGGGTTCTCCGACGAAGCGTCGAACACGCACACGACCTATTACGACCAGGCACGCTACGACCGCTACAGCACGCTGCTGATCGGTGAAGTGACCGAGCGCACGTTCGAGATGGGCAACGAGGCGAACCTCACGCCGGAACTGAAGGGCTATCTGCGCAAGTCGGTCGACCTGATCCTGCCGCAGCTGAACGCCGACGGCCAGGGCTTCGACTACGGCCGTTCGATCGGCCCGTACGGCGATTCCGCGTTCATGGAGATCCTGACGGCAGCGGCCAATGCGGGCGTGCTGACCGATCAGGAAAAGCAGATTGCGTACGCGTTCATCTACCGGGCCGCGCGTCGCTTCGACACGTACTGGTACGACCCGTCGCTGCCGACGCCGTCGGTGAACATGTGGGTCAAGGGTCGCGGCACGGACGCCTATCGCGGCAAGCCGCGCGTGATGGGCGAGAATTTCAGCCTGCTGCACCAGTACCTTTACGTGAACGCGTGGTGGAACAAGCTCGGCTTCGGCGGCAAGGCACCGATGGACGATGCGGCCTACGATACGTGGCTCGACGCGCTGCCGCGCTACACGCTCACCTGGTACAACCAGCCCGGCGATACCGCGCATCCGTACGACGCGGCGCTGCTCACCGTGCGCGACGGCCGCCGCGTCGTCAACCTGAATCTCAGCCAGGCGCCCGACTACAACTCGTTCACGCCGTACTACCCGGTGCCGTTCTCCGACAAGCTGATCTACGGGACGACCGATCTGGCCTATGCACTGCTGGTGCCGCAGGTGTCGTACAACGGGAAGACCTACGTGCCCGTCACGTACTACAAGAACCTCAACGTGCAGCAGGCCAACGGCCAGGTGGTCGTGTCGTTCGACACGGCGAAGTTTCGTCTCGCATCGAAGAACGCGGCGTACACGACGGACCTCGACCTCCAGGTGCATACCGTGCTGACGTTCGCGCACGGCACGATCTCGCGCAGCGACACGCTTGCTTCGGGCACGCTCGCCGGTAACCTGTCGGTCGAGACGGACTTCGCGTCGTTCGCGGACTTCGCGTCCACGCAAGCAAACGGCGACGGCACATCGGTGACGTACGCGAACAGCGCCGCGACCGGCTATGCGGCGTCCGGGTTCGACACCTGCGCGCTGTCCGCCTTCGACACGGTCAACGGCGCGACGAACCCGCTGTCGACGACGCCGATCGGCCAGCTGCATTCGAACTTCGCGTGCAAGACCGCGCCGTTCGCGCTCGGTGCGGGCGTCACCCGCACGTTCGGGTGGACGCTGAAGTACGCCGACCCGGCCTGAGCGGCCTGGCCGCCGCTCCGTGAGCGTCCTCGAAGCCGGCGCTCGAAACCGGCTTCGGGGCATTCACGCGCGGCGCGCATTACGCGTGTCGGCGATGCCCGCTCACTGCCACGCCGAGGCGGCCATGCAGGCGCCGAGCGCGGTCATCCCGACGAAGAAGCAGCGCTTGAAAGTCTTCTCGCTCATCACGCGCCGCGCATATTGCCCGCCGATCATCCCCGCGAGTGCCGGCACGAGCGCCAGCGCCGATACGCCGAGATCGACCGTCTGCAGCGCGCCCGTTACGCGCAACTGCAGCCCGAGCGCGATCGTCGACGCGGTGAACGAGAGCCCGAGCGCCTGGATCAGGTCATCCTTCGACAGCCGCAGCGCCTGCAGGTACGGCACGGCAGGCACGACGAACACGCCGGTGGCGGCCGTCACGACGCCCGTCAGATAGCCGATCGCGGCCGACAGCCACTTTTCGTGTCGGCCCGGCGCGGGCAATCGCGCGGCGGCGAGCCCCCAGCCGCCGTACGCGACCAGCACGACGCCGAGCGCCGCGTGGGTCCACGCACTGCCGCCCGCGAGCGCGGGCAGCCCGCCCGTCAGCGTGCCGATCGTCAGCCCGGCGAGCAGCGGCCACAGACGCCGCAGCAACGGCCCGAACGACGGGCCGAGCCACAGCTGCCACACATTGGTGATGAACGACGGCACGAGCAGCAGGCTCGCGGCGGCCGACGGCGGCATCGCGAGCGTCAGCAGGCCCATCGCGATCGTCGGCAGCCCGAGGCCGATCATGCCCTTGACCGCGCCGGCCAGCAGAAAGACCAGCACGATGATCGTCAGCGTATGGGTTTGCATGGAGGGCGTTCCGTCCGGTTGAAGACGGCGCCGATGATGAACCACCGTCACGCCGCCGGCCATCTGGCTTTGCCTGAGGCTGGCTCGGGCCCACCCGGCGGGCCTCGTCGCCTCATCATCCCGCCATGCCCGCCGTTCAGGCTGCGTGCGTCGGCCCCCGGCCATGCTCGCTGTCGAGGTGCGCCATCTGGGGGGCCGGATAACGCTCGCCGGCAGCCGCCCCGGCGGGAACCGCCGTTTCGATGCGAGCCAGATCATCGACCGTTAGTTGCAACTTGGACGCCTGCAACGCGTCCTGGAGTTGCGTGCGCTTGCGCGCGCCGACCAGCGGCACGATGTCGTCGCCGCGCGACAGCGCCCACGCGATCGCGATCTGCGCCGGGTTGCTGCCCTTTTCGTCGGCAATCGCGCGCAGTGCGTCGACCAGCGCGAGATTGTGCGCGAGATTCTCGCCCTGAAAGCGCGGGCTGGCCGCGCGGAAGTCGCGCTCACCCTGCCGCGCCGCGCTCCAGCCGCCGCCGAGCAGCCCGCGCGACAGCACACCGTAGGCCGTCACGCCGATCCCGAGTTCGCGACACACGGGCAGGATGTCCGCCTCGATCCCGCGCGACAGCAGCGAGTACTCGATCTGCAGGTCGGCGATCGGCGCGACGGCTGCCGCACGGCGGATCGTGTCGGCACCCACCTCCGACAGGCCGATATGGCGCACATGACCGGCCTTCACGAGATCGGCGATCGCGCCGACCGTCTCCTCGATCGGCACCGCCGGATCGACGCGCGCCGGCCGGTAGATGTCGATGTGGTCGGTGCCGAGCCGCTTCAGCGAATACGCGACGAAATTGCGGATCGCCTGCGGCCGCGCGTCGTAGCCGACGAACGCGCCGGCCGGATCGCGCAACGCGCCGAATTTCACGCTGATCAGCACCTGGTCGCGCGTGCGGCCGCGCAGCGCGTCGCGGATCAGCATCTCGTTGTCGCCCATCCCGTAGAAGTCGCCCGTATCGAGCAGCGTGATCCCGCTGTCGAGCGCCGCGTGCAGCGTCGCGATGCTTTCGTCGCGATCCGCCGGCCCGTAGAGATCCGACATCCCCATGCAGCCGAGCCCGATCGCCGACACCTGCGGGCCCGTGCGGCCCAGTTGACGCTTGTCCATGTCCGTTTCCTTGCGGTGGTGAGTGAATGAACCGGATTCTGGACGCATCGCGGCGCGCGATAAACGCGAAACGCCCAACCAAATCATTCGACGCTGATTAACAATGGAGCCTGTCCCAATTCGCCCAGGCTTTCGCTCCGCATGGACCATCTGCATGCAATGCGCATCTTTGCGCGCGTCGCCCACCTCGGCAGCTTCACGAAAGCGGCCGAGCAGTTGCAATTGCCGCGCCCGACGGTCAGCAATGCCGTCCAGTATCTGGAAAAACACCTGCGGGTGCGCCTGCTGCAGCGAACCACCCGGCGCGTCGCGCTGACCGCCGAGGGCGCCACTTATTACGAGCGCTGCACGCGGCTGCTGGCCGATCTGGACGATGCCGAGACGCTGTTCGACGACGCCGGCGCCGCGCCGCGCGGCGTGATCCGCGTCGACCTGCCCGAACGCTTCGCCCTGAACAAGGTGATTCCGGCGCTGCCGGATTTCCACGCGCGCTATCCCGACCTGCGCGTCGTGCTGAGCACGACCGACCGCTTCGTCGATCTCATCTCAGACGGCATCGACTGCGCGGTGCGGGTCGGCGTGCTGTCCGACACGTCGCTGGTCGCGCGCCGCGTCGGCGAGATGGCGCAGATCAACTGCGCGTCGCCCGCGTATCTCGCGCGATACGGCACGCCGCGCTCGCCGGACGATTTGCCCGACCATGTCGCGGTCGGCTATTTCTCGAGCCGCACGGGCCGTGAGCTGGACTGGGAATATGCGGACATGGATTCGGGCGCGCTGCAGACGGTGAAGATGCGCAGCGTGGTCGCGGTAAACAGCTCGCAGGCGTATCTCGCGTGCTGCATCGCAGGCCTGGGTCTGATCCAGGTGCCGCGCGACGGGCTCGCGCCGCTGCTCGAGGACGGCTCGCTGGTCGAGGTGCTGCCGGAATGGCATGCCGCGCCGCTGCCGGTGTCGGTCATGTTTCCGAACGGCCGGCATCTGGCGCCGCGCGTGCGGATCTTCGTCGACTGGCTCGCGCAAACGCTCGACGACGCCCACCGGCCAGCATGACGAAAGCCGGCACCGGGGCAATCCGCCCCCGGGCGCCGGCAGGTCAGCGTCAGAACTTGTGGCGGATCGCGGCGCGCACCGCGAACTGGTTCGCCGACGACGACGGGCCGTCCGTCCCGACCACGTAGCCGCCATCGGCGGCGGTGCCGGTCTTGTCGCCGGCGACCTTCTGCCATGCGCCCTGCAGGTAGACGTCGGTGCGCTTGGACAGGCTGTAGTCGGCCATCAGCCCAACGGTGTGGTACTTCGGCTTGAACGAACCGGCCGCGGCGTCGAACTTGCCGTCCGTGTACACGTACTGCGCGCCGAGATAGAAATCGGACGTGAGCTGGTACTTGCCGTTGATCTCGAAGTTCTGGAACTTGGTCGCGGTCAGCCCGAGGCCCGAGAACGTCGACGCCGGCAGGTAGACGGTCGACACCGGGTTCTTCACGTCGGTCTTCGTATAGACGAAGCCGACCGTCGCCGGGCCGAACGTGTAGTTGATGCCGCCGCCGAAGATGCGCAGGCGGTCGGCGACGAAGTTCGCATCGTCGGCCGCGATCGCGCCCGCGTTGCCGACGCCCGGGCTGTTCGCCTGCAGGTAGGCAGCCGCGACCTGCAGCCCGGCCAGCGAATACTGCGCGCCGATGCTGTACTGGCGGTTGGTCGAGAAGCCCGTGCTGTTGCTGAAGCTGTAGGTGCCGCCGAACGACAGCCCGTTCCAGTCGGGGCTGGCGTACTTGACCGTGTTGTTGACGCGGAACGAGTTGTCCGTGTTGTCGTTGTCGAACGGGTGCGAGAACAGCGTGCCGCCCCAGTTGCCGTTCGCGGTCAGCGGCGCGAGATAGTCGACGACTGAATCGTACTGGCGGCCGAAGGTCAGCGTGCCGAAGCGCGACGCGCTCAGCCCGACGAACGCCTGGCGGCCGAACATCCGGCCGCCCTGATTGAACCGGCCGTTGTTCACGTCGAAGCCGTTTTCCAGCGTGAAGATCGCCTTCAGCCCGCCGCCCAGGTCCTCGCTGCCCTTCAGGCCCCAGCGGCTGCCCTGCGCGTAGCCGCTCGCGAGCTGGTAATTCGTTTTTCCGACCCCGCCTACGTTCACGTTGTTCGTGTAGTTGAAGCCCTCGTCGATCAGGCCGTACAGCGTCACGCTGTCCTGCGCGAAGGCCGGCGCGGCAAAAGCGGCCAGCGCGGCGGCAAAAATGACGTGCTTCTTCATGACGAATCTCCGGAGCCGGGTGCCGGGCAGGCCGTGCGCCCGGCGATTGTTTGGTCTGTTTTATAGAGGTGGCCCGCAGGGCGGACTGCGCGGTGTGCGGCCGCGAGGACAAAATGGTGTCACGTCGCAAACCGCCCGTCCATATGGGCGTGGGGCCGGCACGCAAAGCGTTGCGCTCGTCCAACTGCCCTGTCCTCGTCATGGCCTGACCAGGCTTGTCGGTAGCGGCTGGCCGGCCCACCATCCGCGTAAACCCGGACGGCGTCACATCGGTGGCACAATGCGCATCCGTTCGTCATTTCTTCACGAAGTCATGCTTCACCCCGATTCATGCGCGGCGGGTGCCGGCCGCGCACGCGGCGCGCGCCGGGAGGCGGCCCGATGACCGCCGCCGCCCGGGCCGGCCGCTACGCCGAGCTCGACTTCTTCCGCGGCCTCGTGCTGCTGGTGATCGTCGTCGACCACATCGGCGGCAGCATCCTGTCGCGCGTGACGCTGCATGCGTACGCGCTGTGCGATGCGGCCGAGGTGTTCGTGTTCCTCGGCGGTTTCGCGACCGCCATCGCGTACAACTCGCTCGCCGAGCGCCACGACGAGGCTGCCGCGCGCCAGCGTTTCATCCGCCGTGCCTTCGAGATCTACCGTGCTTTCCTCGTGACGGCCGGCCTGATGCTGCTCATCACCGCCGTGCTGAACGCATTCTCGATCGACGGCCCGAACATGCCGACCAACGATCTCGACGGCCTGCTGCACAAGCCGCTCGCCGCGCTGCGCGACATCCTGCTGTTCCGCCGCCAGCCGTACCTCGCGTCGGTGCTGCCGATGTATGCGTTCTTCGCGCTGCTCGTCCCGCTCGCGCTGCCGCTCGCGCGCACGCAGCCGTGGTTGATGCTCGCGTTCAGCGGCTCGCTCTGGTACGCGGCGCCGCACATTGCGCGCTTCTTGCCGACCGTCGAAGGCGCGCCGTGGGACTTCAATCCGTTCGCGTGGCAGTTCCTGTTCGTGCTGGGCGTGATCGCACGCTGCCAGCCCGTCTACCAGACGCTCGCACCGAAACCGCAGGGCTGGCTGCTGACGGCCGTGTCGCTCGCGATCGTCGCGGCCGGCGCGTACTACCGGCTGCGCATCGAGCCGTTCCCGACCGACCCGTCGATCAAGCAGAATCTCGGCGCGCTGCGGCTCGCGAACTTCCTCGCGATCGCGTGGCTCGCAGCCAAGCTCGTGCACCTCGGGTGGATGAAGAAGGTCGCGCATGCAATGCCGTGGATCGGCACGATCGGCCGCCAGGGGCTGCTGTGCTTCGTCGCCGGCACCGGCATCTCGCTCGCGGTCGACTCGCTGCTGTACCAGGCGACCGAAGGCTATCTGAACGTGCCGCTCGGCCTGACCGCCGACGTCGTCGCGATGGGCCTGCTGTATCTCGTCGCGAAGCTCTATGCGCCGCTCGTGTCGCGGCTGCCGTTCCCGTTCCGTCCGCGGTGATGATGCGCCGCGCCGTCACGCGCCGCTGCTACGATAGCGGGCGCCTCTCCTGAAACGGTTCACCATGCGCCGACTCGCCCTTCCGTTCGCCGCCGCCCTGATCGCCGGTGCCATCGCCACCGCCCACGCCACGCCGGGCGGGCCCGCGGTTTCGCCGGCGTCGTCCGCGCCCGCGACCGCGACCGTCCCGCCCGCAACGATCGCGCCGGCCGCCCAGGAACCCTCGGTCAATCCGGGCAGCAGCGTCGTGCTGCGCGCGTTCCGGTCGGCGTCGTTGAAGCGCGACTGGTCTTACACGGTCTACCTGCCGCCCGGCTACAACCCGGAAGGCGCGCGCTATCCGGTGCTGTACCTGCTGCACGGCAACGCCGGCAACGCAAACGACTGGATCACGCAGGGCCGGCTGCAGGCCACCGCCAACACGCTGATCGAGCGCCGCGAGATCCCGCCCGTCGTGATCGTGATGCCGCAAGGCGGCACCGACTGGTACGTCGACCGCAAGGAGAAGATGCAGAGCGCGTTCCTCAACGACCTGCTGCCGGAAGTCGAAGCGCACTTCGCGGTGTCGAACCAGCGCGCGGGCCGCGCGATCGGCGGCGTGTCGATGGGCGGCTTCGGCGCGCTGCGTTTCTCGCTGCTCGAGCCGGGCCTGTTCTGCGGCGCGATGCTGCTGAGCCCCGCGATCTACGCGAACGAGCCGCCGCTCAATTCCGCCGCACGTTATGTCGGCGTGTTCGGCGACCGGCAGTTCGACCCGCGCGTGTGGCACGAGCTGAACTACCCGGCGCTGATGCGCGGTTATTTCGCGCGCAACTGGCGCGTGCCGATGTTCATCGCGGCGGGCGACGACGACCTGACGATCCAGGCCGAATCGAGCGTGCTGTACACGCACCTGCGCCGCGCGCAGAACCCGGCGGAACTGCGCATCGTCGACGGCGGGCACACGTGGGAAGTGTGGCGGGGGCTGCTCGGACAGGGGTTGAAGTACGCACTGGAATGCGTGAAATGATGCGGGCCCGAGCGCGGCCCCGCCGTGGCGGGCGGTATGCGCGCGCCGCCGGCCGCCTTGCTTGCGTCAGACTTCCGCAGCGATCGTCCTTGCCATCCGCAGCGCCAGCGCATACCCAGTCAGCGTCGGATTGACCACCGACGAACTCGGATGCACGGCCGTGCTCGCGATGAACAGGTTCGGGTGATCGTGCGTACGGCAATCTCGGTCGACGACCGAATCGGCCGGATCGCTGCCCATGATCGTCGTGCCCATGATGTGCGAGCTCGGCACCCACGCATGGATGTCGTTCACGATCTCGGTCGCACCGAACACCCGCTGGAAATCGCGGTAGTCGTCGAGCACTTGCGATGCCGCGCGCAACGCGTAGTCGTACACGTCGTAGTCGGTGCGCGGCGTCGGCAGCCCGAGCGCATCCTTGCGATCGCTCAGCGTCACGCGGTTGCGCGGGTCGGGCAGGATCTCGACGTAGCTGGCGATCTTCAGATAGCGCGCCGCGTCGTGACGGATCCGCGTATCGAGCGCGTCGCCGACGACACCTTGCGCGATCAGCCGCCGCGTGACGACCTCGTTGGGCACCGTGTTGTCGAGGAAATGCCGGATCGCGCCGTGTTCGCGGCGAAACGCGCCGTCGCGCCGCGTGTTGATGCTGCCCTGCTGCGTCGGGCCGCGCCCGGCCCACACCGGCTCGCGCGCGAGCATCGCGATCGCGCGGCCGGTGTGTCCCATCATGTTGCGGCCGACCTGGTCCGACGAATTCGCGACACCCGACATCAGCAGCAGCTTCGGAATCTCGACGCCATGCGCCGCGAGCACGAAGGTCCGCGCGGTCAGGCGCGTGCTCTTGCCGTCCGGCGTCATGTAATGGATCGCGGCGATCTTGCGATTCTCGCCGCGCTCGATCTTGTAGACGACCGCGTTCGTCAGCAGCCGCGCGCCCTGCGCGACGGCGCGCAGCACCGGGCGATCGCCTGAAAATTGCGCACCGATCGGGCAGATCGGCGCGCAGTTGTTGTTGCCGGCGCAGGTCGGTCGGCCCTCGTAGGGCCGCGTCGCGCGCGCGTTGGGTTCGTCGACGAAACGATGACCGATCGTCGCGACCTTGTCCGCGACCTGCTGCGTCAGGTACGACCACGGTTGCTGCCGCATCGGATACGGCTTCGAGCGCGGCGGGAACGGCCCGCCGCCCTGGCCGCTCTGGTCGTCGGTATCCGAGCCCGATACGCCGATCTGCTCTTCGGCGAGCTGGTACCACGGCTCGAGTTCGTCATAACCGATCGGCCAGTCGCGCCCCTGGCCGTAGAGGCTGCGCAGCCGGAAATCGTTCGGCAGCATGCGCCACGTCGCCCCTCCCCAGTGCCACGTGGTGCCGCCGACGAGGCGCAGAAACGACGGCTTCTGCAGCACCGGGCCGACGCTGTCGATGTAGCGATCGGAATAGCGCCCCGTGGACGATTTCGGCGCCCACGGCAGGTCCGGATACGGGCCGTTGTAGTCCGACTTGTTGCCGTAGTCGCGGAACGCGCGCACGAGCTCGGCCCGCTTCACCTCCGGCCCCGCCTCGAGCACGATGACGGACTTGCGTTCCTGCGTCAGCGACTGCGCAACGGCGCCGCCCAGGATGCCCGCGCCGATTACGATGACGTCCGCGTCATAAGTACTGCTCATGATTTCGATCCTCGTTCGATAGGCCGGTCAGCCGGCGTCGGCGGTCGGGCGCGCCGTCCAGTACTCGGGGCGCGCGCGGATGTAGGTCGGAATGACCGTGACGTCGGCGGTCGGCTCGAACATCAGCGCGGTTTCGTAGCCGACCATGCGCGCCTGCCCGCCATGGCCGACGCTGCCCGTGTAGAAGGCCTCGATGATGGCCAGCGCGGCGGTGCGCAACTCGGGGGCCGCGACGCCGAGCGTGCGCACGAGCGCGTCGAGCGGCTGCGTGCCCATGTCGATCGCGACGGCGAGCGCGCGCAGCCGCGCGGGAAATTCGCGGTCCTGCGCGACGAGACCGTCGTAGACGGATTGCACATAGCGAGACGGAAGCGTCGAGCGGCGCGTCAGGTAGGCGGCCACGCCGGCAAAATCCCGCAGCGGCACGGCCTCTGGCGCAGCCGCTGCACGTGCGATCAGCATGCCGGCAGGCAGTGCGGCGGCAAGCGCCGCGCCGGCCGACAGCTTCACGAAGCGGCGACGCTGCGCGTTCGCGTCGTCGGTCACGTCGAAATCCTTCATCGCGTGTATCTCCTGTCAGTGGGCGGGGGCCGTGCGGATCTTCGCGACATCCGCCGCGCTCACGCGAGTCTTGCCATTGCCGAACCGGTCGCTCAAGTAGTTCACCAAGGTCGCCACTTCGTCATCCTTGAGTTCGGTCTGGAACGCCGGCATGAAATAGTGCGCGGCGCCGTTGTTCACGCTCGCGCCATGCATGACCACCTGCAGCAGGTTCGACGCGGTGGCGGTGCCGACCGCGCTGTTGGCGAACAGCGACGGGAAGAATCCGTCCGCCGTGCCGGCGCCCGTCATCCCGTGACAGCTCGCGCAATGATCGAGGTAGAGCGACGCGCCGGCTGGCGCCGGGCTGCCCATCGCGGCCGCGGCGCGTACCGCGACGTAGTCGTCGGTCTTGCGCCCCTGCGCGGAACGCGGTGCGATATCGGCGCCCTTCGCCGCCGGCACGGTCGACAAATAGGCGGCGATCGCATTCAGATCGCGGTCGCTCATGCGGCTGAAGCTGTGTTCGACCGCTTCCGCCATCGGGCCGGCCGCCTGTGCCTTGCCCGGCACGTTGCCGGTGCGCAGGTACTGGACGATCTGCGCGGTCGTCCACGTGCCGATGCCCGCGTCGCGGTCGCGCGTGATGTTGAACGCCTGCCAGCCCGCGAGCGGCGCGCCGCCGAGATAGCCGGCGCCGGTTTCGTCGTAGGCCAGCTCCTGCATCCCGATGCCGCGCGGCGTATGACAGGTGCCGCAGTGCGCGGCGCCCTGCACCAGGTAGGCGCCGCGATTCCACTCGGCGTCCCGCCCGCGCTTCGACACATACGCGCCTTCGCGCAGATACAGCGCGTTCCAGATCTTCAGCGGCCAGCGCATGGTCAGCGGCCACGGGAAATCCGGCCGGCGGTTCGGCTGGTGCACCGGCGCGACGCCGTGCATGAAATACGCGTACAGGTTCGCGATGTCGTCGTCGCTGAACTTCGTGTACGACGGATACGGCATCGCCGGATACAGGTTGCCGCCGTCGCGCCGAAGCCCCTTGCGCAGCACGTTCGCGAATTCCTGCTCCGAGTAGTTGCCGATCCCCGTTTGCTTGTCCGGCGTGATGTTGGTCGAGTAGATGTCGCCCATCGGCAACGGCATCGCGAGGCCGCCCGCGAACGGCTGCCCTCCCTGCACCGTATGGCACGCGACGCAGTCGGCCGCGACGGCCAGCGCCTTGCCCGCGGCGACGCGATCCGCGGCCTGCACGGCCGCCGATGCGGGGTCCGTCGCAATGAGGAAAAGCGCGACAAGCGCGGAAAAGCCGGGTAAACGCATGGAAATCGTCCGTGAGAAATCCGGTGAGCAAAGCGGTTTCGGGGAGCCTCGCGATACGGCCCTCTATCTTCCGGAGAAATCGCTCGCGTGGTTTGGCCGCACTATATCATCTTCTGTATCGATACACTAAATCGATACAGAATCAACATTCGCATAATAATCGGCGGATGCCGGATCAGCGTCGGGGGATTCCAGAAGACGGTCGAATGCCGCGTGGGCGCGGCCGCGCCGATCGACGTGCCGGGTGGGCCGGCACCGATTTCAGCGCAGCGGGACGAAAGAACGGCTCGCATGCCGCGCAGGACAAAGTCCGGGCGGCATGCGGCTCAGCGATGCGACGGAACGTTCGCCCGGGAGACGGCACATGCTGCGCAGCATGGCTGGCGCGCGCGACATTTCGGCTCGCGAAAGCGTCGGATCAATTCCACGCGTGACGCGCCGGCCGCACCCCGTTCAGGTAGTAGTTGCCGACGAGGTGATATTTCCACCGCACCGGATCGTGCAGCGTGTGCGTGCGCGCATTGCGCCAGTGCCGGTCGAGATTGTGCTCGGCGAGCGTCGACTGCGTGCCGGCCAGCTCGAACAGCTTCTCGCCCGCGAGCAGCGCGATCTCGGTCGTGAGCACCTTCGCCTCGCCGACCGCGACCGACGCACGCGCGACATCGTCGTCGGTCACCGTGCCGCGCGCGCCGATCTCGTCGAGCGTGCGCGCCGCGCGTTCGAGCAGCGCTTCCGCAGCATGCAGCTGGATATGCAGACGGCCGATCTCGCGGACGATCAACGGATCGTCGACCGCGCGCTCGACGCCGCTGTCGACCCAGGGCCGCGTGCGTGTGCGCACGAACGTCTCGGTATCGGCGATCGCGGCCCTCGCGATGCCGGCATCGATCGCCGCCTGGATGATCTGCGACAGCGGGCCGTTGAGCGTCGGTTCGTCCGATACGCGCTGCGCGTTCAGCACATGCGAAGCCGGCACGCGCACGCCGTCGAGCACCACCGTGCCGCTTGCGGTCGTGCGCTGCCCGAAGCCTGACCAGTCGTCGATCACGGTCAGCCCGGGCGTCGGCTGCGGGACGTACGCGAGCCACGCCTGCCGCGCATCGTCGAGGCCGAGCACCGGCACGTAGTGCGCGAACAGTGCGCCGGTCGAGTAGAACTTCGTGCCGTCGACGAGATAGTCGTCGCCGTCGCGCCGCACGCGCGTCTTCAGGTCGAGCACGTGCTTCGTGCCCTTCTCCGAGAAACCGTTGCCGAAACGCTTGCCGCTGAGGATTTCGGCGAAGAAATGGCGCTTCTGCGCGTCGGTGCCGGTCAGCGCGATCACGTCGACCAGCCCGAAGTGATTCTGCGGCAACTGCCCGAGCGACGCATCGGCCGCAGAAACGATCTTGATCACCTCGGTGAGCGTCACGTGCGATACACCCGCGCCGCCGTACGCCTTCGGCACCGTGATCGCCCACAGCCCCGACTGCGAGAACCATTCGATCTCGTCGCGCGGCAGCCGGCGCTCGCGATCACGTTCGGCCGCCCCTTCGGCCAGCCGCTGCGCAAGTGCATGCGCGACCGCGATCGCCTGCGCGTCGTCGGCGATTACACGGGCAACCTGCGGTCCTGCGTCGGCCGGGCGCGCCTGAATCGTCGCACTCGTATCTGACATCGAGCTCTCCTGTCGAATGACGAAAGCATTCAATCTAGCAGCGTCCCGCAAGCCGACAAACCGAGCGATTCTCGTAACGATATTCCTTCGGATAACAAACTACATTGCACAGAACGGCGCCCGCCTCCGCGCTTCGGCATCGCAATCGATGCCCGAGCGTCGACACCTCCCGTCGTTGATCCGCGTAATGCGCAGCGACGATAACGATCTGCGAATCCGTTATTGGAATGCGCGCAGCGTGCTTCCTATACTGGCATCCCGATGCAAACGGCCCCGCCCTTCGAGGAACACCGCATGACTTCGTCGCACGCAGATACCGATCTTTCCACCGGCACCGACTACGATGCACTCGCGAGCCGCTTTCGCCCCCTCTTCGAGCGCATCGCCGCCGGCACCGCCGAGCGCGAACGCCGCCGCGAACTGCCGCACGAAGCGATCGGCTGGCTCAAGGCCGCCGGCTTCGGCGCGATACGGCTGCCGGTGCGCGACGGCGGTGCCGGCGCATCGCTGCCGCAGCTGTTCCGGCTGCTGACCGAACTCGCCGCCGCCGATTCCAATCTGCCGCAGGCGTTGCGCGGGCACTTCGCGTTCGTCGAGGACTGGCTGAACGCGCCGCCCGGGCCGCTGCGCACGACGTGGTTCGACCGCTTCGCGAGCGGCCAGCTCGTCGGCAACGCATGGTCGGAAGCCGGCGACGTCCCGCTTGGCCAGACGATCACCAAGGTGTCGGAGCAGAACGGCCGGTTCGTGCTGAACGGCCGCAAGTTCTACAGCACCGGCAGTTTGTTCGCGGACTGGATCGACGTATTCGCGCAGCGCGCGCACGACGGCAGCGACGTGATCGTCGCGGTCGCCACCGCGCAGCCCGGCGTGATCCGCGACGACGACTGGGACGGCTTCGGCCAGACGACGACCGGCAGCGGCACGACACGCTTCGAGAATGCGGCGGTCGACGCCGACAACGTGATCGATTTCGCACGCCGCTTCAAATACCAGACCGCGTTCTACCAGCTGTTCCATGTTGCCACGCTGGCCGGCATCGGCCATGCGATCGTGCGCGACGCGGGCGAACTCGTGCGCAACCGCTCGCGCGTATACAGCCACGGCAACGCAGCACGCGCCGGCGACGATGCGCAACTTCAGCAGGTGATCGGCGAAATCGCGTCGTGGGCCTATGCGGCCGATGCGCTTGCGCTGCGCGCCGCACAGCCGCTGCAGCAGGCGTACGTCGCACGCTTCGGTGGCGACGATGAGGCTGAACGTGCCTCGAACGTCGCGGCCGAAATCGAATCCGCGCAAAGCCAGCTCGTCGTGTCGGAACTCGTGCTGCGCGCGGCGACACGCCTGTTCGACGCGCTCGGCGCCTCCGCGACGCGCAGTACGACCGCGCTCGATCGTCACTGGCGCAACGCGCGCACGGTGTCGTCGCACAATCCGCTCGTCTACAAGGCGCGGATCGTCGGCGACTGGGTCATCAACGGACGCACGCCGCCGTTCGTCTGGCGCGTCGGCAATGGTGCAAGTGCAGGCGCCGGCACGGAATCGGGAGCCGCACGATGAGCAAGACCATTCGCTTCAACGCGTTCGAGATGAATTGCGTCGGCCATCAGTCGCCCGGCCTGTGGGCGCATCCCCGCGATCGTTCGTGGCAGTACAAGGATCTCGACTACTGGACCGATCTCGCGCGCGTGCTCGAGCGCGGGATCTTCGACGCGATCTTCATCGCGGACGTGATCGGCTATTACGACGTCTACCAGGGCAGCAACTACCACGCGCTGCATCAGGCCGCGCAGATTCCGGTCAACGATCCGCTGCAGCTCGCCGCGCCGATCGCGATGGCGACCGAGCATCTCGGCATCGGCATCACCGCGTCGACGACGTTCGAGCATCCGTACACGTTCGCGCGCCGGCTGTCGACCGCCGACCATCACACGAAGGGCCGGCTCGCGTGGAATATCGTCACGTCGTATCTGGAAAGCGGCGCGAAGAACGTCGGCGACAACGGGCTGCGCACGCACGACGACCGCTATGCGGTCGCGGCCGAATACGTGGAGGTGCTGTACAAGCTGTTCGAAGGCAGCTGGGAAGACGGCGCGGTCGTGCGCGATCGCGACGGCCGCGTGTTCACGCATCCGGAGAAGGTGCACGAGATTGGCCACAAGGGGCGCTTCTTCGACGTGCCCGGTTATCACCTGTGCGAACCGTCGCCGCAGCGCACGCCGGTGCTGTTCCAGGCCGGCGCGTCCGGCCCCGGCAAGGCGTTCGCCGCTCGACACGCCGAATGCGTGTTCGTCGCCGCGCCGACGCGCCCTCGACTCGCGCGCTATGTCGCCGACGTGCGTGCGCAAGCCGCGGCCGCGGGTCGCGACCCGCACGACGTGCTGATCTACAACCTCGTCACCGTGATCGTCGACGAGACCGACGAGAAGGCACAGGCGAAATTCGACGAGTACCGCCGCTATGTCTCGTACGACGGCTCGCTCGTGTTCATGTCCGGCTGGACCGGCATCGATTTCGGCCAGTACGCGCCGACCGATCCCGTCCGGCGCGTCGAGACGAATGCGATCGTGTCGGCCGTCGAGCATCTGGCCGGCGGCGATACCGCATGGACGATCGAGGAACTGGCGGCCTGGGGCGGAATCGGCGGGATGGGGCCCGTATTCGTCGGTTCCGCGCGGACCGTCGCCGACATCCTGCAGGAATGGGTCGCCGCGACCGACGTCGACGGCTTCAATCTCGCGTATGCCGTTGCGCACGAAACCTTCGAGGACATCGTGCGCTACCTGGTGCCGGAGTTGCAGCGGCGCGGTGTCTATCCGACCGAATACGCGCCGGGCACGCTGCGCGAGAAGCTGTTCGGCGGGTCGGCGCGGCTGCCGGACGCGCATCCGGCCGCGCGGTTTCGCGACATCGAACAGGTCAAGCGCGATGCGCAACAGGTGGCCGACTACGCGTGACGGCTGCGCGGCCGGACCGCATTCCCGACGGACGACCGCGTAATCGCCGCACCGGTCGCCCGGCGCACTGCCGCCGCTCGCGCCGCGCCTGTCAGGTCAAAGCCACGTCCCGCCTTGCCGCTCGCTCGGCTCGTCGGCGAGTGCGTCGAAATCGTGAATCCAGTCCAGGTGATGCAGCACGCTGTCGCGCTCGCCGAGCCGCGCATTGCGCGCCTGCGCGGCCGGCCCGTCGGGCAGATGCAGCACGTCGGCCGCGGAAATCGACGCGTACTGCACCTTGCGCGTGCGGCCGCGCCGCAGCCGCTCGTAAGCCTCCTGCGCCTCGCGCCAGTTGCCCGGCCCCGCCTTCGCCAGTTGCGCGGCCAGCACCATCGCGTCCTCGATCGACTGATTCGCGCCCTGCCCGTGATGCGGCACCAGCGCATGCGCGGCATCGCCGATCAGCGTCACGCGCCCGCGGCTCCAGCGGCCGAGCGGCGGCCGGTGGAACAGCCCCCAGCGCTGGCTGATCGGCACCGCGGTGATCATCTGCACCACCGCCGGATGCCAGTCCCCGAACAGGCGCAGTTGCTCGCCCTCCTCCGCCGGCATGACCCAGTCGCGCGACGGCCACGGCGACGGATGACG
This sequence comes from Burkholderia sp. Bp9004, assembly GCF_003858025.1. NCBI lineage: Bacteria > Pseudomonadati > Pseudomonadota > Betaproteobacteria > Burkholderiales > Burkholderiaceae > Burkholderia > Burkholderia sp. Bp9004. Next base: position 38,499 of record NZ_QTQD01000026.1, on the reverse strand, counting down.
CTCGACCAGCAGGAAGTTCTGGTCGCCGTTGTCGCCGATCGGATAGTGCAGCAGATGACCGTGCGGCCCGACCCAGAACTGAATGGTCTCGGGATCGGGCAGCAGGTCCATCCGCTCGGCCGGCACCACGCCGCGAAAACCCGAGCAACCCGAATACAGCACGTCGTCGTAGCCGAGCATCCAGCGCCGCGTGATCGAACGCGCGCCGTCCGCACCGATCACGAGATCGGCGTCGACGCGTTCGCCGTTGGCGAAGGTCAGCGTGACGCGTTCCGGATGCTGCGCGAGATCGACGAGCCGATGGCCGAGATGAATCTGCTCGACCCCGACCGCCTTCGACAGAATCGCCTGCAGGTCCGCGCGGTGCACGCCCCAGTACGAGCCGCCGAACTGCCGTCGATAGTCGGGCTCCCCGCGATGATGGCCGATCACCGCGCCGCTGCGTCCGTCGCGATAGACGAGGCCCGGGATCTCCGCGCACACCGCGTCGAAAGCCGGGCGCAATCCCATCCGTTCATAGAAACGCGTCGCGTTGGCCGACAGCGCGACGGCCGCCCCCACCTCGCGCAGCACGTCGGTCTGCTCGTACAGCTGCGCGTCGATGCCCTGTTCGCGCAATGCAAGCGCCAGCGTCAGGCCGCCGATGCCGGCACCGACGATCGCGATCCTCAGTTTCGTCTGCATGATGAACGTGTCTCCGATATTCAAGTAATGCGTGGTCGAGGCGCGCGGCGCGCGTGACCTGCCCGGCGCGCCTGTCGAATGCTTGCGCCGTGTCGGTATTTTCAGCAGCGTCTCGTCATCCCACAATAAAATGCCGGGAATCCGCTTCATCACTGAACGGAATGACCGGAGGCCACGCCGAACCATGGAACTGAGCGAGATCGACCTCAATCTGTTGCTGCTGTTTCAGCGGCTGATGCAGGAACGGCGCGTGTCGAGCGTCGCCGAGCAGATGAACATGAGCCAGCCGGGCGTCAGCAACGCGCTCGCGAAGCTGCGCCGCCGGCTCGGCGATCCGCTGTTCGTGCGCGGCCCGGGCGGCGTGGTCCCGACGCCGTTCGCGCTGCGCCTGGCCGAACCGGTTGCGCACGCGCTGTCGACGCTGCATGCCGCGCTCAACCCCGAGACCGGGTTCGATCCGCTGCGCGCGTCGCGTACGATGACGATCGGGATGACCGATATCGGCGAAGTCGTGTTTCTGCCCGCGCTGCTCGAACACCTGTCGCGCGCAGCGCCGGGCATCGCGCTCAATACGGTGCGCAACACGAGCGTCAACCTCCGCGACGAGATGGCCGACGGCCGCGTCGATCTCGCGATCGGGCTGTTGCCGCAACTTCAGGGCGGGTTCTATCAGCGCCGGCTGTTCGATCAGCGCTACGTGTGCCTGTTCCGGCGCGGGCATCCGCTCGAAGACGCGCCGCTGACCGTCGACGCGTGGCGCGACGCCGAGCATCTGGTCGTGGTGTCGGCAGGCACCGGTCACGGGCAGGTGGACGAATGGCTGAAGCGGCGCCGCGTGAAACGCCGCGTGCGGCTGACGGTGCCGCATTTCATGAGCGTCGGCTACATCCTGCAGCGCACCGACCTGATCGCGACCGTGCCGGAACATCTTGCACTGCAGCTCGCGGCGCCGTTTTCGCTGGGCTGGCGCGCGTTGCCGGTCACGCTGCCAGGCGCGCCGATTCACATGCTGTGGCATGCGCGCGTGAATCAGGACGAAGGCAACCGCTGGTTGCGGGAGGTCGTGGTCAGCCTGTTCGCGGAAACCGGAACGCGCGCACGGAAGGCCCCGCCGGCGCGCAGGAAATAGTCGCGCGCGTCGCGAAATTCGGCGTGCGCGGTAGCATGTCGCTTCGACCGGCGCGCGGCGAGTGCATCGCGCGGCCGCCGCCGCTTTCCTCACCCAACCCGCAGGGAATCAAGCCATGTCTGTCTCGAAGAAGATCGCCGTCGTCACGGGCGCCGGATCCGGCATCGGTCGCGCGGCGGCAATCGCACTCGCGAACGCCGGATATACCGTCGCGCTGATCGGACGCAAGGAAGCATCGCTGCGTGAGACGAAAGAGGCGATCGTCGCCGCCCACGGCGACGCACACGCATTTCCGGCCGACGTCACCGACGAAGCATCGGTCGAACACGCGTTCGCGCAGATCGCGCGGCAGTTCGGGCGGCTGGACGTCCTCTTCAACAATGCCGGCCGCAACGCGCCGGCCGTTCCGCTCGACGAATACGCGTTCGACGTATGGAACGACGTCGTCGCGACGAACCTGACGGGCGTCTTTCTGTGCGCGCGGGCCGCGTGGCGCGTGATGAAGGCGCAAACGCCGCAGGGTGGCCGGATCATCAACAACGGCTCGATCTCCGCCTATACGCCGCGCCCGAACACGATCGCGTATACGGCCACCAAGCACGCGGTGGCCGGCATCACCAAGTCGCTCGCGCTCGACGGCCGCGCGTACAACATCGCGTGCGGTCAGATCGACATCGGCAACGCGGCGACGTCGCTGACGGATCGCATGACGGAAGGCGTGCTGCAGGCCGATGGACGCATGGCGCCCGAGGCGCGGATGGACGTCACGCACGTCGCGAACGCGGTCGTGCAGATGGCGAATCTTCCGCTGGATACGAACATCCTGAACATGACGATCATGGCGACCACGATGCCGTTCGTGGGGCGCGGGTAACGCGGCGCCCCGCGCGTTTCAGCGATCGTGATAGATCGCGAGCCAGACGCTCGGCTCGTCGGGATGCGTCCACGCGACGCGATGCCGGCAATGCGGTTCGATCAGCACGTAGTCGCCGGGGCGCATGTCGTGCAGCGTCGCGTCCGCTTCGAACTCGAGCACCGCGGCGCCCGACAGCAGCACCACCCATTCGGCGCGCGAATCGTCATACCAGAACCCGTCGGGGCTCGTATGCCCCAGTGACACGATCCGCTCGACGTTCAGGCGCGCGCCGGCGACGAGCACATCGACCCGCTCGTCGTTGCCGCGCGTTGCTTCGACATTGAACAGGTTGCCGGTTTGAAGTTGCATGGTTCGACCTCGGGTCGGCCTTCGGCGGAAGGCGGATGACGCCAACTGTAGCGCGAAGGCCGGCGTTGCGGCGAACTTGTTTTGCGGATCCCGGCAAGGCCCGCCTTCACGCCGCCGCCTCGGCGTCGATATCGCGCGCCGTCGGTTCATGGCGCACGATCAACAGGAACACGATCGGCGTGGCCGCGCTGACTGCGACGACCCAGAACATGTCCGTGCCGAGACGGGCCTGCAGGATCGGCAGCACGAACAGCGCGAGCGCCTGACCGATTCCGCACAGCGAGCGCCCGAAGCCGACCCCCGTGCCGCGGATCGCCGCCGGATAGGACAGCGTGGGATAGATCATCATCTGCGCACCCGGCCCGAAGCCCTCGGCGAACAGCCAGGTGCCGAGCATCAGCAGCACGAGGCCGACCGCGAGTGCGCCATGCGGATGCCCCGCCAGCGCGAGCGCGACGAGTGCGACGAACTGCAGCGCGAAACCCGCAATCGCGACGTGGCGCGACGGATATCGATACGCAAGGCGCATGCCGAGCAAGCCGCCGGTAAACGCGAACAGCACGTTCAGCGCAAGCGACGCCGCGATCGTCTCGAACACGCCCGCGCCGAGAAACTGCGACAGGATCGACGGCAGGAAGAACGCGATCGCCGTGTATTCAAACGGAATGCACAGGTTCATCACGCTGGCGACGATCGTTCGCCCGAGATACGGACGCTGGAACAGCACGCGAATCCGCACGGGCGGCTGGCTCGGCGCACGCGGCACATCGTCCGCTTCATGGGCGTGAATGCCGTACGACTCGCGAAGAATGCGCGCGGCATTGGCCAGATCGCCCTGGTTCGCGGCCCACAACGGCGATTCGTTCATGAAGCGATTCCGGACCAGGATGATGACGAGCGCGGGCACCGCGCCGAAGATCAGCGACGCGCGCCACAGCCATCCCGCATGCTCGGCCGGCAGGAGGAAATACATGCCGAAGATCAGCAGGAAACACACCGACGACGCGACGTACCACATCGGGCACCATGCGGCGAGCCGCGACGCCTTGTTGCCGCGGCCGCTGAACTTCGAGAATTCCGCGAGAAACGCCATCGCGACGGGCAGGTCGATGCCGACCCCGAGCCCCATCACGAAGCGCGCGCCGATCAGCACCCAGACGTTCGGCGCGAGCCCGGCCGCGATCGCCGCGATCACGAAGAACAGCATGTCGGCCATGAACACCTGGTAGCGGCCGATCTTGTCGGTCAGCCATCCGCCGATCAGGCTGCCGAAGATCGTGCCGATCATGATCGCCGAGCCGACCAGCCCGGTCAGCGCGGGCGTCAGGCCGAATTCGCGCGAGACGTCGTCGATGCCGTAAGACAGCGTCGTCAGATCGTACGCATCGAGAAACACGCCGCCGAGCGCGAGCAGCACGATCATCCGTGCATGGCCGACGGAGCTGTCCGTCGAATTGATCAGGCGCGCCACATCGCTCGCCGAGCGAATGGGCGCGGAAACCGGCGTGACAGCGTTCAGGTCGATCGAACTCATCGCATTCCCTTGTTCGCCGCATGGGCGGCGAAGTCTACGTGGAGACAGGAACCCGACACGTGCACACGCGGTCACCATCACAGGACAAGTGGATGCTGGAGCGCCGGCACACATGCATTCGGGTTCCGGAAGCGATGATTCTGTTCTCGCGATCCGGCATTCCCAACCGATATAAATCGATAAATTATTCGGTGTACGTCATAACGTCTTGCAGCCGCATGTCGTGACTCGCGTCACGCCGGCGGCTGAAAGGCGGCAACCTTGTTCCGGCCGGTCGCCTTCGCGTAGTACAACGCCTCGTCGGCTGCCTTGATCACGGCATCGGCCTCGGCATCGTGCTCGGGCGTCCAGCTCGCCAGGCCGATACTGGCCGTGACATGCCCGTATTCGCTGCCGGCGTGCTCGAGCGGCAGCTCGTCGATCGCCGCGCGAATCCGCTCGGCAATCTGGGCGGCGCCCGGCTCGGACGTATCGGGGAGCAGCACGACGAATTCCTCTCCGCCATAGCGGGCCGCGGTATCGGCCGGGCGTCGGATGTTCTCGCCGATGCAGCGCGCGACCGCGGCCAGCGCGTCGTCGCCCGCCTGATGGCCGTAGGTATCGTTATAGGCCTTGAAGCGATCGACATCGACGAACAGCAACGAGAAAACCGATCGTGCGCGCCGCGCGCGACGCCATTCGCGATCCAGCACTTCCGCGAAGCTGCGGCGATTGTTCAGGCCGGTGAGACCATCGGTGCGGGCGAGCAGCACGAGTTCCGACTCGGCGCGCATCCGGTGCCGGAGCTGCGTGCCGAGCATGAAGGACACCGCGATGAACGCGGCGCCGAACGTCGCCACCAGCGCGCCGATCGTCACGGCGCGGTGCCGCCATGCCGCATAGATATCCTGCTCCGCTTCCGCGACCATGACGATCAGCGGCAGCTTCGGCAGGTGCCTGAAGTAGTAGAGGCGACGCACGCCGTCGAGCGACGCGGTTTCGGAGAACACACCCTCACGCGCGGCCTGGAACCGCTTGAACGTCGCGGCCTGGCTGATGTCGCGACCGATGGTGTGGACGTCGTACGGCTGACGCATCACCATCACGCCGTCGTTGCCGATCAGCGAGATCGATCCATGTTGTCCGAGCGACAGGCCGGCAAACAGCTGATGGAAATACTCGAGGTTGACCGCGATGAGCACGATGCCGGCAAACGAGCCGTCGGGGTTCGAGATCCGCCGCGTGAGCCCGATGCTGAGCGAGCCGCCGCGCAGGCGGGACGGGAACGGGTCGCTGACATAGAGTCCTGCATCCGGATTGTCGCGGTGGACGGTGAAGTACTTGCGATCGGCGAAATTGCCGCGGCGCGGCACGTCGCTGGCGGAATCGAGGACGATGTTGCCGCCGGCGTCGAGCACCAGCATCGAACCGAGAAACTGTGCCGTCATCGCGTTATCGAACAGCACCGCGCGCCGCAAGGTCGCCGGTGCAGCCATCACGTCGTGACGTTGAAGCCCGGCGATGACCGCCTGCAGCGACAGGTCGTAGAGTTCGAAATTGCGTTCGATGTCGCGCTCGGCGATCAGGCCCAGATTGCGGGAAGTTTCGCTCGCCCGCTCGAGGGCGTCGTTGCGGCTCTGGAACAACTGCAGCACGCACAGACCCATGAGCGCGCAGGCAATCACGACACCGATCACGACGATCGTCTGGGGCGCCGCCGACCTGAATTGCATGTGTCTCCTCGATGATCACGCTCGTGCGCGGCGCACGACGCGATTACGTCATACTAAATAACGCGCGGTGGCTTATCAAGCGGGGATGCACAGGTCACGGCGCGGCAGTGGCTGCCATGCCGGGTTATTGCCCAACCGGCCCTCACATGTCCGGGTCCGGAATCCTAGCCGACTGGATCACGACCAGCGTATCGCCCGCCTCGATCCGGCACGGCGGATCCTCGTAGAACGAATGGATCTTCCCGCAGCGATCGAGCCCGACGACGATCGCGCCCGGCACGACGTTCGTCATGCAGCCGATCTCGTGCGGCAATGCCTCGCGCTCCAGCAGCGTCGCCCGCCCGCGCGTCGACAGCATGTCGTTCACGAACGGCACGATATAGCGGCTGTGCACCGCGTCCGCGAGCAGCAGCGCGCCGATCTTCGTCGACGACACGATCACGTCCGCGCCCGCCTGCCGCAGTTGCCGCTGATACAGGTTCTCCTGGATCCGCACGACGATCTTCGTCTCCGGCGCGATGCTGCGCACCGACAGCGTCAGCAGGATCGCGGTCGGGTCGTCGGTCACCGAGATGATCACGGCCTTCGCCGCGCGCACCTGCGCCTGCTGCAGCAGATCCTCGTGCGCGGGATCGCCAAGCAGCCCGGTCACGCCGAGCGACGTCGCGGCCTCGAGCGCCTGCTGCTGCGCGTCGATCACGATGATCGTCGACGGATCGACGCCGCTTTCGAGCAACTCGCGCACGGCGATCGACCCCGACAGGCCGTAGCCACATACGACGATGTGATCGGACAGTTGCTTCTGCAGGCGTTTCATGCGGAATTCCTCGATGACGCGCTGGATCACGAACTGATATGCCGTGCCCAGGAAGATGAACCAGATGCCGATGCGGATCGGCACGATGAAGAACGCATCGATCAGACGCGCGCGCGCGGTGACCGGCACGATGTCGCCGTAGCCAACCGTCGCGACCGTGACCATCGTGAAGTACACGAGGTCCGCGACGTTCATCGGCGTGCTCTTGGTCGAATCGCGCAGGCCGTCGCGATCGAGATACAGCACGAGAAACGCGAGCACGCACAGCACCACGACCGCGCCGAGACGGAACAGCAGCGTGCGCCGCGGCGACGTCGCCGGACGCGTGAACAGCGTGCGCGCACGCGGCGCCCGCCATGGGTCGCGGGCACGACGCAGGCGCGAGCGCAACGGGCGGCGCTTGTCGGAGGGCGTTGCCAACGGGGAATCTCCTGAAGATTGCGGGCTCGATTCTACGACGGGAACACGCGAGCACGTCCGCTACAGCATGCTGCGCGGCCGGACCATCGTCCCGTCGGCGAAACGCCGTGCACGGAACGCCGACAGGTCGAGCGACGGCTCGCCCGTATCGACCCATTCGGCCAGCAGCCGTCCGACGATCGGCCCCATCGCGAAGCCGTGCCCGCAGAAGCCGGTCGCGATCGCGAGCCCGGACGGCGTGCCAGGCGCGTCGATCACCGGAATTCCGTCGGGCACCACGTCGATCAGGCCGGCCCAGGCCTCGACGATCTGCGCGTCCTTCAGCGCGGGAAAGATCGCCTTCAGCTTCGCGAGCGAGCGCGGCGCATGCGCGCGATTCGGCTGCGGCTGCGGATCGCGCGGCTCGATCGCGCCGCCGCCACCGCCGATGCGCGCGCGGACATCCCGCCACGCCGCCGCATTCAGATGCAGCCGGAACTTCTCGCGCTGCGACCAGAACTCCGGCCAGAACAGGCTCAAGCCGCGCAGGTGGCCGAGCGTCAGGTCGACGTCGACCTGCATGTCGTCGGCGAGATTGATCGCACCGTTCCTGCGTTGCCGAATGCCGAGGCCGTGCCCCCAGATCGTCGACGCGGACACGTCGGGCAGCACGTTGGTGCGCATGCAGGTGCCGCGCACGGCCTGCTGCGGCAGCCGGATGCCGACACCGTCGAGCAGCCGGAAGCTGGTCGCGCCGGCCGCGCAGATCACGCGTCGCGTGCGGATCGTGCCGCGCTCGGTCACGACGCCGACGACCGCGCCGCCGGCGGTCTCGATCGCCGTCACGCCGCAGCCTTCGAAGAAACGCGCGCCGGCTTCGGTCGCGCGCGCCGCGAACGCGGCGGCCACACGGCGCGGCTCGGCCTGCCCGTCGGTCGCCGTATACAACCCGCCGAGCGTGCGCGCTTGCGCCGACAGGCCGGTCACGCGCGCGTCGATTTCCGCGCGTGTCAGCGTGCGCGTGTCGAGCCCGTGTTCGCGTGCGACCGCGAGCCACGCCTGGAACGATGCCCAGTCGTCTTCGTTGTCCGCCATATAGAGGCAACCGCCCTGCCGCCATTCGAGATCGAAGCCGAGCGCCTGCTCGAGCCCTTCCCAGATCCGCATGCCGGCCATCATCAGCGGCACTTCGGCGGACTCGCGGCCCTGCTGCCGCACGAAGCCCCAAGCGCGCGTCGATTGCTGGCCGGCGATGCGCGACTTGTCGAGCACGACGGCCTTCAGGCCGCGCAGGCCGAGGTAATAGGCGGCCGCGCAGCCCATGATGCCGGCGCCGGCGATCACGATGTCGGCTTCGGCCGGAAACGCCGTGTCGGCGTGCGTCAATGTGTCATGCAGCGGATAGGTTGTCGTCATTGTTCTCTGTTGGCGTTGATACGTCCGGCGCATCCATCGACGTTCGCGATGGCATGCACCGGATCATGCGGTCGGGTTCCGGACGGGGCTGGCGAACGTGCGGGACGCGCGATGAACGGACCGGCCGCAGCCCCGCTGCCGGTCGTTTTCCGCTCATCGGCCGTCCCCATTTTTTCGCCTTGACGGCGCTATGTTACCGCGCGATAAACTGTACATCCATACAGTATCGCTGCAGTAAAAATGATCCTCCCCCCATTCGATCCCCCGAAGCTGAACGACCTCACCGAATGGTGGACGAAGTGCACCTACGCAGACGTACAGCGCCTGATACTCGAAGTGCAGCACCTCCGCCTGACGCTGTGGGAACTGAAAGCGCACGTCGCGGATGCTTCGCGCCGGATCCGCGTGCTGGATCCGGCCATGCTCGCGCATGGCTCCGCGCTGCGGCGGCTCGGCTACCTGCTCGACAAGGAGATCGAACGCGCGAATCCGATCGGCCGCACGCGCGACGTGTATGCGCCGTTTTCGGATGAGTGGCGCGCCCGCGAAGCGCTGCGCTGTGCATTGCGTGCGCGGCCCGAGCCCGCGGAAGCCGGCACGCTCCCGCACGCGATTCCGGAATTTCAGCGCGTCACCTGGGCAGAGCTTCGCGATCGCTGGCGTCACCTGAGCGACAAGCAATCGAGCCGGCAGAACATCGAGCAACGCATGGTGCTCGAGATCGCGCGCCAGCGATCCGTGATCCTCGCGCGCGCGAGGAAACTCGTCGATGCCGCGATAGCCGAAGCGGCGGCGGAAGGCACGCAGCTGTTCGCGCTCGATCAACTCAAGCGGTTGCTGTCGGTCGAGCGCGAGGACGGCGAACCGTTCACGTACATGCCGGCGTAGGTCGATCGCATTCGGCCGCCGTCGATCGATGGCCGCGATGGCACGCGCGTCGATCCATCGGTTCGCACTTCTCAAGAGATGGACACTGGAGGATCGCCGTGTAACCGGCGATCCTGCGGCGCTTCGCCAATGCCATCCACGCCGGGCATTCGGAACGTCCGCCGTGTTTTTCGCGTTGAATGAGCGTGCCCGTCCTGCGCGGCCGAACGACGCGCTACGCGTAGCGGCTCAGCCATTCTTCGGAGAACTTCTTCGCATAGGCGACGGCATCCGCTTCGGTATCGAATTCGCCCAGCTTGCGGAATGCCGCCTCGCGGCTGAAACCCAGCTTCGTGACCTCGACCTGGGCGGCGTACTTGCCGTCCTCCGTCACGCGCGGTTCGCAGTTCATCTCGTACCCGCGCATCACAAATTTCTTCTGCATCGCTTCAACACTATTTTTAGACCGCGAAATCGTAGCACGGGCCCCTGCCGCATTCACGCCCGCTCCCGAAACGGGGCAGCATCGGTTTTTTTAGAGTAAACCGTCAAACAATCCGCGTATAAGACGCGACTCCGTCGAGCCCGGCGCACGACGTCCTGTAAAAATTTGTCGCCGTCAGAGTGACATGATGCCGCGGTTCCCGGTCATGAATTCGCCCTACTCTGGTGCAATTCTTCGGCAGCGCGGCGCAATTACGTGCGGCCAGACTAGGAATCCTGTCCAGGCCCCTCGCGATCCGTGCCTGAAGGTTGCGAGCGGGGCAGCGGCGCGCGACACACGCCGCCGGATCGTGCGTAACGTCGTGACACACCTTTCACAGAAACGCACCTTTTGCGACATTGAATGACAGTCGTTTTGCGGTAAAGTTATCTTTTCCGCGCGTGGCCGGTCGGCTCGCCCCTGGACGTCGTCAAGACTGTCCGCCGAGACTGCCGCAAGGCGTCGTTCTGAACGTCACGATCCGTTCCCGTAGCATGACCACTGAAGCAATCACCACGGATTCCCTCGCGGTTGCCGAGCGCGTGCGCGAGCTAATGACTCGCAACGGCATCGGCAAGCGCCAGCAAACCACCGAGCTGTGCCGCATCCTCGACCTGAGCTTTTCGCAGGGTCACCGCAAACTGCGCGGCAGCAGCCCATGGACGCTCGCGCAGATCAAGAAAGTCGCCGAAGCGTACGGCGAGCCCGCCGCTCAACTGTTCGGCGCGCAGACGCTCGACCCCGGCATGGTCGGCGCCTATTCGCAGGAAGCCGTCCTGTACGCCGGTGTCGCCGAAATTCCGTGTACCGCCTGGATCGGCGCGCCGCTCGAAGCCGGCGCGCGCCCCGAGTTCGTCGCGTACGAACAGAACGGCCGCTGGCGCGTGCTGCGCCACACGGGCGTGCTGTACCAGAACGCGTACGACGTGCACAAGATCGAGATCTATCCGCGCCGCGCGGAGAGCGACAAGCTCGTCGTCGCGGTGATCGATCCCGATCGCGTCAGCGCGACCGAGCTGTGTCGCTATCTCGAGCGGCAGGGTTTCGCGACGGCCGCATTCGACGGGCTCGCGCCGTTCGTCGACGCGCTGCAGGGCCAGGCGTTCGACGCGGTCGTCACCGAATGGCTGTTCGACGACGGCACGGCCGCCACCGCGATCAAGGCAGTGCGCACGTCAGACAATCCGGGCGCGCCCATCTTCGTGCTGACGGGCGACCTGCTCACGGGCCGCGCGAGCGAAGCGGACATCAGCGAAGTGATCCGCGCATTCGACGTCGTCTGCTACGAAAAGCCCGCACGCATGGCGATCCTCAGCGCCGATCTCGCGAAGCGGCTCGCACGCGGGTAATTCCCGCACGCACGCCCCCTCTTTCGCATGGCCGGCGCCCGCGCGGCGCGGCGGCCGTGAACCGGTTCCTCAGTACAATAGCCGGACCCTGTTCACGACCGGCCTGCGCCGCCCGACTTCATGGCCCGCCTCATTCCCGACGACTGGAAAAACCTCGCCGCCACCGGTGCGGCCGAACGCGAGCGCGAGACGCTTGCCGCCCTCGAACACGCGCTGCCGGACAGCTACACCGTCTATCACGGCGTGCACTGGACGCGTGCCGACCAGGGCTTCTCGGTGTTCGGCGAAGCGGCGTTCGTCGTCGTGAGCCCGGCCGGCCGCGTGCTGCTGATCGAGCAGAAGGCCGGCTTCCTGCGCGAAACGCCGAAGGGGCTCGTGAAGGTCTACCTGCAGAAGGAGCGCAACGTCCCGATCCAGCTCGCGCGCACGCAGGAGACGCTGCACCGGCGGCTGACCGCCGCGCTCGGCGCGGGCGTCTACGGCGTCGAGGCGCTGCTGTACTGCCCCGACTACGCGATCCGCGAAACGGCGATCGCAGGCGTCGCGGCCGACCGCATCGTCGACGCGTCGCGCAAGGCGCAGCTCGCGCAGGTGATCCTGCAGATCCTGCCCGAGCACGACGAACCGTTGCCGAACGCAGCGAAGCTGCATCATTTCCTCGCGGACGAGCTGGCGCTCACGCCCGACACGAGCGCGCTCGTCGGGCAGGCCGGCACGCTCGTCACGCGGCTGTCTGGCGGGCTTGCCGCGTGGGCGCGCCAGCTCGAGTTCACGCCGTTCCGCTTGCGCGTGACGGGCACCGCCGGCTCGGGCAAGACGCAGCTCGCGGTGCAGGCGATGCGCGATGCGGTCGCGGCCGGCAATCGCGTGCTTTACGTATGCTTCAACCGGCCGCTCGCCGACTACATCGCGCGCATCGCGCCGCCCGGCGCGAAGATCGCGAACTACCATCAGCTGTGCGACTGGGTGGCCCGCGACGGCGGCTATACGCCCGACTTCGACGCGCCCGGCGCGTTCGAGCGGCTCGAGGCGCACTTCGCGGAAGCGCCGGTTCCGGAACGCTGGCGCTTCGATGTGCTGATCGTCGACGAAGGTCAGGATTTCCACGCGCCGTGGGCGGCCGCACTGGAGCGCCTGCTGGCACCGGACGGCGCATGGTGGTGGCTGGAAGATCCGCTGCAGAACCTTTATCTGCGCGAGCCCGTCGCGCTGCCTGGCTGGGTCACGCTGAAGGCGCTGACGAACTACCGCAGCCCGCGCGACCTGCTCGAATTCGTGCGCGACGTCGTCGGCCGCGTCGAGCCGCTCGCGGCCGAACTGCGCTCGGGCAGCCCGTTCGACGGTTCCGATCCGTCGGTGTCGTCATACGGGGAAGACGGCGCGGGCGACGCGCTCGCCGACGCGTGCATCGACGCGACCAAGCGCGCGATCACGCACGCGCTGTCGCTCGGCTTCCGCAAGCAGGACATCGCGGTGCTGTCGTATCGCGGCCGCGAAAGCTCGGTGCTCGCGCGGCTCGACCAGCTCGGCCCGCATCGGGTCAAGCGCTTCACGGGCAAGTACGACCTGTTCGGCAACCCTGAATATCGCGAAGGCGACGTGCTGCTCGATTCGATCTATCGCTTCAAGGGGCAATCCGCACCGTGCGTGATCCTCACCGAGATCGACTTCGACACGCTCGATGCGCGCGCGGCCCGCAAGCTGTTCGTCGGCGCGACGCGCGCGACGATGAAGCTGCTGCTCGTCGCGTCGGCGCGCTCGGCCGCGCAACTCACGGGCGGCTGACACGGCGGGCAGCGGGTGCGCGCGGGACCGACCGCCCCGCCCGCCGCCGCACGTCACGCGACGCGAAACGCCCCCACCGCCCGGCGCAGCCCGTCGGCCTGCTCCTCGAGCGAAGCGGCGGCTGCCGCCGCCTGCTCGACCAGCGCCGCGTTCTGCTGCGACACCTGGTCCATCTGCGACACCGCGCGATTCACCTGCTCGATCCCGTCGCGCTGCTCGTTCGACGCGGCCGCGATCTCGGTCATGATGCCCGTCACGCGGCCGATCGCCTGCTGGATGTCCTGCATCGTCGCGCCGGCCACGCCGACCAGCCGCGACCCCGTCGCGACACGCTCGACCGACTCGCCGATCAGCGTGCGGATCTCCTTCGCGGCCGACGCCGAGCGCTGCGCAAGCGTGCGCACTTCGCCCGCGACCACGGCGAAGCCGCGGCCCTGCTCGCCCGCGCGCGCGGCTTCGACCGCCGCATTCAGCGCAAGGATGTTGGTCTGGAACGCGATGCCCTCGATCGTGCCGATGATGTCGGCCACCTTCTGCGAGCTCTGGTCGATCTCGTTCATCGTGCCGATCACTTCGCCGACGACCGCCGCGCCGCGCGTCGCGATCTCGCTCGCGTTGTCCGCGCACGCCTGCGCCTCGACCGCGTGATCGGCGTTCTGCTTCACGGTCGCCGTCAGCTGCTCCATGCTCGCGGCCGTCTCCTGCAGCGCGGACGCCTGCTCCTCCGTGCGCTGCGACAGGTCGGTGTTGCCGGCCGCGATCTGGTGCGTCGCGGTCGAGATCGCTTCGGAGCCCTGGCTGACCTGGCGCACCGTATCGGCGAGGCTGCGCTGCATGCCCGTCACGCCCTTGACCAGCTCGGCCATCTCGTCGCGCGACGACCAGCGCACTTCCGACGTCAGGTCGCCGTCCGACAGGCGGCGGAAATGCGACAGCAGACGGTTCACCGGTTGCGTGATCGCGAAATGCAGGCCGATCGCGCAGCCGAGGCACGCGGCGAGACCGAACGCAATGCCGGCGATCGCGCCCGCGCGCATCCAGCCGTAATAGGTCTGCGCGGTGTCGTAGACGTCCTTGCCGCGCGCGGCCTGGTACGCGTCAAGCGCATCGGTCGCCTGCGTGAGCGCGACCGACAGCGGCGGCGCGACCGTCATCAGCAGCCGGTCGGCATCGTCGCGATGTCCCGCGCGGATCGCGTCGATCAACGGCTTCAACGCCTGTCCGATCAGCGCCTGGCGCGCGGCGTCGAGCCGCGTCGCGAGCGGGCCTTCGTCGCCGTCGTGCGGCATCGTCGCGTAGGTGCGCCACGCGGCGTCGGCCTTCGCGAGATAGTTCTCGGCCTTGTTGACGAGATCGGGCACTTCCGGCGCCTCAGGATGCAGTAGCGCGCGGTCGAGCGTGGTGCGCACGATCGTCAGGTTCAGGCTCGCGGTGGACAACGCGGTCTTCGCGGCCAGCTGGCGCGTATAGGCCTCGTCGAGCGCACGGTTCGAGCTCTGCATGCCGGTCAGGCCGATCAGGCCCGAAACAACGAGCAGCGCGGCGACGAGGCCGAGCGTGGAAAAAATCCGCGTACGGATCGAGAAGCGGGAAAACAGGGCGTTCAGGTTCATGACGGGACGTGAGCGGTAAAGAGTGCCGCGGCAATCGGTCCGCGGCACTCTGGATTACGGTTAGCCTGCAAAAAACTTGAGCCCCGCCCGCTGCCGGGCTGATCGCGATCAATTTTCCGGCTCGCAATCTTCTGTTACCGATGCAACAAATCCAGGTACGGCAGAAATTGACCAGGCAATGAATTGACTCTATATTTCGACCAATTCCCTGCCATGGCAGATATCTCGATGAGAACCGATACCCTCCTTGCCCCACCGGCCGCCGAAGCGGCCCGTCGCGACGCGCCGACCGGGCTGATCGTCGCCGCGCTGCTGCTCGTCATGCTGCTGTCCGCACTCGACCAGACGATCGTATCGACCGCGCTGCCGACCATCGTCGGCGAGCTCGGCGGCCTCGACCAGTTGTCGTGGGTGGTCACGGCGTATTTGCTGTCGTCGACGGTCGTACTGCCGCTGTACGGCAAGCTCGGCGACCTGTACGGCCGCAAGATCGTGCTGCAGGCGGCGATCGTGCTGTTTCTCGCCGGTTCCGCGCTGTGCGGCATGGCGCAGGACATGACGCAGCTGATCGTGCTGCGCGCGCTGCAAGGGCTCGGCGGCGGCGGGCTGATGGTCGTCACGATGGCCGCGATCGGCGACCTCGTGCCGCCCGACCGCCGGGCGCGCTATCAGGGGATGTTCGGCGGCGTGTACGGCCTCGCGACGATCGTCGGGCCGCTGCTCGGCGGCTTCCTGGTCGAACATCTGTCGTGGCGCTGGATCTTCACGATCAACCTGCCGCTCGGTTTCGTCGCGCTCGCGGTGATCGGCGTCGCGTTCCGGCCGCACACCGCGCACGTGAAGCACCGGATCGACTATATGGGCGCCGCGTTCCTCGCAACGGCCCTTACCTGCGTGATCCTGTTCACGAGCGAAGGCGGTTCGCTACTGCCGTGGTCGTCGGCGCAGCTGTGGATGACGCTGGTGCTCGGCGTGGTCGCGATCGGCGGCTTCATCTACGAGGAACGGCTTGCGGCCGAGCCGATCATGCCGCTCGAACTATTCCGCCAGCGCACCTTCGTGCTGATGAGCCTGATCGGCTTCGTCGTCGGCATCGCGCTGTTCGGTTCGGTCACGTTCATTCCGCTCTATCTGCAGGTGGTGAAGGGCTCGACGCCGTCGCAGGCCGGGATGCAGCTGCTGCCGATGATGGGCGGGATGCTCGCGATGTCGGTCGCGAGCGGCCGGCTGATCTCGCGGCTCGGCACGTATCGGCCGTTTCCGATCGCGGGGACGCTGATCGGCGGCATCGCGATGGCGCTGCTGTCGACGCTGACGCTCGACACGCCGCTGCACACGATGTACGCCTACATGGCGCTGCTCGGGATCGGGCTCGGCATGGTGATGCCGGTGCTCACGCTCGCCGTGCAGAACACGGTCGAGTTCCGGCACATGGGCGTCGCGACGTCGGGCGCGACGCTGTTCCGCTCGATCGGCGGCTCGCTCGGCGTCGCCGCGTTCGGCGCGCTGTTCTCGCACGGGCTGCAGTCGCGAATCACGCGGGCGCTGCCGGCCGGCACGGAGCTGCCTCCCGCGCTCGGTCCGGCGGTCGTGCACCAGTTGCCGGATGCGGTGCGCGAGGCGTACCTGCATGCGTTCGCCGGGTCGCTGCACGTGGTGTATCTCTCGGCCGCGGGCGTGATCGCGATCGCTTTCGTGCTCGCGTGGTTCGTCGAAAGCGCGCCGCTGCGCAAGCATCACTGATCGGCGGGCACGCAGCGGCACCGTGGCTCCGCCGCCTGTCTGCAGAGCGGCGCAGCGAGGCGACCGTTCACGACGAACGGCCCGCCGTCACGGCACCAGCACCACCCCGCCCGTCGTCTGTCGCGATTCCAGCAAACGATGCGCGTCGGCCGCCTGGTCGAGCGGCAGCCGCGCGCCGATCTCCACGTGCATCCCGCCCGAGAGCCGTTCGAGCGTCGCGCGCGCCGCCTCCCGATACCCCGCCACGTCACGCGCGATGAAGCCCAGCACGCTCGGCCGCGCCAGCGCGATCGAGCGGGCCGGGCCCAGTTCATCGAGGTCGATCGTCTGCCGGGCGCCGATCGCGGCAACCTGCCCGATGCTCGCGACCATCCCGAACGGCCGGACCGCGCCGAGCGTGCGCGTCAGCACGTCGCCGCCGATCCCGTCGATCGCATAGTCGACGCCCGCGCCGCCGCCGAACGCACGCGCCGCCGCGACGAAATCCTCCTCGCGGTAGTCGACCACCACTTCCGCCCCTCGCGTGCGCACCAGTGCCGCCTTCGCGGCCGAGCCGACCGTGCCGATCACCCGCGCGCCGAGCGCGCGCGCCCACTGCGTCGCCAGCAACCCGACGCCGCCGGCCGCCGCGTGCACGAGGACGGTGTCGCCGGCCCCCACGTGGCGCACGCGGTGCAGCAGCATGTAGACGGTAATGCCCTTCAGCAGCCCGGCCGCGACCGCGTCGTCGCTCACGCCGTCGGGCACGGGCACCACGCGCTCGGCAGGCAGCGTGCGCAGGCTCGCGTAGCTGCCGGTCGGCAGCCCCGCATACGCGACGCGCTGGCCCGGTACCAGCCCCGTCACGCCGGGCCCGACCGCGTCGACCACGCCGGCCGCCTCGACACCCAGCGCGTCCGGCAGTGCCGGCAACGGATGCGCGCCGGTCCTGAAATAGATGTCGACGAAATTCACGCCGACGGCAGTCTGGCGAATCCGCACCTCGCCGGCGCCGGGCGGCGCGACGGGCGCATCGACGCGTCGCAGCACACCGGCATCGCCGTAGCGGTCGATCCCGATCCGGGTGGCAGTGGCAGTCTGGGTCATGACGTTCCTCACAATCGAATGATGTGACACGATCATCTCATCGTGCATAATCGCTCGGAATTCCCGTTTCACGCCCATCTACCGTGCAAAATTCGACCGATCCGACGCCGGCGTCCGCGCCGCCGATGAGCTGGGACGACCTCCGCTATTTCCTGGCGGTGATGCGCGGCGGCAGCCTGTCGGCCGCCGCGCGAACGCTGCAGGTCCAGCACTCGACGGTCGCCCGGCGCATCGATGCGCTGGAGTCCGCGCTCGGCATCCGGCTGTTCGACCGGCTGCCACGCGGCTGGCCGCCGACCGACGAAGGCCTGCACCTCGCCGAGCATGCCGCGCGCGTCGAAGCCGACGTGCATGCGTTCGCGCGCGCCGCGCAGGGGGCGGCGGCGCTCGACGGTGTCGTGCGCGTGTCGGCGTCGCCGGTATTCGCGAGCCACTTCCTCGCGCCGCGGCTCGCCCGCGCGCAGCGCGCATGGCCCGCGCTGCGGATCGACCTGATGGGCGAGATGCACGCGGCCAACCTCTACGCGCGCGAAGCCGACCTCGCGGTGCGCCTGTCGCGGCCGAGCGAGCCGGGGCTGGCCACGCGCCGGCTCGGCACGATGCGCTTCGCGCTGTGCGCGTCGCCCGACTGGGCCGCCGCGCCGCCCAACACCTGGGCATTCCTCGGCTACGACGACGCACTCGCACAAATGCCGCAGCAGCAATGGCTCGAACGCTTCGCGGCCGGGCGCCGCTTCGCGTTCATCGCCAACGATCTGGCCGCGCTCCATCGTGCGTGCGTGGCCGGCGCAGGAGTCGCATTGCTGCCGCGCTTTCTCGTCGACACGTCGGCGACGGATGCGGACGCGGGCACGCCGGCTTCGGCCGATCCGTCGCTGTCGACTGCCGCCGCGCTCGTCGAGTTGACGTCCGCGCCCCGATGCGATGTCGAGCGCGAGATCTGGCTCGTCGTCCACCCGGACGTGCGGCGCTCGCCGCGCGTGCAGCGCGTCGCGGATGCAATCGCCGACGCGGTTCGCGACGCGGACGGCCATTTGTAGGCGCGGCTTCTCCTGACCGCGCGACGCGACCCATGCCTTTACGGCGCCGCCTCGCGGCCGGCATAGTAACGGTTTCGTCCGCCCGTTCCGCCACCATGTCCGCCGCCCCCGCCTGCGTCGTCCGCGACGCGACCGATACCGATCTCCCCACCATTCACGCGATCTATGCACACCATGTGCGCCACAGCGTCGCGTCGTTCGAGGAGACGCCGCCCGACGTCGACGAACTGCGCGTGCGCCGCGACGCGGTGCTGCGTCACGGGCTGCCCTACCTCGTTGCGGAATGCGACGGCCGCATCGCCGGCTATGCGTACGCGACGCCGTATCGCACGCGCAGCGCGTACCGCCACACGATCGAGGATTCGATCTACATCGACGACGCGCAGCGCGGCCGCGGCATCGGCCGCGCGCTGCTCGCGGAGCTGATCGCGCGGTGCGAGACCGGCCCGTGGCGGCAGATGATCGCGGTGATCGCCGACGGCGGCACCGGCGGCTCGACGTCGCTGCACCGCGCATTCGGCTTCGAGCCGGCGGGCGTGCTGAAGGCGGTCGGTTTCAAGCACGGCCGCTGGATCGATACCGCGCTGATGCAGCGCGCGCTCGGCGACGGCGCACGCACCCTTCCCGCCTCGCCCGAGCCTGGCGCGTCGCGCTAGAATGGCCGCATGCCAAGACAGACTCCAACCATGCCAGACGAGGCCGCACCGGATTCCCGCAACGAGTACACGGTCGACGAACTCGCACGCGTGTCCGACACGACCGTGCGCAACGTCCGCGCATACCAGGATCGCGGACTGCTCGCGCCGCCCGAGAAGCGCGGGCGCGTCGGCATCTACGACGACACGCACGTCGCCCGCCTGAAGCTGATCAACCACCTGCTCGCGCGCGGTTACACGCTGTCGAACATCCAGGACCTGATCATGGCGATCGACGAGGGTCACGACCTGCGTTCGATCCTCGGCCTGGAAAACGCGATCGGCGGCCGCTGGTCGCACGAACTGCCGAAGACCTATTCGCTCGCGCAACTCGCGCAGATGTTCGGCCCGCAAACGGCATCGCAACTGTCACGCGTGACCGAACTCGGTCTGCTCGAACGGCGCGGCCTGTCGTTCGTCGCGAAAAGCCCCGCGCTGCTCGAAGCGGCAGCCGCGATGACCAAGGAAGGCATCCCGCCGCGCGAGCTGCTCGACGTGATCAGCCTCGCGCGGCCGCATTTCGATGCGATTGCGCGGCTGCTCGTCGATCTCGTCGTGAAGCGGCTGGACCGCTACGACGCCGGCACGCTGCCGCCGGTCACCGACGTGCCCGCGCTCGTCGACGCGATCTGGCGCCTGCGCCCGCTTGCGGCCGTGTTCGTCGAAGGCGAGACGAACCGAGCGCTCGAGACGGCGGCAAGCGCCTATCTCGGCGGCCGCGTCGCGACGATCCTCGACAAGAAGCTCAGCGACGAAGCGGCACGACAGGCCGGCACGCCCGATCCACAAGGCGACGGCGACAAAGCATAGGACCGCCGCCGTCATATTCATATCGGCAATGCTTCGTTTGCGGGCCCGACCGCCCATGCGACGATTCTTCCAACCGAGCGGCACGCGCCGCTCCCCGAAGACGTTTCGCATGGAGCCTGTTCGATGATTCGTTTCACCCGCTGGATCACCCGCGCCGCTGCGACGGCGCTCGTCGCCGTCGCAGCCACATCCGCGTTCGCGCAGGGCGGCGCCGACAAGGTCGTGCGCATCGGCTACCAGAAGGCCGGCCTGCTGTCGATCATCAAGGCGCAGGGCTCGCTTGAAGCGCGCCTCAAGCCGCTCGGCTACAACGTCCAGTGGTTCGAATTCCCGGCCGGCCCGCAACTGCTCGAGGCACTGAACGCGAACAGCATCGACTTCGGCTATACCGGCGCGCCGCCGCCGGTGTTTGCGCAAGCGGCCGGTGTGCGCTTCGTGTACGTCGGCGCGGAGCCGCCGTCGCCGCACAACGAAGCTGTGTTCGTGAAGGCCGATTCGCCGATCCGCTCACTCGCCGACCTGCGCGGCAAGAAGGTCGCGCTGCAGAAGGGTTCGAGTGCGAACTACCTGCTGCTCCAGGCGCTGAAGCAAGCAGGTGTGCGCTACGACGAGATCCGCCCCGTGTACCTGCCGCCCGCCGACGCGCGCGCCGCATTCGAGAGCGGCAACGTCGACGCGTGGGCCGTCTGGGATCCGTACTACGCCGCCGCGCAGAGTTCGCTGAAGATTCGCACGCTGTCCGACTACACGGGTCTTACGCCCGCGAACAACTTCTACGAGGCAACGCGTGATTTTGCTGAGCAGCACGCCGACGTGATCGGCGTGCTCCTGAAGCAGGCGCGTGAGACGGGGCTGTGGGTCAACGGCCATCCAGCCGAGACGGCCGCGCTGATCGCGCCGAAGGTCGGGCTGCCGTCGCCGCTCGTGGAAACGTGGATCAAGCGCGTGCCGTTCGGTGCGGTGCCGATCGACGAGAAGATCGTCGCGGTGCAGCAGGGGGTGGCCGATGCGTTCTACGCCGCGAAACTGATTCCGCAGAAGCTGAGCGTCGCGGATAACGCGTGGACCGACAAGCGCGTGGCAACGGCTTCGGTGGCGAAGTAACGGGCGGCGCGCACGCATCTGGAAAAGGCCGACGGGTGCCCTGCCCGTCGGCCTTTATTCGTTCTTCTGGGATTTTCGGGGGGAACGTCGGGCGCACTGTCGTGCGTTCAGCCATCTTCCAGCACTCTTGAACTGCCATTCAAACGTCGATTCCGCTCGGACAATTGATCTTCTGCGCGTGGTCCGGCGAGGCAGCTACGAACGTTCGGCTATCGTGCCGATACTTCGCTGCCGGGCCCGACGCGTACTTCCGGGTTCGGCCAGGAGGAGTCATACGCCGTCTCGCCGAGACGGACCTGCGGGTGACCGCTTTGTCTCATGAATCGACAGGAACTTCCGGATTACCGCTATCGAGACTATGGTTCTCTTGTATTCCTGTCCCGCTTCGGGGCAGTAGGCGATTTGACGGAACCGTGATACGAAGTGCCGCGATAGAGGCGGCTCGCCCGGATGTTCCGTGTTTCGCCCTGTCGCAGGCATCGTACTAGTCGGCGGATTGCGTACCGCGGTCCTGCCGCCGGGTCGCCAGATCGGGCGCAAGCGCTGCCAGGCTTCACCGACGGCCAGCGCGTGCGATGCGACATCGGCCACCGCAAAGAACCATTTGAAAGGATCGATCATGCCTGCATTGGTGGAAGCGACCAAGGACGCCATCGAAAGCCTCTTGCCTGAGCTCGAAGCGATCTACAAGGACCTGCACGAGCATCCCGAACTGTCGATGCAGGAAGTGCGCACCGCACGTATTGCAGCCGATTATCTCGAAAATGTCGGCTATGACGTTACGCGGGGTGTCGGCGTGACCGGCGTCGTGGGGGTGTTACGCAACGGCGACGGTCCGACTGTCATGTTGCGCGCGGACATGGATGCGCTTCCGATGGCAGAAGCGACCGGATTATCGTATGCCAGCGCGGCGCGGGCGAAGGACGAGGATGGCCTCGAAGTGGGCGTCGCACACTCGTGCGGCCACGACATGCACGTGACCTGGCTGATGGGTGTGACGCACCTGATGGCTGCGCACCGGGACGCCTGGCGCGGAACGCTGATGGCGGTCTTTCAGCCGGGCGAGGAAGTGGCGCGCGGCGCCCGCAGCATGATCGACGACGGCATGGCCGAACGCTTCCCTAAGCCTGACGTGATCCTTGGCCAGCACGTCATGGTTGGCGCGGCGGGCACGGTCGGCTATCGGAGCGGCACGATTCTTTCGGCGGGCGACAGTTTGAAGGTAAGGCTGTTTGGACGCGGTTCGCACGGATCGCAGCCACAAACCTCGATCGATCCGGTCATCATGGCGGCGTCGACGACGCTCCGTCTGCAGACGATCGTATCGCGGGAAATCTCCCCGCGCGATAGTGCGGTGCTGACGATTGGTGCGCTGCAGGCTGGAACGAAAGAGAACATCATCCCCGACGACGCGACGCTCAAGCTCAACATGCGCACATTCGACGAAGACGTGCGCGAATACATGCTGGGTGCGATCCGGCGCATCTGTTGCGCGGAATGCATGGCTTCCAACGCACCACGCGAGCCCGAATTCACGACGCTCTCGAGCTATCCGCTGACGATCAACGACGCGCAGACAACCGAGCGTGTGCGGGCGGCTTTCGAAGCACACTTTGGCGAGCGCGCCTACGAAACGCCCCCGGCAGCGGCGAGCGAGGACTTCAGCGTATTCGGGCGCGAATGGGGCGTGCCGTATGGGTTCTGGTTCATCGGCGGAACCGATCCGGATACGTTTAGAAAGGCGTTGGCAGAGAAAAAGCTCAACGAGATTCCCAGCAACCATTCGCCGAAATTCGCGCCGGTACTCGACCCGACGCTGCGTACGGGGCTGGAAGCGATGCTATGCGCGGCCGGGGCGTGGCTCGACAAGCAAGATACATCGGCGTGAATTCGCACGCGGCCTACTTCACCCTCGATCTGGTCGGAACTTTCGTATTCGCGATGAGCGGCGCTGTTGCCGCTCGCCAAAAGCGGCTGGACCTGTTCGGCATCTTGTCCATCGCGTTCATGGTGGCATGCGGCGGCGGAATCGTGCGTGACGTCTGCATTGGCGCGATTCCGCCCGCAGGGCTTTCAAACTGGAGATATCTGGCGGCTTCCGTGCTGGCGACCGCGGTCGCGATTTTCGCGTATGCGCCGGTACGTCGTCTACGACAGCCCGTCCTCTTCTTCGATGCGATCGGGCTCGGCCTGTTCGCCGTTGCGGGTGCGCAAAAGGCACTGAGCTTCGGACACAATGCGGAGCTCGCCATTTTGCTCGGCATCGTGACTGCGGTCGGCGGTGGTGTCATGCGCGACGTCGTGCTTTCGCGCCTGCCGGCCATTTTGGACCGCGAGGTCTATGCGACGGCTGCGCTCGCCGGTGCGGGCACACAAGTTCTGTTCTCGTCCGCGCACTGGACGCAGTGGTGGACGCCATGGTTCGCGACAATCCTCTGCGTCGCCATTCGCCTTGCTTCGCTTCGGTTTGCCTGGCGCTTACCCACCTTTCGTGGGCAGCGCGCCAGCGAGCTTCCCGACGACGAATAGCCTGCGTGGACGTGCGAATCCGACAACGCCCAGGTCTTCACGATTGCATGTTTACCGCGTGCAGGTCGGCTCAGGGGAGGTGCGGATTCGTGCTGCCCTTGCAAGTACAACGCGATGCACTCGATTGATGTTCCTGATCACCCGCCGACACTGCATACCGCGCCGTCGTAACCCGATCCAGACAAGAAAGGTTCGTCGCGGATTTCCGGGGAACGCCGGGGACGAACGTCGGCGTTCGGCCAGAAGCCGTCACTCGACTTCAGCATCTGAATCGTTGACAATTCCGCTCATCTTGCGCACGCACCCGCGCGAGATCACCACGGGCAGAAAGCAGTTCTGCCGTCCGACACGGACGTAAATCGCGCTAGACCGAACTGCAAAAACGAAAAACTAACTCTCGTCGGAGCAACGGGGAAATGGACCGCAGATATGTGCTGGTTGGATTCGTACTGACGTTCCTTGCAGGCTTCTGGGTGGGACATCATGGGGCAGCCGCTCGGAAGACGGAAATCCGGAAGCTCAGGGCGATGCCAGCCATGCCCATCTGGAAAAATCCCCAATGCGTTTCAGCGAATATCAAAGAAAGCGAGCACTTTGATATCGCCGCTTCGACTCTCGAACATATCGACCCGCATTCCCCTGACTGGCTCGCCATCGGGGCCGAACGCGCTCTCAGTCAAGACCTACACCGCAGTAGTCCGGGCCAGCTCGGCCCGAGGGTGTGTAGTCCGCCAGCTATATATGCCCGTGTTGCTGCCGCCTTTGCAGGGAAACCTATCAAGGGCGCGTTTGATTTCTATGAAGTCGAGCTAGCCTCGCGAATGCAATCTCCGCCCGCCGAAGTAGTTGATGCCGTGGCACGAGTGGCGTTTGATCCCCGGCCTGTGATAGGCGACGGCATTGATGGACAGGTCAAGGGCGATATTAGGCCGATTGCGAGAACTACATTGGCAGGGTTTGGACACGAGTCGGCGCGATACGCGAGTACTGCGTTTGAGCAAATTTCGAGCGCCAGTTCCATTGGCACTGGCGCAGCGCAAGTGGCAGCCGCTGGGGGACATCCAGGGGCGCTTTCACGGATAGAGTCACTGATGAATCAGCTTCTTGCCACGGTTCCGGACGACAAGCCTATTCCACTGGCGACCCGCGATCGACTCTATGAGTTAGCGTGGGGAATCTATTTTTCAGGTGAATCAGCGAAGGACCATGTAACACCGATCATTAGACTCATGGGAAGACAAGTGCAGAGTGGCGCGCCTCCATTCGGCATAGTCAGTCTTCATCCGAAGCGGATGTGCGAAGTACTGTCGAAGATCTATGGCGACGACGGGCGGGTGAAAGTCAATTTTCCATACTGCGCCGACGAAACCCCATTCGAATCGTATCCCCAGGGCGCGTTCGCATTCGCGTCGACGCACGGCCAGTAAGACACGTCCGATGGGCTCTCTTTACTGCACCGAATGTGTCCGCTTTCGCGTCGTTATGAAAGACTCTTATGGGTTGGCAGCGGTCAGTTGCTTTTGACCGCAGCCGGCCATGAGTCGTCATTCTCCAGCACAGTCACATGGCGCGTGGACGTCCGCTCCGCACTAGCAAACGGCCATTTGGAGGCAACCCGATCCTCTCAGTTGCCGGGAGTCTTACGCTAGCGCGTAGCAGCCGTCCTTTCAGACGGAAAGCCGCTCGCCGGCGCTGCCAACATACCGCTCAGAGCTCGCGCTAGCTTTGTCGGTCTCGAGCGCGCTCAAGCTCGCGCATCAACTTATGCATTTCATGTTGTCGCCCGAGATGCCAGTCGGTCATGATGTTGAAGATTCCTCGCGTCCACGAAAACGGTGCCCACCGGAACGGGACGACGATGCGCGGTTGGCGGTCTCGCAGCCCTTTTATGACGGCCTTGGCGACGTCTTCGGGTTGTATCGGTCGCCGCAACGGTGCAGGAAACCCTTTTTCAATCAATTTCGTCGCCAGCGCATTTCCGCCAAAGCCGACCTTGGCAATTGCTGTAGCCACCCATCCCGGATAGAGCACGCTTGCCGTGGACCCGGTGCCGCCAAGTTCGGCGCGCAGTGAACGCGCGAGCATCTCGACTGCGGCTTTGGACGCTGCGTAAGGTGCGTTGACCATTCCGTTCACGAACGCATAGACCGAAGCGGTGACCAGGACCTGGCCTCGATTGCGCACGATCTCCGGCAATGCGGCCTTGATCGTGCGCCAGACACCGAGCAGGTCGACCTCGACGATTCGCTCGAACTCCTGTTCATCACAGCTGTACACGGTGGCGGGCACATCGTGCCATGAGATGCCGGCATTGGCGAACGCAATGTCGAGGCGACCGAATCTATCGACGGCGTGTTGCACGACCGCCTTGGTGGCGGCAGCATCGGTGACGTCGAGCGCCAAGGCGAGCGTGCGCTCGGCATCAAACTCCGCGGCGAGGCGGTCCACTGAAGTCTGCGTCACATCTGTTAGAACGAGCCGTGCTCCACATGCATGCAACTCACGCGCGGTCGCGGCACCAATGCCGCCTGCAGCACCCGTAATAAGCACGACTTTTCCCTGAAGATCGTAAGCCACTTTGCACTGCTCCTCTGCTATTGAACTTCCATTACTGCGCAAACGAGGGGCGATGGATGCCGGGCCGCCCCGCTGATCGTGCGAAGCCGATCGATTCCCGCGGCCACAGGATTGCCATTCATTTCGCCGGAGCGTGCGCGGCCGAATCGTTCCAGCCTGTTGCCGACGCCAGACTGATGGCACGTTCAATGTCCTCGCCGCGAAAGCCAACGCGTTCGACGATGCGCCTGAAGAAGCCGGGTGCCTTGGCCACTATCGTGTTCATCTTCGGTACGACGATCATGTCCGCGCGGCGCTCAATGCCTGCCACGATGTCCCGCACTACCTGCTCGCGCGGGATCATCTTCCAGAAGCCTTGATCGTTGCCTCCCCACAATGCCCGGCCGGCAGGATCGGCAACGACATCGTCCATCAGGGGCGTCGGGAAGAACGTCGGATGCGCGCTGCCGACCCCGATTCCCAGATGACGAAGCTCCAGACGGATGCTGTCGCACATCGCCCAGACGCCCGCCTTGCTGGCCGTATAGGACGCCTGTAGCGGTGAATGCACAAACGCGGCCATTGACGAAATCGCCAGCATGTACCCGCGCTGTTGCTGGACGAATGGCAAGCCGGCCCGGAACGTACGCCACACGCCGTTGAGGTTGATGTCGATGACACGATCAAAAGCGGCCGGATCGATGGTGGCCATCGGGGCCATGGTGTCAATGCCCGCGTTTGCGATGACCACATCGATTTGACCGAAGTGATCCGCCGCATTGGCCATTGCGGCTTCGATGCTTTCGAAATCGCGGACGTCTGCGGTCCAGCCAAGAACGTCAGAAGGGTGGCCGAAGCTGCGAGTTTGCGCCGTGAGCCTGTCTGCCTCCAGGTCGAAAAGTGCGAGACGCGCGCCCCGTGCTTGCAGCGCTTCGGCCAAGGCCGATCCCAGACCGCCGGTGGAACCGGTAATGGCCACCACCTTGTTCGCCAGCTTATAAGTCGACATGCGCGCCTCCTTGCTTCGTTGGAATGTGACGGTGGAGGAATGCCAGCTGGTCGGCGACCACCTGTTCGAAGTCCTTGCCCACATAGATGTCGAAGTGGCCTGCCTGATACGCGCGCACTTCCCCTTTGGGGGCGCGCCTGGCATACCGTTTCGTCGGCCCCGGCGGAGCGACGGAGTCGGCTTCGCAAACGCAAAACAGAATCGGACAGGAAATGTCGCCTGCTTTGCGACCGGGGCGGTGCCGAACGATGTTCAGGCCGAAGCGTGCTGTGACCTGATTGCGAAATGCAGTGCCGTCAGGGACAAGCGCGAGATAGCCATCCAGGGCATCCGGTGCGGTCATCAACGCGGCAGAACCGGGCGGACCCGCCGTCGGCACCATCACCGGTTCCCTGCCGACGAGGGATAGCAGTACATCGCATAGAGCGAGCGCGGTAACCTTGAGCGCGCTACGCCAGTTCAACGCGAACAACGACGCGCCCCCGTCCGTGAACGGGCATTGCGCGATGGCAGCGGCAACGGTCCGGTCGCGTGCTGCGGAGAGAATCACATGACCGCCGCCGAAGGATGTTCCCCACAGGACCACCTGATCCGGCCGGAGATTGCTGTGCCCGCGTGCAAAAGCGATCGCACCGGACCAGTCCTCCAGTTGACGATCGATATCGAGCAATTGGCGAGGGGAGCCGTCGCTCGCACCGAAATGTCGATAGTCGAACACGAGGCACGCGTAGCCCTCCGCGCAAAAGCGTTGCGCATAGGCGTCGAGCCGCATTTCCTTGATTCCGCCCAGCCCGTGTGCCATCACGATGACAGGAAACGGGCCCCTCCCCGGAGGCTCGTACAGCCAACCACGGCAATGTTCACCGCGGCCGCCAGCCACGAACTCGACACTTCTCCGCCCGGCCATGTGTCCCTCCAAGGTGTAAAATCGTAGATTGAAATCCAATTCTGGAATGCATTCTATGTTTGTAGTTCGTTCCAATTAATGAGGGAAAACCCCGTATGGAATCCAGAACTCAGCGCCGGGCAGCCGCGACCCGCCTGGCGATCGTGCAAGCCGCCGAGACGTTGCTGACGGAGGGCGGACTGGACGCGGTCACGCCTGAAGCGGTTGCGACCCGGGCGGATGTCGCAGTGCAGACGCTCTATAACCGTGTAGGTGGCCGTTCCGCGTTGCTCATTGCCGTGGCGGAGCGCGCGTTGGAAGAAAACCGCGAGTACATGGACGCGGCCTATGCATCCGATGGCGATGTGGAGACGAAACTACGTTGTGTGGCAGCTGCGTACGCGCGGTTCGCCAAGGAGCGCCCGCACCAATTCCGTATCCTTGTCGAGCCACCGAATGAGCCGGAGGCGCTCGCGCGCATTGCTGCCCTGATCAGACAGCAAAACGCCAAATTGGCCGCATTGATCAGCCGAGGTATCGACGAAGGGTGGGTGCATGCAGACGTCGAGCCGGAACACGCCTCGACGGCGCTGTGGGCAATGATGAATGGCGTTATCAGCCTGATGTGGCGCCCCGATAGCCTTCGACTGGATGTCGATCACATCGACGATCTACTGCGTACCGCGATCTCATTGTTGACCGGCGGTATCAAGAGGCGGGGTGATTGACGCTTTGGGCCCAGGGAACTCCCGCGACTGCAAAAGCGTCAAGCAGTTCTCAACTGGTCTGCCGTCAGGCGGCCTTCCAAGGTGCTCGCACGCCAAGGGCTTCGGCTCGGAAGTTGGGGAATTATCACGAACGCGTGAACCGCAGGTAAGGACCCAACTTCCGCCGGTGTGGACGATGACGGAAATGGCCGTTGTCCCTCGCAAGCTGCCGTTGATTCAGGCGGTGTCGAAGGGCTGCAATGGGTCGGCAGCGGTCAATTGCTTTTGACCGCAGCCGGTCAGGAAGAGACACTCGCTACAAGTACGGAGATGGTTGACAATGCTTCGTTCAAGAGTTCGATTGCCACGCGTTCGCACATGACGACCGAATCACTAATCTAGCCCGCCCCGAAATGAGACACTCCCTCGGATATCTGCATGAGATTTGGCTATGCCCCAACGGGCACGGACAATCGCTTCCAGCATGCATTCCATATGGACCAGATGGCGACGCAGCACGTGCGCTTAATGAACCCGGAAGTGAATGGGTCTGGACATTCTGGACGCGTTCACATGCCGAGACTATGGCTGTCTACTATGAATTTGTAGGCTACGGAGAATATAGCGTGCAGGCCGATCTTGATCGGCAACCCTATTCACCCGCTGCGTACGAGCGCCAGTCGGCCTACTTGCTTCGAGACGGCTCACTGAGGGCCTCAAGCTCAGAGGTCCGGCGCTGACCGCCAGTGAACAAATGGCGGATACGATGTTCCGCCAAGGAAGGCCAGAAATACTTCCACGACCTGATCGGCCGTGAACCATTCATCTGAGCGCATCGGAAGGTTGCCCGCTCGGAAGACCAGGATCGTGCCGTCAGGGCGTACAGGCGAAGGTTTGTTATGGAAGGCTCTCCATCGTTGCGCGCCGAATTCAAAGCGCTCGATCATACAGCTGGCGCCACCGCCGGCTACTTGCACGTAATTGCCTGCATCGTCAGTCAATGACGCATAGGATGACTTGCCGTAGCTTCGCAGCGACTTAAGCGCACGTGTAACCTGTATCGGAGTCGGCACGGTGTTTACCGGTCTGCCCTCGATTTCGAGTTTCATAGTTGGTCTATCTCGATCCGTCTCAATCAGATGCGAATCATACCAACGCGGAAACCCAACAACGAGTGGCCGCTATCGGTGCATTCGGAAGACCGCTTCGGGTCGGCAGCGGTCAGTTGCTTTTGACCTCAGCCAGCCAGGAAGCGACATTCACTGCGCCATCGAGAATGGTCATTTATCGGCTTTGAGGAGCCGATCGTACTCCGCTGAAAGAGTAACGAAATTGCACCGCAAGGAGAGCGGGCACAACCCAGCGCGCATTCCGATCTCACACTTGACTGCAACGGCCCAGTTGACAACTGCATTACGGAAATCCAATACTTCCCTTTTCCTCAGACGTTGTCGACGCGATATTGCCCGGGTAATCAATCGCAGCAGGCGGACACGAGTCGCCTTCGCAGCGAGCGTCGGCGTCGAGCGATCTGTAATCACCAACACAGCGTGAGGAATTGCCATGCGCCGCCCTTTTTGCGTCGTTCTGACCTGTCTCGCCGCAGCAGCGACGCTCCTCGTCGATCCGTCCGGATCGCTAGCCTGCACACGCGTCGTCTATCACGGTGACAACGACGACGTTATCACCGCCCGATCGATGGACTGGAAGCTCGACGTCGCCACCAATCTTTACATCCTGCCGCGTGGCATCGCCCGCACCGGTGAATCCGGTCCGAACTCTCTTAAATGGACCGCCAAATACGGTAGCGTCGTGGCTACCGGTTATGACGTCTCCACCACCGATGGCATGAACGAAAAGGGGCTAGCCGCTGAACTGCTCTGGCTCGTCGAGTCGCAATATCCCCCCTTCGACAAAAACTCGAAACCGGGACTCACCATCGCCGCATGGGCGCAGTACGTGCTGGACAATTTCGCCACCGTCGCGGAAGCGGTCGCTGCGCTTGAGAAAGAGCCGTTCACAATCGTCACTGACAACGTCCCCGGAGAACAGCGCCTCGCCACACTGCACCTCGCCATGTCAGACGCGACTGGCGACAGCGCCATCGTCGAGTACATCGGCGGCAAGCAGATCATCCATCATGGTCGGCAGTACCAGGTCATGACCAATTCACCGACCTTCGACGAGCAGCTTGCACTGAACGAATATTGGAAGCAGATAGGCGGCACCGTCTGGCTGCCTGGCACCAATCGCTCTGCTGACCGGTTTGCGCGCGCCTCGTTCTACGTCAACGCTATCCCCAAGAGTGAAGACCCAGCCATTGCACTTGCCAGCGTTTTCAGCGTGATCCGTAACGTGTCGGTGCCGTTCGGGATCACCACCCCAGGCGAGCCGAACATATCGTCCACACGCTGGCGCACCGTCGCCGATCACAAGCGCATGCTCTACTTCTTCGAATCGGCCGTCACCCCGAGTACTTTCTGGGTCGATCTCAACAAGGTCGACTTCTCCGCCGGCGCACCTGTCAAACGTCTCGACCTCGGCAAGGATCAGCGCAATTCATTCGGCGGCGAAGTCTCCAAGGACTTTCAACGCGCACCCGCGTTTCCCTTCCTCGGCACCGGCGCCAGCAAGTCCCTCTGAGGCGTGGCGTGACGGCTTCATCGTCGACGCACTCTGTCAGTGCCATGACTCGTTCTGGCCAGATGCCTGTCGCGAGCACGTTACATCTCGCGGAGGTATCGCCAGCGCTGAGTCGGCAACCTGGCCCAGCGGCACCCTTTGGGTTCCGTTGGCGGGTAGCCTCTGGAAACGGACATTGAGAGTGGAGGCAACCAACGGCTGCTCAGGGTTGCGGATTCACCAGTTCTGGAACTCGGCTGTTTAGGGGGCAATCCACCGCTGAAATCGGCCATTCAGTCCGGAATGGCGAGCATTACTCGATTTGGGCTTCCCGACATCCCGATCATTGCCCGCATGATTTGACGCTTCAAGCTGCCCTTCTCGCTTCGAGGGTGTGCCACGACGGAGCGTGACCAATGTGCTCCAGAAAGTCCTCGAGATCTTGCCTCGACAACGCGACGGTCGCCGTACTATCGAGCGGATGAAACAAATAGACCCGTTCGTGCGCCAGATCGTCGTCGATCACGAGACGAATATTACGAGCACGGTCATTGACCAGGGCGAGTGGGCTCAACGATCCGGGTCGAACGCCAAGCAGATCGAAAAGGCGATCGGCCGAAGCGAACGACAGACGTTTGCTGTTCAGCGTCTTCGCAACCGCGGACAGGTCCAGCGACTTATGCGCGGTCGTGACGACGAGGTATAAACTGCCCTGCTTGTCCGCCAGCAGAAGATTCTTGCAGCGCGCACCGTCTAGAGAAAGCTTGAGCGCGCCGGATTCCGCCATGTTGAGCACCTGCTCATGGTACTCACACTCAAACGGCACGTCTTGCTGCTCGAGCAGCGTGAGCAGTTCGTCCCTTTCCATCATTTCCCATTCGCTCCGCAATGTCGCAAAGGCCGGCCGTGCCCTTGCGCGGCCGGCCAGAAGTGGATCAACGCGGCTCAAAAACCGGGTACGAGGCAGCGTCGATCGCCGACAAGGTGTCATCGCGCGACAGCAGTCCCGATTCGTCGAGAATTTCTACCAAAGGCCGACCGTCCGCAACTGACTGTCGTGCCAGCTTGCTCACACGAGCATAGCCAAGTTTGGGCACGAGCGCCGTGGCCACCGCCATCGAATCCATCAGATGTCGTTCATTACACGCAACGTCCGCGCTAATGCCAGCAACGCACTTCTCCGCGAACCGCCGGATGCCGTTGGTCAGCAGCATGATGCTGTCGAATATGCGCGACGCCACGACGGGTTCGAAGTGATTGATTTCCAGCTCGCCATACTGTACGGCCTGCGCCACGGCGACATCATTGCCGATAACGGCAAAACTCAACTGAATCATCGCCATCGGCAGCACGGGGTTCACCTTGCCCGGCATGATCGACGAGCCGGCCTGTGCCTCCGGCAGGCGCAATTCCCCAATTCCGCCCACGGGACCGGAAGACAGAACCGTGAGGTCCGATGCAATTTTCGCAATGGATGCCGCACAGGTACGAAGCTCCCCCGAAACGCGCGAAAACACGTCCATATTCTGCATCGCGTCGAACGAGTTTTCCGGCGCGACATAGTCGACACCGACGACACGCGAAAGGTGTCGATAAACTGCGGGTCGATATCCAGCGGGCGCACCGAAACCAGTACCAATCGCCGTACCACCTAGCGGCAGCGTCCGCAGTTTGTCCCGCACTGCCGTCAATTCTTCCGCAAGACGTCGCGCGAGCGCCGCGTAACCACCGAAAACCTGGCCGAGACGCATTGGCTGCGCGTCCTGGAGACACGTGCGACCGAGGTGAAGGACGTCTGCAAACTCGATAGCCTTGCGTTCGAACTGCTCAGCCAGCTTTTCCACTTCCGCAATGAGCTGTCCGAGCATCGCGTATGTTGCAATCTTGAGTGCTGCCGGATACACGTCGTTCGTAGACTGCGAACGGTTGACGTGGTCGTTGGGATGGATCACGTCATACGAGCCTGGTGCATGCCCCAAAAGCTGCTGTGCCCGATTCGCGATCACCTCGTTGAAGTTCATGTTCGTCGAGGTTCCACCCGAGCCCTCGAGCAGATCGACGATCAGGGAGTCCGCAAACTGGCCTTCGATGATGTCCTGACACGCCCGGCTGATTGCATCGCATTGTTCCGGCGTGATCACATCGGTGTCCCGGTTCGCGAGCGCTGCCGCCCATTTGCACTGCGCGAAAGCCACCACAAACGCCGGATAGTGCGCGATGCTGAGTGGCGAAACGGTCAGATTGTCGACGCCCCTGACCGAATTGACGCCGTACATTTTTTCGAACGGAATTTCGACTTCACCAACGTAATCGCGTTCCGTGCGTGTTTCAGCTTTAGCTCGACTGTTCATTTGGGTTCCTGTTTCCAACATCAATCAGTTGTTCAATATCCTGGCCGAGTGCGTTTTTCACTCGCGGCAAAAATGACGTTTCGATAACTTCGGATGCGGTATCGCACGCGTCTTCGAAAAAGGCGCTGTAT
Organism: Burkholderia sp. Bp9004; assembly: GCF_003858025.1. Taxonomy (NCBI): domain Bacteria; kingdom Pseudomonadati; phylum Pseudomonadota; class Betaproteobacteria; order Burkholderiales; family Burkholderiaceae; genus Burkholderia; species Burkholderia sp. Bp9004. Next base: position 4,216 of record NZ_QTQD01000026.1, on the reverse strand, counting down.
TCGTCCCGGCGCGCCACCAGGTATAGCGAGCGCTCGAGGCCCAGTCTGTCGACCACGTGGGTGGCCACATGGTCTGCGTATGCCGCCCCTTGCAGCAGGCACATCGGCGAGGTCACGGCCCATCCGATACCTTCGGCCACCATCGAAGTAAGCGCATCTGCGGTATCGAGCTCGAGCCGCGTCGGTGCACGCGCTTCGATGCGGCGCAGATAGCGCTCGATCTGCATGCCCACCTGTGATTTCCTGTTAAAGCGCACGATGGGCAACGCATTGGCCAATGCCCGGATGTCCTCGACGGTTCGAATCGACTTGCGCAAATCCCTGGGCGTGATGACGAGGTATTTCTCGGAGAAAAGCCGGAACCGGACGACGTCGTTAGCGTCGATCAGCGCGTCGCTCGTGACGATGAGATCCAGATCGCGCCTCAACAGCGCCTCGCCTTGCTGCGGGCTCAATCCGGTACGTATCGACAGTTGCGATACCTTTCCCAGCAGCCGCTTCGTGAAAACCGAGCCGCAGGTGGCCGCGAACGAGTCGACCAGTCCGATGCGAAGATCAGGCTTGATGCCTCGCCCCGCTTCGACAACCTGCGCCTTCAGATTGGCGATCTCCTCGCTGAGTACCGCGCCACGGTTCCTCAGTGCTATGCCGTACGGTGTCAACGCGAGGGGGCGGGTCGTGCGATTGACCAGCACAACGCCCAGTTCGTCTTCCAGTTGGCGGATGATTTGCGAAACACCCGATTGGGAAATGCCCATGCGTGCGGCGGCGCCAGACATGCTGCCTTCCTCCGCCACTGCGACGAAGACCTGTACCGCGTACATATCGATTGGCTTGTTGGACGACATGATGGGCTCTCCCAAGGTTTCGGTTGGCAGACAACTCCGAGGCGTACGCCAACCCGAGCTGGAGCATCAGTTGCGATGCGCCGATGTGCGCAGGCTCACGTTCTGGCCGTCGTCCACTTCTGGCTCATTGCTGCCGTGACCCGAGCTCATATCCGAAAGACTCTCCTTGCCGGTTTCCGGCGCGAACACATGACAGAACATGCCACCGAACACCAGGACGGCCACGCACACGCAGAGCGCCGCGTGAATGCCGACCTGTTGTACGGCCACGGGCAGAAGAAACGTGCTGATCGCAGAACCGAAGCGGCTGGAGGCAACGGCCAGCCCTACGCCCGACGCGCGCAGGTGGGTGGGGAAAAGCTCCGGCGGATAGACGAACTCGAGGTTCGCGGCGGCCGAAAGAATGCAGGCGAAAATGCCAAATGCGAGTATTGTGCCGAGCGGACCCAATCCGGCGTAGGCAAGCACCGCCAGTCCGATTGCGGCCAGATAGAAGCTGCCAACGAGAAATGTGCGACGCGAGAGCCTGTCTGCGATAAGCAGTCCGAAGACTGATCCGGCGAAGAGCAGCACGTTATAAACGAGGCCGCCGACAAATCCGTCCTTGACCTGAAGGGCTTGCAGTACCTTTGGAGAAAACGTGCCGAGCGCAAAGTAAGGAATGACCTGGCACGTGTAGAACACACAGCCGACCAGGGTGTTCTTTCTCCAGCGGGCCGAAAACAGTTCTGCCCACGCACCACGGCGTCCCTGGCGCGCGGCTGCCGACACAGGCAGAATGGTCTGCGGTCCGAACTTTTCACGGATGATTGCCAGTGCCTCGTCCTTCCGGCCACGCTTCATCAACCACATGGGCGACTCGGGTACGCCGATACGAAATGGCAGGATCAGCAGAGCCGGCAACCCACTGGCGGCCAGCATGATCCGCCATGCATCAGGGCCGGTGTCGCGAAGGGCAAACCCGGCCAGGTACGCGCAAACGTATCCTGCCGCCCAGGCCGCTGCGAGCACGCTCAGCAAACGGCCACGATAGCGGCGCGGAGCAAACTCCGTGACGAGCGACTTGCTTACAACGTAGTCGGCGCCGAGAATGAGACCGAGCAGCACGCGCAACATCAACAACTGGGTTGGCGACGTCACGAAATACTGGGCAGCAGATATCACCGCAAAGAGCAGCATATCGAAGGCGAAGATGGTGCGCCGGCCATATCGGTCCGCCAGGGGACCGGCAAACATGCTTCCGAAAAAGAGACCGGCAAGGGACGCGGCACCGAGCGCCCCCATCCAGACCGCGTTCAGATGAAGTGCGCCGGCAGCCATGCTCACGGCGATGCCGATAATGCCCAGCACGAAACCGTCACTGAACTGTCCACCCGTACCGCTGAACGCCACGCGCAAGTGGAAACCACGCAGCGGAACGTCCTCCATCAATATCTGCTTGCTCACTTTCGTCTCCTGAACTCTGGTTATCAGCGAGGCGCCTGCGTGCGCCTACAGAAACCAGTGTAGGGAGTCAGATTCAAGAAAACAGCATGTCCGCCGGCAGTATCAACAACTCTAATAGTACGTCACACAGTAACTGAAGTAGACGGCCGCAATGGACGCCGGCCGGGCTGCCATTCAAATTGGGGAGGCTCTGTGGGTCTCACTAAACGGCACACGGCGCGACGGTGCCTGGCAGCACCGTCGCGCCCGAACAAATCGTCGCTGCACCGGCCCTCAGCTGGTGAACGACGATTCAAAAATCGTGAAGCATCGTCTGGATACTCGACGGATCCTTGGTCACGGTTAGCGCGAGCATCAGGAGGATACGGGCCTTCTGCGGATTCAGGTCGTCGCCGAGAAGACCCACGTAGGCTGAATCTTCCGGAATGAATCCGCCCCCTGTACGAGAGGAGCGAACCACAATCACACCCCTGGAAATCGCCTTCTTGATTGAGGGGAGAGTAAGAACCGATTCGCTGCCTGCCCCAACGCCCGCGACGATAATGCCCTTCGCACCGTGCGCAACTGCGGCGTCATACATGAATCCGCCGTCGTTCTGGTAGCCGTAGACAATATCGACTTCCGGCAGCGAATCGAGTTTCGACACGTCGAATGGCGTCGATGTAGTGTGGCGCTTCAACACGGACGTCTCGAAGTGGGGAACCTCGTCTACCAGGGTTCCCAGGTAGCCGGCGTCGTTTCCCTTGAACGTATCCAGCGTAGTGCCATTGGTCTTCGTGTTGAAGCGTGCCGAGCCGATCCGGTCGTTCAGCACGATCATCACGCCGTGGCCACGCGCCTGCGGCGAGGCGGCAACTGTGACTGCCTGCAGGAGGTTGCTCGGACCATCGGCGCTAATGGCCGTTGACGGTCGCATCGAACCTGTCACGACCACGGGCTTGTCACTCTTGACGACAAGATCAAGAAAATATGCGGTTTCCTCGAGGGTATCGGTGCCGTGGGTGACTACCACACCTGCAATATCCGGCTGAGCGAGAAGTTGGTTCACTCGCTTGGCCAGTTTCAGGAGGATATCGTTGGTGATGTTCTCACTTCCGACGTTCGAAATCTGTTCGCCGGACACTTGTGCAATCTTGCCCAGTGACGGTACCGATTTGAGAAGCGCGTCAGCCGTCAGTACGCCTGGTTTGTAGCCCGTCGTTTGCGTCTCGCTTCCCGCAGTACCTGCGATCGTGCCCCCGGTTGCCAGCACTGCGACGCGGGGCAGCCCCCCGGGAGATGTGGATTGCGCCATGGTATGCACTACTGACAACATGCAAAGTGCAAGACCAGCTAAAAGCCGGTGCATGTAGCGGCTCATATGAGCGTGGTTGTCTCTCACAATGCGTCTCCAGATTTGTTGAATGAAATGCCGGATCGCCATTCAAATTGGCGTATCGCTGAAGACGAGTGTAGTGACACATTCAAAAAATCAAATCATGCGTGCGGCACTATTATAAAAACTGATAATTTGGTGTACGGAAGATGAAGGTACATGCATTCGCGGCGCGCGGTTAGGGCATCGCACATGGCAGCGGCCAGAGCGCGGCGGCGTTGCGCTGTCCCAGGCGGGTGGAGGGCCCGACAAACCTCGCCGTGGCACCGTGTGAGGGGCTTTCACAAACTTGAAATGCGCTTGACTCGTATGACCGTTGCGCCCCGCTATCTGACATTGACGATCCACCGCGTAGAAAGGCCGCTTTCGGTCGGCAGCGGTCAGTTGCTTTTGACCGCCGCCGGCCACGAGGCGTCACTCACCAAGGCGTTTGACCGGATGTTTGTAAGGCGGCTACACCTCCGCCATCTGCCGTTCGCGGCTTGCGCGTAGCGACGTGCCTGGTCCATTCATTGACGCTGCCCAGACGGAAATCCATGGGCATTCG
>NZ_QTQD01000025.1:0-120090 GCF_003858025.1 Burkholderia sp. Bp9004 | reverse complement strand
GAAAAGTTTGAGCGGACCAAGCCGCACGTCAACGTTGGTACGATTGGTCACGTTGACCACGGCAAGACGACGCTGACGGCAGCGATCACGACGGTTCTGACGAAGAAGTTCGGCGGCGAAGCGAAGGCGTACGACCAGATCGACGCGGCACCGGAAGAAAAGGCGCGCGGCATCACGATCAACACGGCACACGTCGAGTACGAAACGGCAAACCGCCACTACGCACACGTCGACTGCCCGGGCCACGCTGACTATGTGAAGAACATGATCACGGGTGCGGCGCAGATGGACGGCGCGATCCTGGTTTGCTCGGCAGCAGACGGCCCGATGCCGCAAACGCGTGAGCACATCCTGCTGGCGCGTCAGGTTGGCGTTCCGTACATCATCGTGTTCCTGAACAAGTGCGACATGGTGGACGACGCTGAACTACTCGAGCTGGTCGAGATGGAAGTTCGCGAACTCCTGTCGAAGTACGACTTCCCGGGCGATGACACGCCGATCGTGAAGGGTTCGGCGAAGCTGGCGCTGGAAGGCGACACGGGCGAGCTGGGCGAAGTGGCGATCATGAGCCTGGCAGACGCACTGGACACGTACATCCCGACGCCGGAGCGTGCAGTTGACGGCGCGTTCCTGATGCCGGTGGAAGACGTGTTCTCGATCTCGGGCCGTGGTACGGTGGTGACGGGTCGTGTCGAGCGCGGCATCGTGAAGGTCGGCGAGGAAATCGAAATCGTCGGTATCAAGCCGACGGTGAAGACGACCTGCACGGGCGTTGAAATGTTCCGCAAGCTGCTGGACCAAGGTCAGGCAGGCGACAACGTGGGTATCCTGCTGCGCGGCACGAAGCGTGAAGACGTGGAGCGTGGCCAGGTTCTGGCGAAGCCGGGTTCGATCACGCCGCACACGCACTTCACGGCTGAAGTGTACGTGCTGAGCAAGGACGAAGGCGGCCGTCACACGCCGTTCTTCAACAACTACCGTCCGCAGTTCTACTTCCGTACGACGGACGTGACGGGCTCGATCGAGCTGCCGAAGGACAAGGAAATGGTGATGCCGGGCGATAACGTGTCGATCACGGTGAAGCTGATCGCTCCGATCGCGATGGAAGAAGGTCTGCGCTTCGCAATCCGCGAAGGCGGCCGTACCGTCGGCGCCGGCGTCGTCGCCAAGATCATCGAGTAAGCCAGTTATTCGTTGATCGACAGTTTTGGGGCTGGCATCAGCCGGCCCCAGCATGGTTTAGGGGTATAGCTCAACTGGCAGAGCGTCGGTCTCCAAAACCGAAGGTTGGGGGTTCGATTCCCTCTGCCCCTGCCAAAAATCGCCACGTGTCCCACGTGGCATTTGTTTTAAGGTGTTATGGCGAATCCATCCGTCGAAACTGTAAATACCTCCGGCGATAAGCTGATGCTGGCCCTGGGCGTATTGCTGGTCTTGGCCGGATTCGTGGGCTTCTTCTGGCTGGCCAATCAGCAGTGGTACGTCCGCGGTGCCGCATTGGCGGTAGGTATTATCGCCGGCGTGGCCGTCGGCCTGATGTCCGCACCTGGCAAGAGCCTCATCGCGTTTGCCAAGGATTCGTACAAGGAAGTCCGCAAGGTCGTTTGGCCCACCCGCAAGGAGGCAACGCAAACCACACTCGTCGTGTTTGGTTTCGTGCTCGTGATGGCGATTTTCCTCTGGTTGAGTGACAAATCGATCGAATGGGTGATTTTCTCGGCGATTCTGGGTTGGAAATGATATGAGCGATACTCCGGCATCCCCGAGCGGAAAGCGTTGGTACGTCGTGCACGCCTACTCCGGTATGGAGAAGAGCGTGCAGCGCGCGCTTCAAGAGCGCATCGAACGTGCTGGCATGCAGGATAAATTCGGTCAGATCCTGGTTCCGACCGAAGAAGTGGTCGAAGTCAAAGGTGGCCACAAGGCTGTAACCGAGCGTCGTTTCTTCCCCGGCTACGTGCTGGTGGAAATGGAGATGACGGACGAAACGTGGCACCTCGTGAAGAACACGGCCAAGGTCACGGGTTTCGTCGGCGGTGCGCGTAACCGCCCGACCCCGATTTCCCCGAAGGAAGTCGAAAAGATCATGTCGCAGATGCAGGAAGGCGTCGAGAAGCCGCGCCCGAAGACCCTGTTCGAAGTTGGCGAGATGGTGCGTGTCAAGGAAGGCCCGTTCACGGACTTCAACGGCACTGTCGAGGAAGTCAACTACGAAAAATCGCGCGTGCGTGTGTCGGTCACCATCTTTGGCCGCTCTACCCCGGTCGAACTCGAGTTCGGTCAGGTCGAAAAAGTTTGATCCCGATTCGGTGGGCAGCCTCGGCTGCCCACCTTCGCGCTTACGGCTCGCGTTATGGCCGTTGAGGAGCGTCAGTAGCCAGCGGCGAAAGCGCGTTATCACTCACCGAACGCCGCTTGGCGTTCCAACGAGGTTTACAAATGGCAAAGAAGATTGTCGGCTTTATCAAGCTGCAGATCCCTGCAGGTAAAGCCAACCCGTCGCCGCCGGTCGGTCCGGCACTGGGTCAGCGCGGCCTGAACATCATGGAGTTCTGCAAGGCGTTCAACGCGCAGACTCAAGGCATGGAGCCGGGTCTGCCGGTGCCGGTGGTCATCACGGCATACGCTGACAAGAGCTTCACGTTCGTGATGAAGACGCCGCCGGCGACCGTCCTGATCAAGAAGGCGGCGAAGGTGGACAAGGGCTCGAGCAAGCCGCACACCGACAAGGTCGGTTCGATCACGCGCGCTCAAGCCGAAGAAATTGCGAAGACCAAGATGCCGGACCTTACGGCAGCTGATCTGGACGCAGCCGTTCGCACCATCGCTGGTAGCGCACGCTCGATGGGCATCACTGTGGAGGGCGTGTAAATGGCTAAGATCTCCAAGCGCCGTCAGGCATTCGCCGCCAAGGTCGACCGTCAGAAGCTGTACGCGATCGAAGACGCACTGGCACTCGTGAAGGAATGCGCGAGCGCGAAGTTCAACGAATCGATCGACGTCGCAGTGCAGCTCGGCATCGACGCGAAGAAGTCGGACCAGGTCGTTCGTGGTTCGGTCGTTCTGCCGGCAGGTACGGGCAAGTCGGTTCGCGTTGCCGTGTTCGCACAAGGCGACAAGGCCGAGCAGGCTCGTGCAGCAGGCGCGGAAATCGTCGGTATGGAAGACCTGGCTGAGCAGATCAAGGCTGGCCAGATGGACTTCGACATCGTGATCGCTTCGCCGGACACGATGCGTATCGTCGGTACGCTCGGTCAGATCCTCGGCCCGCGCGGCCTGATGCCGAACCCGAAGGTCGGCACGGTCACGCCGGACGTTGCGACTGCAGTCAAGAACGCGAAGGCTGGTCAGGTGCAATTCCGTGTCGACAAGGCCGGTATCATTCACGCGACCATCGGCCGTGCATCGTTCGAATCGACCGCACTGCGTTCGAACCTGTCGGCACTGATCGAAGCGCTGCAGAAGGCCAAGCCGGCAACGAGCAAGGGCGTCTACCTGCGCAAGATCGCACTGTCGAGCACGATGGGTGTCGGCGTGCGTGTCGACCAGGCTACGCTGGCAGCACAGTAAGCAAGTATTCGGGCCGCTTCGTTCGCGAAGCGGCCTACATGGGCTTTGGGCGGTTGTTCGTGCAGCAAGGCGGGCAACCGGTTATCAAAGACCGTTGGTGGGGCGCAGCAGGCAGGCGATCCCTTAATTCAAGCCAACGCAGATGGCGAACCCGAAAAAGTTTTGCAGTGGTGAAGCCGCAGGCCGTGAAGCGATTCCCGGCGTGAGGTGGAAATACTCCTAACGAGGTCGGACGCCGTTGTTGAACGAGGTACGTGAGGTTTCGTGCCGAACGTATCGTTTCTGGAGGCTAACCGTGCCGCTTAATAGAGAAGACAAGCAAGCCGTCGTCGCTGAGGTTGCCGCGCAAGTCGCGAAGGCCCAGACCGTTGTGCTGGCTGAGTATCGTGGAATTGCGGTTGGCGATCTGACCAAGCTGCGCGCGAAAGCGCGTGAGCAACAGGTTTACCTGCGCGTGTTGAAGAACACGCTGGCGCGTCGCGCTGTTGAAGGTACGCCGTTTGCTCCGCTGGCAGAGCAGATGACTGGCCCCCTGATCTACGGCATCTCGGAAGATGCAATTGCTGCTGCTAAGGTCGTCAACGACTTCAGCAAGGGCAATGACAAGTTGGTCATCAAGGCTGGTTCGTTCGATGGCAAGGTGATGGACAAGGCTGGCGTGCAAGCGCTGGCAAGCATCCCGAGCCGTGAAGAACTGCTCTCGAAGCTGCTGTTCGTTATGCAATCGCCTGTTTCGGGCTTCGCGCGTGCTCTTGCCGCGCTGGCCGAGAAGAAGCAAGCAGAAGCTGCGTAATCGAGCGAGCATCAGCGTCACTGATCGCTGGCTGTATCCGAATTCAATTTAGGAGTATTTCAAATGGCAATCGCAAAAGAAGACATCCTGGCAGCAGTCGAAGGGATGACCGTTCTGGAACTGAACGAACTGGTCAAGGCGTTCGAAGAGAAGTTTGGCGTGTCGGCAGCTGCAGTGGCAGTCGCTGGCCCGGCAGGCGGCGGCGCTGCTGCTGCTGCAGAAGAGAAGACCGAATTCACGGTCGTTCTGGCTGAAGCAGGCAGCAACAAGGTTGCAGTCATCAAGGCAGTTCGCGAACTGACGGGTCTCGGCCTGAAGGAAGCGAAGGACGTCGTTGACGGCGCACCGAAGGCTGTCAAGGAAGGCGTCGACAAGGCTGCTGCTGAAGAAGCCAAGAAGAAGCTGGAAGAAGCAGGCGCAAAGGTCGAAGTCAAGTAAGTTTCGACGCGCTGTGCGAAGGCTGGCGGTATTTTCACCGCCGGCCTTTTTGTGCTTTGTGGGGACGTTATTCTGGCACTCATTCGGGAGCCCGAATAATCGGCCCCAGAGGCCAAAGAAAACCGCCGAATCGTAATCAATGGTCGCGATCGGCGTTTCTCTTTGTCTTCTGAAGCGACTGCAGAAGGCAAGTTTGGTCGGGTAGCGGGCAACACAGGCATCCGCTGCCGTCAGCCAGCGGTTGGTAGCGGCCAACCACCAAGCTTCTCGGCTCGTTCAAGCCGTTGGACGGCCATCGGGTCTCAGTCGGTGAACACTCGGGTTTGAAACGTCCAGGTATTCCGCCTCGATAGCACCCGCCGTGATTCGGAGATCGTATGCAATATTCCTTCACCGAGAAGAAGCGCATTCGCAAGAGTTTCGCGAAGCGCCCCATCGTTCACCAAGTTCCGTTCTTGCTGGCCACCCAGCTTGAATCATTCAGCACGTTTCTGCAAGCCGATGTGCCGGCCACACAACGCAAGCCTGAAGGTTTGCAGGCCGCGTTCACATCGGTATTTCCCATTGTTTCGCACAACGGTTTCGCGCGCCTCGAGTTCGTGAGCTATGCGCTGTCCTCGCCGGCATTCAACATCAAGGAATGCCAGCAGCGTGGCCTGACGTACTGCTCCGCGCTGCGCGCGAAGGTCCGCCTTGTCATCCTCGACAAGGAATCGCCGAACAAGCCGGTCGTCAAGGAAGTGAAAGAGCAGGAAGTGTACATGGGCGAAATGCCGCTCATGACGCCGACGGGCTCGTTCGTCATCAACGGCACCGAGCGTGTCATCGTCTCGCAGCTGCACCGTTCGCCGGGCGTGTTCTTCGAACACGACAAGGGCAAGACGCACAGCTCGGGCAAGCTGCTGTTCTCGGCACGGATCATTCCGTACCGCGGCTCGTGGCTCGACTTCGAATTCGATCCGAAGGACATCCTGTACTTCCGCGTCGACCGTCGCCGCAAGATGCCGGTCACGATCCTGCTGAAGGCCATCGGCCTCACGCCGGAACAGATCCTCGCGAACTTCTTCGTATTCGACAACTTCACGCTGATGGACGAAGGCGCACAACTCGAGTTCGTGCCCGAGCGCCTGCGTGGTGAAGTCGCGCGTTTCGACATCACGGATCGTGATGGCAAGGTCATCGTCCAGAAGGACAAGCGGATCAACGCGAAGCACATTCGCGACCTCGAAGCCGCCAAGACCAAGTTCATCTCGGTGCCGGAAGACTATCTGCTCGGCCGCGTGCTGGCGAAGAACGTCGTCGATGGCGATACCGGCGAAGTGATCGCGAGCGCGAACGACGAAGTCACGGAAAGCGTGCTCGAGAAGCTGCGTGAAGCGGGCATCAAGGACATCCAGACGCTCTATACGAACGATCTGGACCAGGGTCCGTACATCTCGTCGACGCTGCGTGTCGACGAAACGACCGACAAGACGGCCGCGCGCATCGCGATCTACCGCATGATGCGTCCGGGCGAGCCGCCGACCGAAGAAGCGGTCGAGGCGCTGTTCAACCGTCTGTTCTACAGCGAAGAAGCGTACGACCTGTCGAAGGTCGGCCGTATGAAGTTCAACCGCCGCGTCAGCCGTGACGAGATCACCGGCCCGATGACGCTGCAGGACGACGACATCCTCGCGACGATCAAGATCCTCGTCGAACTGCGCAACGGCAAGGGCGAAGTGGACGACATCGACCACCTCGGCAACCGTCGCGTGCGTTGCGTCGGCGAACTGGCGGAAAACCAGTTCCGCGCGGGTCTCGTGCGTGTCGAGCGCGCGGTCAAGGAACGCCTCGGCCAGGCCGAAAGCGAAAACCTGATGCCGCATGACCTGATCAACTCGAAGCCGATTTCGTCGGCGATCCGCGAGTTCTTCGGTTCGTCGCAGCTGTCGCAGTTCATGGACCAGACCAACCCGCTGTCGGAAATCACGCACAAGCGCCGTGTTTCCGCACTGGGCCCGGGCGGTCTGACGCGCGAACGCGCAGGCTTCGAAGTGCGTGACGTGCACCCGACCCACTATGGCCGCGTGTGCCCGATCGAAACGCCGGAAGGTCCGAACATCGGTCTGATCAACTCGCTCGCACTGTATGCGCACCTGAACGAGTACGGCTTCCTCGAGACGCCGTACCGCAAGGTCGTGGACAGCAAGGTGACCGACCAGATCGACTACCTGTCGGCGATCGAGGAAGGCCGCTACATGATCGCGCAGGCGAACGCCGCGATCGACGAGAACGGCACGCTGGTCGACGAACTCGTGTCGTCGCGTGAAGCCGGCGAAACGATGATGGTCACGCCGGATCGCATCCAGTACATGGACGTCGCGCCGTCGCAGATCGTGTCGGTTGCAGCTTCGCTGATCCCGTTCCTCGAGCACGACGACGCGAACCGTGCACTGATGGGTTCGAACATGCAGCGTCAGGCCGTGCCGTGTCTGCGTCCGGAAAAGCCGGTCGTCGGTACGGGCATCGAGCGCACCTGTGCGGTCGACTCGGGCACGACGGTTCAGGCGTTCCGCGGCGGCGTCGTCGACTATGTCGACGCAGGCCGTATCGTGATTCGCGTGAACGACGACGAAGCGGTCGCGGGTGAAGTCGGTGTCGACATCTACAACCTGATCAAGTACACGCGTTCGAACCAGAACACGAACATCAACCAGCGTCCGATCGTGAAGATGGGCGACAAGGTCTCGCGCGGCGACGTGCTGGCCGACGGCGCATCGACGGACCTGGGCGAGCTCGCGCTCGGCCAGAACATGCTGATCGCGTTCATGCCGTGGAACGGCTACAACTTCGAGGACTCGATCCTGATCTCGGAGAAGGTCGTGGCCGACGATCGCTACACGTCGATCCACATCGAAGAGCTGAACGTCGTTGCACGCGACACGAAGCTCGGGCCGGAAGAAATCACGCGCGACATCTCGAACCTGGCGGAAGTCCAGCTCGGCCGTCTCGACGAATCGGGCATCGTGTACATCGGTGCGGAAGTCGAAGCGGGCGACGTGCTGGTCGGCAAGGTCACGCCGAAGGGCGAGACCCAGCTGACGCCGGAAGAGAAGCTGCTGCGCGCGATCTTCGGCGAGAAGGCTTCGGACGTGAAGGACACGTCGCTGCGCGTGCCGTCGGGCATGAGCGGCACCGTGATCGACGTCCAGGTATTTACGCGTGAAGGCATCCAGCGCGACAAGCGTGCGCAACAGATCATCGACGACGAACTGAAGCGCTACCGCCTCGACCTGAACGACCAGCTGCGCATCGTGGAAGGCGACGCGTTCCAGCGCCTCGCACGGATGCTCGTGGGCAAGGTCGCGAACGGCGGTCCGAAGAAGCTCGCGAAGGGCACGAAGATCGACCAGGCTTACCTGGAAGACCTCGACCACTACCACTGGTTCGACATCCGCCTCGCGGACGACGAAGCAGCGGCATCGCTCGAAGCGATCAAGAACTCGATCGAAGAAAAGCGTCACCAGTTCGATCTCGCGTTCGAAGAGAAGCGCAAGAAGCTCACGCAAGGCGACGAACTGCCGCCGGGCGTGCTGAAGATGGTCAAGGTGTACCTCGCGGTGAAGCGCCGCCTGCAGCCTGGCGACAAGATGGCAGGCCGCCACGGTAACAAGGGTGTCGTGTCGAAGATCGTCCCGATCGAAGACATGCCGTACATGGCCGACGGCCGTCCGGCAGACGTCGTGCTGAACCCGCTCGGCGTGCCGTCGCGGATGAACGTGGGTCAGGTTCTGGAAGTGCACCTCGGCTGGGCCGCGAAGGGCCTCGGCTGGCGTATCGGCGAAATGCTGCAGCGTCAGGCGAAGATCGAGGAACTGCGCGTGTTCCTGACGAAGATCTACAACGAGTCGGGCCGCCAGGAAGATCTGGAAAGCTTCACCGACGACGAGATCCTCGAACTCGCGAAGAACCTGCGCGAAGGTGTGCCGTTCGCAACGCCGGTGTTCGACGGTGCGACCGAGGAAGAAATGGGCAAGATGCTCGACCTCGCGTTCCCGGACGACATCGCGGAACAGCTCGGCATGAACCCGTCGAAGAACCAGGTCCGCCTGTACGACGGCCGCACGGGTGAAATGTTCGAACGTCGCGTGACGCTCGGCTACATGCACTACCTGAAGCTGCACCACTTGGTCGACGACAAGATGCACGCGCGTTCGACGGGCCCGTACTCGCTCGTCACGCAGCAGCCGCTGGGCGGTAAGGCGCAGTTCGGTGGCCAGCGTTTCGGTGAAATGGAAGTGTGGGCACTCGAAGCGTACGGCGCGTCCTACGTGCTGCAGGAAATGCTGACGGTGAAGTCGGACGACGTGACCGGCCGGACGAAGGTGTACGAAAACCTCGTCAAGGGCGATCACGTGATCGATGCAGGCATGCCGGAATCCTTCAACGTGCTCGTGAAGGAAATCCGCTCGCTCGGTATCGATATCGATCTCGACCGCAATTAATCGGACTACGGAGAGAAAGCAATGAAAGCTCTGCTCGATCTATTCAAGCAAGTCCAACAGGAAGAAGTTTTCGACGCGATCAAGATCGGTCTGGCCTCGCCCGACAAGATCCGTTCGTGGTCGTTCGGTGAAGTGAAGAAGCCGGAGACCATCAACTACCGTACGTTCAAGCCGGAACGCGATGGTCTCTTCTGCGCGAAGATCTTCGGGCCGATCAAGGACTACGAGTGCCTGTGCGGCAAGTACAAGCGTCTGAAGCACCGCGGCGTGATCTGCGAGAAGTGCGGCGTCGAAGTGACGCTGGCGAAGGTGCGTCGCGAACGCATGGGCCACATCGAACTGGCCTCGCCGGTCGCGCACATCTGGTTCCTGAAGTCGCTGCCGTCGCGTCTGGGCATGGTGCTCGACATGACGCTGCGCGACATCGAACGCGTGCTGTACTTCGAAGCGTATGTGGTGATCGAACCGGGCATGACGCCGCTGAAGGCGCGGCAGATCATGACCGAAGAGGATTACTACAACAAGGTCGAGGAATACGGCGACGAATTCCGTGCCGAGATGGGCGCGGAAGGCGTGCGTGAACTGCTGCGCGCGATCAATATCGACGAGCAGGTCGAGACGCTGCGCACCGAGCTGAAGAACACCGGCTCGGAAGCGAAGATCAAGAAGTACGCGAAGCGCCTGAAGGTCCTCGAGGCATTCCAGCGCTCGGGCATCAAGCCCGAGTGGATGATCCTCGAAGTGCTGCCGGTGCTGCCGCCGGAACTGCGTCCGCTCGTGCCGCTGGACGGCGGCCGTTTCGCGACGTCGGACCTGAACGACCTGTATCGCCGCGTGATCAACCGTAACAACCGGTTGAAGCGTCTGCTCGAGCTGAAGGCCCCTGAAATCATCGTCCGCAACGAAAAGCGGATGCTGCAGGAAGCCGTCGACTCGCTGCTCGACAACGGTCGTCGCGGCAAGGCGATGACGGGCGCGAACAAGCGTCCGCTGAAGTCGCTCGCCGACATGATCAAGGGCAAGGGCGGTCGTTTCCGTCAGAACCTGCTGGGCAAGCGCGTCGACTACTCGGGCCGTTCGGTCATCGTGGTCGGCCCGACGCTGAAGCTGCACCAGTGCGGTCTGCCGAAGCTGATGGCGCTCGAGCTGTTCAAGCCGTTCATCTTCAACAAGCTGGAAGTGATGGGCGTCGCGACGACCATCAAGGCGGCGAAGAAGGAAGTCGAGAACCAGACGCCGGTGGTGTGGGACATCCTCGAAGAGGTGATCCGCGAGCACCCGGTGATGCTGAACCGTGCGCCGACGCTGCACCGTCTCGGTATCCAGGCGTTCGAGCCCGTGCTGATCGAAGGCAAGGCGATCCAGCTGCACCCGCTCGTCTGCGCGGCGTTCAACGCCGACTTCGACGGTGACCAGATGGCCGTTCACGTGCCGCTGTCGCTCGAAGCGCAGATGGAAGCGCGCACGCTGATGCTGGCGTCGAACAACGTGCTGTTCCCGGCCAACGGCGATCCGTCGATCGTGCCGTCGCAGGATATCGTGCTGGGTCTGTACTACGCGACCCGCGAAGCGATCAACGGCAAGGGCGAAGGCCTGTCGTTCACCGGCGTGTCGGAAGTGATCCGCGCGTACGAGAACAAGGAAGTCGAGCTGGCATCGCGCGTCAACGTGCGGATCACCGAAATGGTCCACAACGAAGACAAGTCGGAAGGCGCACCGGCATTCGTGCCGAAGATCACGCTGTACGCGACGACCGTCGGTCGCGCGATCCTGTCGGAGATCCTGCCGCACGGCCTGCCGTTCTCGGTGCTGAACAAGCCGCTGAAGAAGAAGGAAATCTCGCGCCTGATCAACACGGCGTTCCGCAAGTGCGGTCTGCGCGCGACGGTGGTGTTCGCCGATCAGCTGATGCAGTCGGGTTTCCGTCTCGCGACGCGCGCCGGCATTTCGATCTGCGTGGACGACATGCTCGTGCCGCCGCAGAAGGAAACGATCGTCGGCGACGCCGCGAAGAAGGTGAAGGAGTACGACCGCCAGTACATGTCGGGTCTCGTCACCGCCCAGGAACGCTACAACAACGTGGTCGACATCTGGTCGGCGACGTCGGAAGCGGTCGGCAAGGCGATGATGGAGCAGCTGTCGACGGAGCCGGTGATCGACCGCGACGGCAACGAGACGCGCCAGGAGTCGTTCAACTCGATCTACATGATGGCCGACTCGGGCGCCCGGGGTTCGGCGGTGCAGATTCGTCAGCTGGCCGGTATGCGTGGCCTGATGGCGAAGCCGGACGGCTCGATTATCGAGACGCCGATTACCGCGAACTTCCGCGAAGGCCTGAACGTGTTGCAGTACTTCATCTCGACCCACGGTGCACGTAAGGGTCTGGCTGATACGGCACTGAAGACGGCAAACTCGGGTTACCTGACCCGTCGTCTCGTCGACGTCACGCAGGATCTGGTGGTGGTCGAGGACGATTGCGGCACGTCGAACGGCGTGGCGATGAAGGCGCTGGTCGAAGGCGGTGAAGTCGTCGAGGCACTGCGCGACCGTATCCTCGGCCGCGTCGCGGTCGCGGACGTCGTGAACCCGGAAACGCAGGAAACGCTGTACGAATCGGGCACGCTGCTCGACGAAACGGCGGTCGAGGAAATCGAACGCCTCGGCATCGACGAAGTGCGCGTGCGCACGCCGCTGACCTGCGAAACGCGTTACGGTCTGTGCGCAGCCTGCTACGGCCGTGACCTCGGCCGCGGCTCGCTCGTGAACGTCGGCGAAGCAGTCGGCGTGATCGCGGCACAGTCGATCGGTGAACCGGGCACGCAGCTGACGATGCGTACGTTCCACATCGGTGGTGCGGCATCGCGTGCGGCAGTGGCGTCGTCGGTCGAAGCGAAGAGCAACGGTATCGTGCGTTTCACGGCGACGATGCGTTACGTCACCAACGCGAAGGGCGAACAGATCGTCATCTCGCGTTCGGGCGAGGCGCTGATCACCGACGATATCGGCCGCGAGCGCGAACGTCACAAGATCCCGTACGGCGCGACGCTGCTGCAGCTCGACGGTGCGGCGATCAAGGCCGGCACGCAGCTGGCGACGTGGGATCCGATGACGCGTCCGATCATCACCGAGTACGGTGGTACGGTGAAGTTCGAGAACGTCGAGGAAGGCGTAACCGTCGCGAAGCAGATCGACGACGTGACCGGCCTGTCGACGCTGGTCGTGATCGACGTGAAGCGTCGCGGTTCGCAAGCTTCGAAGAGCGTGCGTCCGCAGGTGAAGCTGCTCGACGCGAACGGCGAAGAAGTGAAGATCCCGGGCACGGAACACGCAGTGCAGATCGGCTTCCAGGTCGGTGCACTGATCACCGTGAAGGACGGCCAGCAAGTGCAGGTGGGTGAAGTGCTTGCACGTATCCCGACCGAAGCGCAGAAGACGCGTGACATTACCGGCGGTCTGCCGCGGGTGGCGGAACTGTTCGAAGCGCGTTCGCCGAAGGATGCCGGCATTCTCGCGGAAGTCACCGGCACGACGTCGTTCGGCAAGGACACGAAGGGCAAGCAGCGTCTCGTCATCACGGACCTCGAAGGCAATCAGCACGAGTTCCTGATCGCGAAGGAAAAGCAGGTGCTGGTCCACGATGCTCAGGTCGTCAACAAGGGCGAAATGATCGTGGACGGCCCGGCCGATCCGCACGACATCCTGCGTCTGCAGGGTATCGAGGCGCTGTCGCGCTACATCGTCGACGAAGTGCAGGACGTGTATCGTCTGCAGGGCGTGAAGATCAACGACAAGCACATCGAGGTGATCGTTCGCCAGATGCTGCGTCGTGTGCAGATCACCGACAACGGTGATACGCGCTTCATCCCGGGCGAACAGGTCGAGCGTTCCGACATGCTGGACGAGAACGATCGCATGATCGCCGAGGGCAAGCGTCCGGCGTCGTACGACAACGTGCTCCTCGGTATCACGAAGGCGTCGCTGTCGACCGACTCGTTCATCTCCGCGGCATCGTTCCAGGAAACGACCCGCGTGCTGACCGAAGCGGCGATCATGGGCAAGCGCGACGATCTGCGCGGCCTGAAGGAAAACGTGATCGTCGGCCGTCTGATCCCGGCCGGTACGGGTCTCGCGTTCCACAAGGCACGCAAGGCGAAGGAGATGTCCGATCGCGAGCGTTTCGATCAGATCGCAGCGGAAGAGGCATTCGACTTCGGCACGCCGAGCGCGCCTGCGGAAGAGCCGCAACACCCGGCAGCCGAATAAGCGCGGGGCGGCGCGAGCCGCCTCACGTTGCGTATTCGCTGTCATCGAAACCGCCCGGTTCGCCGGGCGGTTTTTTTTATACGTCGTTCACGTGCATGACGGGCTTGCCGCACGCTTGCGCAGGCCCGTCATGCGCGTGCACGAACCCTGCCGATCGGCCAACGTTGCACGATTCGCCGCGCGTCGCGCGAGCGGGTTGTTAAAATCGCGGTCATCGTTCCGCCGTCCTCGTTCTCATCATTCATGTCCCGCGCCCTCGAAATCCTCGACGAAGTCTTTGGTTATTCCGCATTTCGCGGCCAGCAGGGCGAGATCGTCGAACACGTCGCCGGCGGCGGCGATTGCCTCGTGCTGATGCCGACTGGCGGCGGCAAATCGCTGTGCTACCAGATTCCGGCGCTGCTGCGCCGCGAGGCCGGGCAGGGCGCCGGCATCGTCGTGTCGCCGCTGATCGCGCTGATGCAGGACCAGGTCGCGGCGTTGAGCGAAGTCGGCGTGCGCGCGGCCTACCTGAACTCGACGCTGTCGGGCGCCGAGGCCGCGGCCACGGAGCGTGCGCTGCGCGAAGGCGAAATCGACCTGTTGTACGTCGCGCCGGAGCGCCTGATGACGGGGCGCTTCCTCGACCTGCTCGAGCGCGCGAAGATCGGCTTGTTCGCGATCGACGAAGCGCACTGCGTGTCGCAATGGGGGCACGATTTCCGTCCGGAATACATTCAGTTGTCGGTGCTGCACGAGCGGTTCCCGTCGGTGCCGCGTATCGCGCTGACCGCGACGGCCGATGCGATCACGCGCGACGAGATCATCCATCGTCTCGCGCTCGACGACGCCCGCGTGTTCGTGTCGAGCTTCGACCGCCCGAACATCCGCTACCGGATCGTCGAAAAGGACAACGCGCGTTCGCAGTTGCTCGATTTCATCCGCGCCGAACACACGAATGCCGACGGCACGACCGACGCCGGTGTCGTCTACTGCCTGTCGCGCCGCAAGGTCGAGGAAACGGCCGAATGGCTCAAGGCGCAGGGCGTGCGCGCGCTACCGTATCACGCGGGGATGGAGTTCGAGGTGCGGCAGAAGCACCAGGAAATGTTCCAGCGGGAGGAAGGCATCGTGATGTGCGCGACCATCGCGTTCGGCATGGGCATCGACAAGCCGGACGTGCGCTTCGTCGCCCACCTCGATTTGCCGAAGAGTGTCGAAGGCTACTACCAGGAAACCGGCCGTGCGGGCCGCGACGGGATGCCGGCAAACGCGTGGATGGCGTATGGGCTCGGCGACGTCGTCCAGCAGCGCAAGATGATCGACGAGTCCGATGCGGACGACGCGCACAAGCGCGTACAGACGTCGAAGCTCGATGCGCTGCTCGGACTGTGCGAGACGATCTCGTGCCGGCGCGTGCGGCTTCTGAACTACTTCGGCGAGGCGAGCCACCCGTGCGGCAACTGCGACACGTGCCTCGAACCGCCCGATTCGTGGGACGCGACGCGCGAGGCGCAGATGGCGCTGTCGTGCGTATTCCGCGCGCAGCGCGCGAGCGGCTTCAATTTCGGCTCGAGCCATCTGATCGAGATTCTGCGTGGCGGCCGCACCGAGAAGGTGCTGCAGCGCGGCCACGACCAGCTCAGTACGTTCGGGATCGGCGCGTCGCTGTCCGAGCCCGAGTGGCGCGCGATTTTCCGGCAGCTCGTGGCGTATGGCTATCTGGCGGTCGACCATGGCGGCTTCGGCGCGCTGATGCTGACCGAGGCCGCGAAGCCGGTGCTGAAGAACGAGGAGAAGGTCACGCTGCGCCGCTACGTGAAGCCGCAGCGCACGCGCCAGTCGTCGAGCCGCAGCGGCACGCGGGTCGACCCGACGGCCGGCATGGGCACGCGCGAGCGCGCACGCTGGGATGCGCTGCGCGCGTGGCGCGCGGAAACCGCGAAGTCCGACGGCGTGCCGGCCTACGTGATCTTCCACGACGCGACGCTGGCCGAAATTGCGCGCAATGCGCCGGAGACGATCGACGACCTGCGCCATATCCCCGGCATGGGTGTGCGCAAGCTGGAACGCTTCGGCGACGAAATCATCGACGTCGTCGAATCGGCATGACACAGGTGTTCCGACCCTTCCGGTAAACCGCCCGCGCGGTTGGCAAATCACGCAAGCCGTTGACTTCGTTGGCATTTCCGGCATATGATGCTGGGTTCCGGTATTCGGTGGGTCGAGCCGCGTTCGAAAGTTCGTGTCCGTATCGCCAGTTCGGAAATCAACTGTGCGTCGATTCTCGCTTTGCCCGAAATCGATGTGCAGATTTTGTTCAATTTCAGGAATAAACAATGCCAACCATCAACCAACTGGTTCGCAAAGGCCGTCAGTCGGAAACGACGAAGAGCAAGAGCCCGGCCCTGCAGGACTGCCCCCAGCGTCGCGGCGTGTGCACCCGTGTGTACACGACGACGCCGAAGAAGCCTAACTCGGCACTCCGTAAGGTCGCCAAGGTTCGTCTGACGAACGGCTTCGAAGTGATTTCGTACATCGGCGGTGAAGGCCACAACCTGCAGGAACACTCGGTTGTGCTGATCCGCGGCGGCCGTGTGAAGGACTTGCCGGGTGTGCGTTACCACATGGTTCGCGGCTCGCTGGATACCCAGGGCGTCAAGGACCGTAAGCAAGCGCGCTCGAAGTACGGCGCGAAGCGTGCAAAGGCTGCCAAGTAAGCAGTTTTTGATCAGGGATCGCCGCAGGGCGGTCAAGGCGGGAGTGCCGGATTGCCGGTGCTGTCGAGTAAGTGGTCACCCGGCCAAGCTGGTTAGTCGTGAAGATGTGATCGGGTTTGTTGGTGGCCGTGGGGCTGAATGCAGCTCCAACTGAACAGGTAAAGGAAGAATCATGCCGCGTCGTCGCGAAGTCCCCAAGCGGGAAGTGTTGCCGGATCCGAAGTTCGGCAACGTTGATGTAGCCAAGTTCATGAACATGCTGATGCTGTCCGGCAAGAAGTCGGTCGCAGAGCGCATCGTTTATGGCGCATTCGAACAAATCCAGACCAAGGGTGGCAAGGACCCGCTGGAAGTGTTCACCGTTGCGCTCAACAACGTGAAGCCGGTGGTCGAAGTGAAGAGCCGTCGCGTTGGTGGTGCCAACTATCAAGTTCCGGTCGAAGTGCGCCCGTCGCGTCGTATGGCATTGGCGATGCGCTGGCTGCGTGAGGCTGCGAAGAAGCGCAGCGAGAAGTCGATGGCCCTGCGCCTGGCAGGTGAACTCTCCGAAGCGGCCGAAGGCCGTGGCGGCGCGATGAAGAAGCGCGATGAAGTTCACCGCATGGCAGAAGCCAACCGCGCGTTCTCGCATTTCCGTTTCTAAGCGCCTGGCTGGGCTGTTAGCGGAAATAAATTCCGGGCGGGTGCGCTTTTCAGGCGCCTCGCCCGTTTGTGTTGAAGCATGATGCAGCAGGGCTGCATCGTGTCATCCCAGTAGAGGATCAAAGTGGCTCGCAAGACTCCTATCGAGCGCTACCGCAATATCGGTATTAGCGCTCACATCGACGCCGGCAAGACGACGACGACCGAGCGCATTCTGTTTTACACCGGTGTGAACCACAAGATCGGTGAAGTTCACGACGGCGCAGCCACGATGGACTGGATGGAGCAGGAACAGGAGCGTGGCATCACGATCACGTCCGCTGCTACCACGGCCTTCTGGAAGGGCATGGGCGGCAACTATCCGGAACACCGCATCAACATCATCGACACCCCGGGGCACGTCGACTTCACGATCGAAGTGGAGCGCTCGATGCGCGTGCTCGACGGCGCGTGCATGGTGTACTGCGCAGTGGGCGGCGTGCAGCCGCAGTCGGAAACGGTGTGGCGCCAGGCTAACAAGTACAAGGTGCCCCGTCTCGCGTTCGTCAACAAGATGGACCGTACCGGCGCGAACTTCTTCAAGGTCTACGACCAGCTCCGCCTGCGCCTGAAGGCGAATCCGGTTCCGGTCGTGGTGCCGATCGGCTCGGAAGAAAACTTCAAGGGCGTGGTCGACCTGATCAAGATGAAGGCGATCATTTGGGACGAAGCGTCGCAAGGCACGAAGTTCGACTACGTCGACATCCCGGCCGAGCTCGCCGAGACCTGCAAGGAATGGCGCGAAAAGATGGTCGAAGTGGCTGCTGAAGCCAGCGAAGACCTGATGAACAAGTACCTGGAAGAAGGCGATCTGCCGGAAGCCGACATCGTCAAGGCTCTGCGCGACCGTACGATCGCGTGCGAAATCCAGCCGATGCTGTGTGGTACCGCGTTCAAGAACAAGGGCGTGCAGCGTATGCTCGACGCCGTGATCGACTTCCTGCCGTCGCCGGTCGACATCCCGCCGGTCAAGGGCGAGCTCGAAAACGGCGAAGAAGCGGAGCGCAAGGCGTCGGACGACGAGAAGTTCTCGTCGCTCGCGTTCAAGATCATGACCGACCCGTTCGTCGGCCAGCTGATCTTCTTCCGTGTGTACTCGGGCGTCGTCAACTCGGGCGACACGCTGCTGAACTCGACCAAGGGCAAGAAGGAACGCCTCGGCCGTATTCTGCAGATGCACGCGAACCAGCGTGAAGAAATCAAGGAAGTCCGCGCAGGCGACATCGCTGCTGCGGTCGGCCTGAAGGAAGCGACCACGGGCGACACGCTGTGCGACCCGGCGAACCCGATCGTTCTCGAGCGCATGGTGTTCCCGGAGCCGGTGATTTCGCAGGCTGTCGAGCCGAAGACCAAGGCTGACCAGGAAAAGATGGGCCTCGCGCTGAACCGTCTGGCGCAGGAAGACCCGTCGTTCCGCGTGCAGACCGACGAAGAGTCGGGCCAGACCATCATTTCGGGCATGGGCGAGCTCCACCTCGAAATTCTGGTTGACCGGATGAAGCGTGAATTCGGCGTGGAAGCGACCGTCGGCAAGCCGCAGGTTGCATACCGCGAAACGATCCGTTCGACGGCGAAGGACGTCGACGGCAAGTTCGTCAAACAGTCGGGTGGTCGCGGCCAGTACGGTCACGCGGTCATCACGCTCGAGCCGAACGAACAAGGCAAGGGCTACGAGTTCTTCGACGAGATCAAGGGTGGTGTGATTCCGCGTGAATACATCCCGGCGGTCGACAAGGGTATCCAGGACACGCTGAAGTCGGGCGTGCTGGCTGGCTTCCCGGTCGTCGACGTGAAGGTTCACCTGACGTTCGGTTCGTACCACGACGTTGACTCGAACGAAAACGCGTTCCGCATGGCCGGTTCGATGGCGTTCAAGGAAGCGATGCGCAAGGCGAACCCGGTCGTCCTCGAGCCGATGATGGCTGTCGAAGTCGAGACGCCGGAAGACTACATGGGCAACGTGATGGGCGACCTGTCGGGCCGTCGCGGCATCGTCCAGGGCATGGAAGACATGGTTGGCGGCGGCAAGATCGTTCGCGCCGAAGTGCCGCTGTCGGAAATGTTCGGTTACTCGACGTCGCTGCGTTCGCTGACGCAAGGTCGTGCAACGTACACGATGGAGTTCAAGCACTACGCTGAAGCTCCGCGCAACGTTGCTGAAGCGATCATCAGCGCGAAGTCGAAGTAAATCTGTAGCTACCAACCGATTATTTTTTGAAAGAAGAGAATCATGGCAAAAGAAAAGTTTGAGCGGACCAAGCCGCACGTCAACGTTGGTACGATTGGTCACGTTGACCACGGCAAGACGACGCTGACGGCAGCGATCACGACGGTTCTGACGAAGAAGTTCGGCGGCGAAGCGAAGGCGTACGACCAGATCGACGCGGCACCGGAAGAAAAGGCGCGCGGCATCACGATCAACACGGCACACGTCGAGTACGAAACGGCAAACCGCCACTACGCACACGTCGACTGCCCGGGCCACGCTGACTATGTGAAGAACATGATCACGGGTGCGGCGCAGATGGACGGCGCGATCCTGGTTTGCTCGGCAGCAGACGGCCCGATGCCGCAAACGCGTGAGCACATCCTGCTGGCGCGTCAGGTTGGCGTTCCGTACATCATCGTGTTCCTGAACAAGTGCGACATGGTGGACGACGCTGAACTGCTCGAGCTGGTCGAGATGGAAGTTCGCGAACTCCTGTCGAAGTACGACTTCCCGGGCGACGACACGCCGATCGTGAAGGGTTCGGCGAAGCTGGCGCTGGAAGGCGACACGGGCGAGCTGGGCGAAGTGGCGATCATGAGCCTGGCAGACGCACTGGACACGTACATCCCGACGCCGGAGCGTGCAGTTGACGGCGCGTTCCTGATGCCGGTGGAAGACGTGTTCTCGATCTCGGGCCGTGGTACGGTGGTGACGGGTCGTGTCGAGCGCGGCATCGTGAAGGTCGGCGAGGAAATCGAAATCGTCGGTATCAAGCCGACGGTGAAGACGACCTGCACGGGCGTTGAAATGTTCCGCAAGCTGCTGGACCAAGGTCAGGCAGGCGACAACGTGGGTATCCTGCTGCGCGGCACGAAGCGTGAAGACGTGGAGCGTGGCCAGGTTCTGGCGAAGCCGGGTTCGATCACGCCGCACACGCACTTCACGGCTGAAGTGTACGTGCTGAGCAAGGACGAAGGCGGCCGTCACACGCCGTTCTTCAACAACTACCGTCCGCAGTTCTACTTCCGTACGACGGACGTGACGGGCTCGATCGAGCTGCCGAAGGACAAGGAAATGGTGATGCCGGGCGACAACGTGTCGATCACGGTGAAGCTGATCGCTCCGATCGCGATGGAAGAAGGTCTGCGCTTCGCAATCCGCGAAGGTGGCCGTACCGTCGGCGCCGGCGTCGTCGCCAAGATCATCGAGTAACATCGACGATCCGCGGATCCCTCCGGGGTCCGCGATTCCACGGTAGGCAGTCGTACCGTCGAAACCGGGTGTCCAGTTTGATCTGGCACCCGGTTTTGTCTTTGTGGCGTGCGCGTTGCGGTATTGACAAACGCACACCACCACTCCGATTTTTCGTGTAGAATCGCGGGCTTAGCAGTGGAAGTGCCGTTCGGAAGCTGGCGCCTCGCTCCCCGCAGGCAACAGGTTTCGCGTTCTTTTAGTGTCCGGCGATGCAACATCGCCTCGCTCTTTTCAAGGAATCGTCATGCAGCAACAGAAAATCCGCATTCGCCTGAAGGCCTTCGACTATCGTCTGATCGATCAATCGGCTGCCGAAATCGTCGATACCGCGAAGCGGACTGGCGCAATCGTCCGTGGCCCGGTGCCGCTGCCGACGCGCATTCAGCGTTTTGACATCCTGCGCTCGCCGCACGTCAACAAGACGTCGCGCGATCAGCTCGAAATCCGTACCCACCAGCGCCTGATGGACATCGTCGATCCGACCGACAAGACGGTTGACGCGCTGATGAAGCTCGATCTGCCGGCTGGCGTCGACGTGGAAATCAAGCTGCAGTAAGGCTTTCGGCGCCATCCAGATTGCTGGGTGGTGCTAAGTCTTTGTATTGCTTGCGGAAATCGAGAAGTCGGGCTATACTGCTTGGCTTTTCGCGTATTCGCGTAAAAAAGTTGGGCCTTGCGTGCCCGGCATTTTGTAAATCAGCCCCGACCAATCGCAGTCGGGAATGGAGAAAATGATGAGCCTTGGACTCGTAGGTCGCAAGGTTGGCATGACCCGTATCTTCACGGCTGAAGGGGATTCGATTCCCGTCACCGTGCTGGACGTGTCGGACAACCGCGTGACGCAGATCAAGACTGTTGAAACCGACGGCTACACGGCCGTGCAGGTTGCATTCGGCTCCCGCCGCGCATCGCGCGTGACGAAGCCGCTGGCAGGTCATCTCGCCAAAGCCGGTGTCGAAGCCGGTGAAATCCTCAAGGAATTCCGCATTGACGCGGCCAAGGCAGCAGAGCTGTCGAATGGCGCCGTGGTCGGTGCTGATCTTTTCGAAGTGGGCCAGAAGGTCGACGTGCAAGGCGTGTCGATCGGTAAGGGCTACGCTGGTACGATCAAGCGTTACAACTTCTCCTCCGGCCGTGCCACCCACGGTAACTCGCGCTCGCACAACGTGCCGGGCTCGATCGGTATGGCGCAGGATCCGGGTCGCGTTTTCCCGGGTAAGCGCATGACGGGTCACCTCGGTGACGTTACGGTGACGGTGCAGAACCTCGAAATCGCTCGTATCGACGCAGAGCGCAAGCTGCTGCTCGTCAAGGGCGCGATTCCGGGCGCGAAGGGCGGCAAGGTTTTCGTGACGCCGGCCGTCAAGACCAAGGGGGCGAAATAATGGAACTCAAGCTCCTGAACGAAAATGGTCAGGAAGGTGCAGTGGTCAACGCGTCGGACGTCGTGTTCGGTCGTGACTACAACGAAGCGCTGATCCACCAGGTCGTCGTCGCGTACCAGGCGAATGCTCGCCAAGGTAACCGCGCACAGAAGGACCGTGAGCAAGTCAAGCACACCACCAAGAAGCCGTGGCGTCAGAAGGGTACGGGCCGCGCTCGTGCCGGTATGTCGTCGAGCCCGCTGTGGCGTGGCGGTGGTCGCATCTTCCCGAACTCGCCGGAAGAAAACTTCTCGCACAAGGTCAACAAGAAGATGCATCGCGCAGGTCTCTGCTCGATCTTCTCGCAGCTGGCCCGTGAAGGTCGTCTGTCGGTCGTCGAGGACATCATCCTCGAAGCGCCGAAGACCAAGCTGCTGGCTGACAAATTCAAGACCATGGGTCTCGACTCCGTGCTGATCATTACGGACACGGTCGACGAGAACCTGTACCTGGCTTCGCGCAACCTGCCGCACGTGGCGATTGTCGAGCCGCGCTACGCAGACCCGCTGTCGCTGATCTACTTCAAGAAAGTGCTGGTCACGAAGGCTGCGGTCGCCCAGATCGAGGAGTTGCTGTCATGAGCGAGATTCGCAAGAACGATCATCGTTTGATGCAGGTCCTGCTCGCACCGGTGATCTCGGAAAAGGCGACGCTGGTTGCCGACAAGAACGAGCAAGTCGTGTTCGAAGTCGCACCGGATGCCACGAAGCAGGAAGTGAAGGCGGCTGTCGAGCTGCTGTTCAAGGTTGAAGTTGATTCGGTCAACGTGCTGGTTCAGAAGGGCAAGCAAAAGCGCTTCGGCCGTTCGATGGGCCGTCGCAAGGACGTGAAGAAGGCGTACGTTTGCCTGAAGCCCGGCCAGGAAATCAACTTTGAAGCGGAGGCCAAGTAATCATGGCAATCGTGAAAGTTAAACCGACTTCGCCGGGTCGCCGCGCGATGGTCAAGGTGGTCAACAAGAATCTGCACCAGGGCAAGCCGTACGCGGCACTGCTCGACTCGCAGAGCTCGACCGCCGGCCGTAACAACAACGGCCGCATCACCACGCGTCATAAGGGTGGTGGTCACAAGCAGCATTACCGTATCGTCGATTTCCGTCGCACGAAGGACGGCATCCCGGCAAAGGTCGAGCGTCTCGAATACGACCCGAACCGTAGCGCGAACATCGCGCTGGTGCTCTACGCAGACGGCGAGCGTCGCTACATCATCGCCCCGAAGGGCCTGACCGTCGGCCAACAGCTGATGTCGGGTTCGGAAGCGCCGATCCGTGCAGGTAACACGCTGCCGATCCGCAACATTCCGGTCGGTACGACGATCCACTGCATCGAGATGCTGCCGGGCAAGGGCGCGCAAATGGCGCGTTCGGCTGGCACGTCGGCCATGCTGCTGGCACGTGAAGGCGTCTACGCGCAGGTTCGTCTGCGTTCGGGCGAAATCCGCCGCGTGCACATCGAGTGCCGTGCAACGATCGGTGAAGTCGGCAACGAAGAGCATAGCCTGCGCCAAATCGGCAAGGCTGGCGCGAACCGCTGGCGCGGTATCCGCCCGACGGTGCGTGGCGTTGCGATGAACCCGGTTGATCACCCGCACGGTGGTGGTGAGGGCAAGACGGCTGCAGGTCGCGACCCGGTGAGCCCGTGGGGTACGCCGGCTAAGGGTTACCGCACCCGCAGCAACAAGCGCACGACGACGATGATCGTCCAGCGCCGTCACAAGCGTTAAGGAGTAGGCAATGGCACGTTCTGTAAAAAAAGGTCCGTTCTGCGACGCCCATTTGCTGAAGAAAGTTGAGGCGGCTGCAGCTTCGCGCGACAAAAAGCCGATCAAGACCTGGTCGCGTCGCTCGACGATTCTGCCGGATTTCATCGGCCTGACGATCGCTGTTCACAACGGCCGTC
Organism: Burkholderia sp. Bp9004; assembly: GCF_003858025.1. Lineage (NCBI taxonomy): Bacteria > Pseudomonadati > Pseudomonadota > Betaproteobacteria > Burkholderiales > Burkholderiaceae > Burkholderia > Burkholderia sp. Bp9004. The sequence goes on along the minus strand of NZ_QTQD01000025.1, from coordinate 96,377 downwards.
AACACGTTCCGGTGTACATCTCGGAAAACATGGTCGGCCACAAGCTTGGCGAGTTCGCACTGACCCGTACGTTCAAGGGTCACGCGGCCGACAAGAAGGCCAAGAAATAAGGGGCAATCAAGATGGAAGTGAAAGCAATTCATCGCGGTGCCCGCATCTCGGCGCAAAAAACGCGCCTTGTGGCTGACCAGATCCGCGGTTTGCCGGTCGACAAGGCGCTGAACGTTCTGACGTTCTCGCCGAAGAAGGCGGCTGGCATCGTGAAGAAGGTTGTGCTGTCGGCAATCGCGAATGCGGAGCACAACGAAGGCGCTGATATCGACGAGCTCAAGATCAAGAGCATCTACGTCGACAAGGCTGCATCGCTCAAGCGTTTCACCGCGCGCGCAAAGGGCCGCGGTAACCGCATCGAGAAGCAATCCTGTCACATCACTGTGACGGTCGGGAATTAAGGAGCCATACGATGGGACAGAAAATTCATCCGACTGGCTTCCGCCTGGCTGTCAGCCGCAATTGGGCTTCGCGTTGGTACGCGAACAACAACAATTTCGCGGCGATGCTGCAGGAAGACATCGGTGTTCGTGAATACCTGAAGAAGAAGCTGAAGAACGCTTCGGTCGGTCGGGTCGTCATCGAGCGTCCGGCAAAGAACGCGCGCATCACGATTTACAGCTCGCGTCCGGGCGTCGTCATCGGCAAGAAGGGCGAGGATATCGAACAGCTGAAGACGGAACTGCAACGCCGCATGGGCGTGCCGGTTCACGTCAACATCGAAGAAATCCGCAAGCCGGAAACCGATGCGCAACTGATCGCTGACTCGATCACGCAACAGCTCGAGCGCCGGATCATGTTCCGTCGCGCGATGAAGCGTGCGATGCAGAACGCGATGCGTCTGGGTGCCCAGGGCATCAAGATCATGAGCGCAGGCCGTCTGAACGGTATCGAAATCGCTCGTACGGAGTGGTATCGCGAAGGTCGCGTGCCCCTTCACACGCTGCGTGCCGATATCGACTACGCAACCTCGGAAGCGAAGACGACCTACGGGATCATCGGCGTCAAGGTTTGGGTGTACAAGGGCGACACGCTCGGCCGCAATGACGCGCCGGTGGTCGAAGAAGTAGCCGAAGACAAGCGTCCGCGTCGCAATGCGCGTCCGGGCGACCGTCGTCCGCGCCGTGACGGCGAAGGCGGCGCTCCGGGTGCTCGTCGTGGCGCACCGCGCCGTGGCGCCGGCAAGCCCGAAGACGGCAAGACTGGAGAATAACGATGCTGCAACCGAAACGCAGAAAGTATCGTAAAGAGCAGAAGGGTCGTAACACTGGCAAGGCGACGCGCGGCAACGCAGTGTCGTTCGGTGAATTCGGCCTGAAGGCGATCGGTCGCGGTCGTTTGACCGCACGTCAAATTGAAGCGGCGCGTCGTGCAATGACGCGTCACATCAAGCGTGGCGGCCGCATCTGGATCCGAATCTTCCCGGACAAGCCGATTTCGCAAAAGCCGGCAGAAGTGCGTATGGGTAACGGTAAGGGTAACCCGGAGTACTACGTCGCCGAAATCCAGCCGGGCAAGATGCTCTATGAAATGGACGGCGTAACCGAAGAACTGGCACGCGAAGCGTTCCGTCTGGCTGCAGCGAAGCTGCCGCTGAAGACGACGTTCATCGTGCGCCAGCTCGGCGCCTAAGGAGAAAACATGAAGGCTTCCGAACTTCTCCAGAAAGACCAGGCCGCGCTCAACAAGGAGCTGGCGGACCTGCTGAAGGCGCAATTCGGCCTGCGCATGCAACTCGCGACCCAGCAGCTCACGAACACGAGCCAGCTGAAGAAGGTTCGTCGCGACATCGCACGTGTGCGGACCGTCATGACTCAGAAGGCGAACCAGAAATGAACGATAGCGTGAAAACCTCGCTGAAGCGGACGCTGGTCGGTCGGGTCGTCAGCAACAAGATGGACAAGACCGTCACCGTGCTGATCGAGCACCGCGTCAAGCACCCGATCTACGGCAAGTACGTCGTGCGCTCGAAGAAGTACCACGCGCATGATGAAGCGAACACCTGCAACGAAGGCGATCTCGTCGAAATCCAGGAAACTCGTCCTGTTTCGAAGACGAAGGCCTGGACGGTGTCGCGCCTCGTCGAAGCAGCTCGCGTCATCTAAGCGGGCAGAGCAGTTGGCAGTAACAGGCACTTCGCCAAGAAGTGCTTGAAATCGCAAAGTTTTTGCTTGCGTGACCGGGATTATTTGTTATAATCCCGGTCTTCCCTCTTTATGGGAGCCCCGTCGCGGGCGAAGTTGGTGGGGGAAGCGGACTGGCGCCAGCCTGTCCGAAAGATTCACCGAATTGCGATGGCGGGTTTCGTTTGCCGTCGCTGCTGTTCCAACCCAAGCAGCCGATTGGCTGACGGGACCAAGACTGACCGAATGCATCATGGTGGTGCATTCGGATTAAGTTGGGAAAGACAAACCATGATCCAGACCGAATCTCGGCTCGAAGTAGCCGACAACACGGGTGCGCGTGAAGTCATGTGCATCAAGGTGCTCGGCGGCTCGAAGCGTCGTTATGCCGGCATTGGCGACATCATCAAGGTGACCGTCAAAGAAGCAACGCCGCGCGGGCGCGTGAAGAAAGGCGAAATCTACAACGCCGTGGTGGTCCGCACCGCCAAGGGTGTTCGCCGTCAAGACGGCTCGCTGATCAAGTTCGACGGCAACGCCGCTGTGCTTTTGAATAACAAGCTTGAGCCGATCGGCACCCGTATCTTCGGGCCGGTGACGCGTGAGCTGCGTAGCGAACGATTCATGAAGATCGTTTCGCTGGCGCCGGAAGTGCTGTAAGGAGTCGCGATGAACAAGATTCGCAAAGGTGACGAAGTTATCGTCGTCACTGGCAAAGACAAGGGCAAGCGCGGCGTCGTGCTGGCTGTCGGTGCAGAACATGTGACGGTTGAGGGTATCAACCTCGTCAAGAAGCATGTGAAGCCGAACCCGATGAAGGGTACGACGGGTGGCGTGGAAGCGAAGACGATGCCCCTGCATATTTCGAACGTCGCACTGGTCGACGCGAATGGCAAGGCGTCGCGTGTTGGCATCAAGGTCGAGGAAGGCAAGAAGGTTCGCTTCCTGAAGACGACCGGTGCCGTACTGAGCGCCTGACGCAGCGGAGTAAAAAATGGCTCGTTTTCAAGAGTTTTACAAAGAAAAGGTTGTGCCCGGCCTGATCGAGAAGTTCGGTTACAAGTCGGTCATGGAAGTGCCGCGCATCACCAAGATCACGCTGAACATGGGTCTTGGCGAAGCGATCGCTGACAAGAAGATCATCGAGAACGCCGTTGGCGACCTCACGAAGATCGCTGGTCAGAAGCCGGTCGTCACGAAGGCACGCAAGGCAATCGCAGGCTTCAAGATCCGCCAGGGCTACCCGATCGGCGCGATGGTGACGCTGCGTGGTCGTGCGATGTACGAATTCCTCGACCGTTTCGTGACCGTTGCCCTGCCCCGCGTGCGTGACTTCCGCGGTGTGTCGGGCCGTGCTTTCGATGGCCGCGGCAACTACAACATCGGTGTGAAAGAGCAGATCATTTTCCCCGAAATCGACTACGACAAGATCGACGCACTGCGTGGGCTGAACATCAGCATCACGACGACTGCGAAGACCGACGACGAAGCAAAGGCTCTGCTCGCCAGCTTCAAGTTCCCGTTCAGAAACTGAGGTTACCGTGGCTAAACTGGCACTGATCGAACGTGAAAAGAAGCGCGCCCGCCTGGTCGCGAAGTTCGCAGCAAAGCGCGAAGCGCTGAAGGCGATCGTCGAAGACCAAAGCAAGTCGGAAGAAGAGCGCTACGAAGCACGCCTTGAGCTGCAGCAACTGCCCCGCAACGCAAACCCGACCCGCCAGCGTAACCGCTGCGCGATCACGGGCCGTCCGCGTGGCACGTTCCGTAAATTCGGCCTCGCGCGTAACAAGATTCGTGAAATCGCATTCCGTGGCGAGATTCCTGGCCTGACCAAGGCGAGCTGGTAATAGGAGAAACGTAAATGAGCATGAGTGATCCTATCGCCGATATGCTGACTCGCATCCGCAACGCGCAGATGGTCGAGAAGGTATCGGTCGCGATGCCCTCGTCGAAGGTCAAGGTTGCAATCGCGCAAGTCCTGAAGGACGAAGGTTATATCGACGATTTCGCCGTCAAGGCGGAAGGTGCGAAGTCCGAACTGAATATCGCGCTGAAGTACTACGCAGGTCGCCCGGTCATCGAACGCCTCGAGCGCGTGTCGAAGCCTGGTCTGCGCGTGTACCGCGGCCGTAACGACATTCCGCAGGTCATGAATGGCCTGGGCGTGGCAATCGTGTCGACGCCGAAGGGCGTGATGACCGACCGCAAGGCGCGCGCTACCGGCGTCGGCGGCGAAGTCATCTGCTACGTCGCTTAAAGCCGAGGAGAGAGAAACATGTCTCGAGTAGGTAAGAGCCCGATCGCGCTGCAAGGCGCGGAAGTCAAGCTGGCCGACGGTGCAATCACCGTCAAGGGCCCGCTGGGCACCATCACGCAAGCGATCAATCCGCTCGTGAACGTGGCGAACAACGACGGCACGCTGAATCTGTCGCCGGTCGACGAAAGCCGCGAAGCAAATGCACTGTCGGGCACGATGCGCGCGATCATCGCGAATGCCGTGCACGGCGTGACCAAGGGTTTCGAGCGCAAGCTGACGCTGGTTGGCGTCGGTTATCGTGCGCAGGCGCAAGGCGACAAGCTGAACCTGTCGCTGGGTTTCTCGCACCCGGTGGTGCACCAGATGCCGGAAGGCGTCAAGGCTGAAACCCCGACGCAAACCGAAATCGTGATCAAGGGGATCAACAAGCAACAAGTCGGTCAAGTGGCTGCGGAAGTCCGCGGTTACCGTCCGCCGGAGCCCTACAAGGGCAAGGGCGTGCGCTATTCCGACGAGGTTGTGATCCTCAAAGAAACGAAGAAGAAGTAAGGGTGCGCAATCATGGATAAGACTCAATCTCGCCTGCGCCGCGCTCGCCAGACGCGTATCAAGATCGCTGAGCTGCAGGTCGCGCGTCTCGCCGTGCATCGCACGAACACGCACATCTACGCTCAAGTGTTCTCGCCCTGCGGCACCAAGGTGCTCGCCAGCGCGTCGACGCTCGAAGCAGAAGTGCGCGCCGAACTGGCCGACAAGTCGGGCAAGGGTGGCAACGTTAATGCTGCGACGCTGATCGGCAAGCGTATTGCCGAGAAGGCAAAGGCCGCCGGCATCGAATCCGTCGCCTTCGACCGCTCGGGCTTCCGCTACCACGGCCGCGTCAAGGCGCTGGCTGAGGCAGCTCGCGAAGCTGGGCTCAAGTTCTAAGGAAGGAATTCGTCATGGCAAAGATGCAAGCGAAAGTTCAGGCTGACGAGCGCGACGACGGCCTTCGCGAAAAGATGATTTCGGTCAACCGCGTGACCAAGGTCGTGAAGGGTGGCCGTATTCTCGGCTTCGCCGCACTGACCGTGGTTGGCGACGGCGATGGCCGTATCGGTATGGGCAAGGGCAAGGCGAAGGAAGTGCCGGTCGCTGTCCAGAAGGCAATGGAACAAGCTCGCCGCAACATGTTCAAGGTGCCGCTCAAGAACGGCACGCTGCAGCACGAAGTGCACGGCAAGCATGGCGCATCCGCTGTCCTCCTCGCTCCGGCGAAGGCAGGTACGGGCGTGATCGCCGGCGGCCCGATGCGCGCAGTGTTCGACGTGATGGGCGTTCAGAACGTCGTGGCGAAGAGCCACGGTTCGACGAACCCGTACAACCTCGTTCGCGCCACGCTGGACGGTCTGCGCAAGCAGTCGACCCCGGCAGACATCGCGGCGAAGCGCGGCAAGTCCGTCGAAGATATTTTGGGCTAAGCCCGGGTGGTCACCATGTCTGAAAAAACTGTCAAGGTTCAGCTCGTTAAGAGCCTGATCGGGACCCGCGAATCGCACCGCGCGACCGTGCGTGGCCTGGGCCTGCGCCGACTCAACTCGGTTAGCGAGCTGCAGGACACGCCGGCGGTCCGCGGCATGATCAACAAGGTCTCGTACCTCGTTAAGGTCATCGCGTAAGCGGCCCTACGGATCAAGGAGTTGATATGGAATTGAATAACCTGAAGCCGGCCGCTGGCGCCAAGCACGCCAAGCGTCGCGTCGGTCGCGGCATCGGTTCGGGCCTCGGCAAGACGGCTGGCCGTGGTCACAAGGGTCAGAAATCGCGTTCGGGCGGCTTCCACAAAGTCGGTTTCGAAGGCGGTCAGATGCCGCTGCAACGTCGTCTGCCGAAGCGCGGCTTCACCTCGCTGACGAAGGAATTCGTCGGTGAAGTGCGCCTCTCCGACCTCGAGAAGCTGCCGGTCGATGAAATCGATCTGCTCGCACTGAAGCAAGCCGGCCTGGTCGGCGAGCTGACGAAGAGCGCAAAGATCATCGCGACGGGCGAACTGAAGCGCAAGATCGTCGTGAAGGGTCTCGGTGCCACCAAGGGTGCGCGCGCTGCGATCGAAGCGGCTGGCGGTTCGTTCGCCGAGTGACACGCGTAGCGCGTCGTTACTTGCATTCATCGGAGAAGGTACTTGGCTAACAGCCCGAGTCTTGCAAAACCCGGTCGAAGCACGGCGAAATTCGGCGATCTGCGTCGGCGAGCGATGTTCCTGCTCCTGGCGCTGATCGTCTATCGCATCGGCGCGCACATCCCCGTGCCGGGCATCGATCCGGATCAACTGGCGAAGCTGTTCCAGAGCCAGGCGGGCGGCATCCTGGGCATGTTCAACATGTTCTCGGGTGGCGCGCTTTCCCGCTTCACGATCTTTGCGCTGGGGATCATGCCGTACATTTCGGCGTCGATCATCATGCAGTTGCTGGCGATCGTTTCGCCGCAGCTCGAGGCGCTGAAGAAGGAAGGGCAGGCAGGGCAACGGAAGATCACGCAGTACACGCGGTATTTCACCGTGGTGCTCGCGACCTTCCAGGCGTTCGGGATCGCGGCTGCGCTGGAAAACCAGCCAGGCCTCGTGATCGACCCCGGCATGCTGTTCCGGCTGACGACGGTCGTGACGCTGGTTACCGGCACGATGTTCCTGATGTGGCTGGGTGAGCAGATCACCGAGCGTGGTCTTGGTAACGGCATCTCGATCATCATCTTCGGCGGGATCGCAGCAGGGTTCCCGAATGCCGTCGGTGGGTTGTTCGAGCTGGTGCGCACGGGTTCGATGAGCATCATTTCGGCGATCATCATCGTCGTTCTGATTGCCGCGGTGACTTACCTGGTCGTGTTCATCGAACGCGGTCAGCGCAAGATCCTCGTGAACTACGCGAAGCGCCAGGTCGGCAACAAGATCTACGGTGGCCAGTCGTCGCACTTGCCGCTGAAGCTGAACATGTCGGGCGTGATTCCGCCGATCTTCGCATCGTCGATCATCCTGTTCCCGGCCACGATTCTCGGCTGGTTCAGCACGGGTCAGCCGTCGGGAAGCTGGATCTCCAACACGTTGCATAACGTCGCGGAGGCGCTGAAGCCGGGCCAGCCGGTCTATGTGCTGCTGTACACGCTGGCGATCGTGTTTTTCTGCTTCTTCTACACCGCATTGGTGTTCAACAGCAGGGAAACCGCGGACAACCTGAAGAAGAGCGGCGCGTTTGTTCCGGGCATTCGTCCGGGCGATCAGACCGCACGATATATCGACCGTATCCTCACGCGTCTGACGCTGGCGGGTGCGATCTACATCGTCTTCGTGTGTCTGCTGCCGGAATTCCTGGTGCTGCGCTGGAACGTGCCGTTTTATTTTGGTGGAACGTCGCTGCTGATCATTGTCGTCGTCACGATGGACTTCATGGCGCAGGTGCAGTCGTACGTTATGTCGCAACAGTATGAGTCGCTGCTCAAGAAGGCAAACTTCAAGGGCGGCAACATCCCAATGCGTTAATTAAGGACTATGGCCAAAGACGATGTAATCCAGATGCAGGGTGAGGTGATCGAAAACCTCCCGAATGCGACCTTCCGTGTGAAGCTGGAAAACGGCCATGTCGTGTTGGGGCATATCTCCGGGAAGATGCGGATGCACTACATCCGCATCCTGCCAGGCGACAAGGTGACGGTTGAATTGACGCCTTACGATCTGTCTCGTGCGCGGATCGTGTTCCGGGCGAAGTGATTTGAAAAAAGGGTATTATCATGAAAGTGATGGCATCGGTTAAGCGCATTTGCCGCAATTGCAAGATCATCAAGCGCAAAGGCGTCGTTCGCGTGATCTGCAGCTCGGATCCGCGCCACAAGCAGCGCCAAGGCTGACCGCGCGTTTGTTTGCGCTTTTTGTTTGAGGAAAAACAATGGCTCGTATCGCAGGGGTTAACATCCCGAATCACCAGCATACCGAGATCGGCCTGACGGCAATCTTCGGTATCGGCCGCACGCGCTCGCGCAGCATCTGCACGGCAGCTGGCGTGGAATTCTCGAAGAAGGTCAAGGACCTGACCGACGCAGACCTCGAAAAGCTGCGTGAAGAAGTGGGCAAGTTCATCGTCGAAGGCGATCTGCGCCGTGAAGTGACGATGAACATCAAGCGCCTGATGGACCTCGGTTGCTACCGTGGTGTTCGTCATCGCAAGGGCCTGCCGATGCGCGGTCAGCGTACGCGTACGAACGCACGTACCCGCAAGGGTCCGCGTCGTGCAGCGCAAGCGCTGAAGAAGTAAGCGGAACTGACAGTTACAGGAAAACGTAATGGCTAAGGCTTCGAACACCGCGGCGCAACGCGTTCGCAAGAAGGTTAAGAAGAACGTCGCTGAAGGCGTGGTTCACGTTCACGCGTCGTTCAACAACACGATCATCACGATCACCGATCGCCAGGGCAATGCACTGGCATGGGCGACGTCGGGCGGCCAGGGCTTCAAGGGCTCGCGCAAGTCGACGCCGTTCGCTGCTCAGGTTGCTGCTGAGTCGGCCGGTCGCGTGGCGATGGAATATGGCGTGAAGAATCTGGAAGTGCGGATCAAGGGCCCGGGCCCGGGTCGTGAGTCGGCAGTGCGTGCACTGCATGGCCTCGGCATCAAGATCACCGCGATTTCGGACGTCACCCCGATTCCGCACAACGGCTGCCGTCCGCCGAAGCGCCGTCGTATCTAAGAATGTGCTGGCACGTTCGTGCTGGCACATTTGCCTGTCGCCGCGTAGCGTCGACGGGCGTTGCTTTTTTGATTGACTAAGCCCACCGTTCGCCCCAAAGGGCGCGAACTAGCGCGGATTTCGATCCGCGTGACTGATTGATAAAGGAATGCAAAGTGGCACGTTATATCGGCCCCAAGGCCAAGCTGTCCCGCCGTGAAGGCACCGACCTGTTCCTGAAGAGCGCGCGCCGCTCGCTCGCCGACAAGTGCAAGCTCGACAGCAAGCCGGGTCAGCACGGCCGTACCTCGGGCGCACGTACGTCCGACTATGGTACGCAGCTGCGTGAAAAGCAAAAGGTCAAGCGCATTTACGGCGTCCTGGAGCGTCAGTTCCGCCGTTACTTCGCTGAAGCCGACCGTCGCAAGGGCAACACGGGTGAAAACCTGCTGCAACTGCTCGAGTCGCGTCTCGACAACGTCGTGTATCGCATGGGCTTCGGCTCGACCCGCGCTGAGGCGCGTCAGCTGGTGAGCCACAAGTCGATCACCGTGAACGGCGTCGTCGCGAACGTGCCGTCGCAGCAAGTGAAGGCGGGTGACGTCGTCGCGATCCGCGAAAAGGCGAAGAAGCAGGCGCGTATCGTCGAAGCGCTGTCGCTGGCCGAGCAAGGCGGCATGCCGAGCTGGGTTGCAGTCGATGCGAAGAAGTTCGAAGGCACGTTCAAGCAAATGCCGGAACGCGCTGACATCGCAGGCGACATCAACGAAAGCCTGATCGTCGAATTGTATTCGCGTTAATCCGATTGACGGCCGAGGTACCCCGATTGCGTTATGCAAGGGGGGGCCTCGGCTGTTTATTTTCTGGTTGTTACCGGTCAGCCTTATCGGTGTAACGAGCCGAGGGTATTGAAAAGGAAAGCCCATGCAAACCAGTTTGCTGAAACCCAAGATCATCGCCGTGGAATCGCTGGGCGAGAACCACGCGAGGGTGGTCATGGAACCGTTCGAACGCGGTTACGGCCACACCTTGGGCAATGCGCTTCGCCGCGTGCTGCTGTCGTCGATGGTTGGCTACGCGCCGACCGAAGTGACGATCGCAGGCGTGGTGCACGAGTACTCGACGCTTGATGGCGTGCAAGAAGACGTCGTCAACCTGCTGCTGAACCTGAAGGGCGTGGTGTTCAAGCTGCATAACCGTGACGAAGTGACGGTTACGCTGCGCAAGGAAGGCGAAGGCGTCGTCACGGCCGGCGATATCGAGCTGGCTCACGATTGCGAAGTCATCAACCCGAATCACGTGATCGCGCATCTGTCGAAGGGCGGCAAGCTCGACGTTCAGATCAAGATCGAGAAGGGTCGCGGTTATGTGCCGGGCAACGTCCGTCGCTACGGCGAAGACACGGCCAAGATCATCGGCCGCATCGTCCTCGACGCATCGTTCTCGCCGGTTCGCCGCGTGAGCTACGCGGTCGAAAGCGCACGTGTCGAGCAGCGTACCGACCTCGACAAGCTCGTCATGAACATCGAGACGAGCGGCGTGATCACGCCGGAAGAAGCGATCCGTCAATCGGCCCGCATCCTGGTCGACCAGCTGTCCGTGTTCGCGGCGCTGGAAGGCACGGAAACGGCCGCCGAGGCACCGTCGCGCGCACCGCAGATCGATCCGATCCTGCTGCGTCCGGTGGACGATCTCGAGCTGACGGTTCGTTCGGCGAACTGCCTGAAGGCCGAGAACATCTACTACATCGGCGACCTGATCCAGCGCACGGAAAACGAGCTGCTGAAGACGCCGAACCTCGGTCGCAAGTCGCTCAACGAGATCAAGGAAGTGCTCGCTTCGCGCGGTCTCACGCTGGGCATGAAGCTCGAGAACTGGCCGCCGGCTGGTCTCGACAAGTAAGCCCGGTTGTTGCTGTAGTTGGCAAAGATGCGGATTTTCCTTTAAAATCCGCATCTTGCTTTTTTCGTTACCGGCCCGTGCACCCCAGCGGTGCGATAGAAGAGCTGGATCAAAACTTTGAATCAAGGAAACTGAAATGCGCCATCGTCATGGTCTGCGGAAACTGAACCGCACGAGCAGCCACCGTCTGGCTATGCTCCGTAACATGTCCAACTCGCTGATCGAGCACGAAGTCATCAAGACGACGCTGCCGAAGGCGAAGGAACTCCGTAAAGTCGTCGAGCCGCTGATCACGCTCGGCAAGAAGCCGTCGCTGGCAAACCGTCGCCTGGCGTTCAACCGCCTGCGCGATCGTGACTCGGTGGCGAAGCTGTTCGACGTGCTCGGTCCGCGTTTCGCGAACCGTCCGGGCGGCTACCTGCGCGTGCTGAAGTTCGGCTTCCGCGTCGGCGACAACGCACCGATGGCACTGGTCGAGCTGCTCGATCGTCCGGAAGTCGACGAAACGGAAAACGTGCAAGAAGCCGAGTAAGCTTCCAGTACGCAGCAGTATCTGAAAAGGGCCGAGCGATTGCTTGGCCCTTTTTGTTTTTTGTAGTGCCGCGGGCTGCGAAAGATTGTCGCAGCCCGCGGCCGGCAGCGTCGCGCGGGCTGCGCTACGATACGGAACTGTCGTCACGAGCCCTCGATGGGCGAATCGTGGCGGCGCAAGCCGGTAAAAACCAGCCAGGAGGGCGCGTATGGTGGTGTTGATGCTCACGACGGTGCCGGATGCGGCGACGGCTGCGGCGCTCGCCGACGGCGCGCTCGATGCGCGGCTTGCCGCGTGCGTGTCGGAACTCGGTGCGATCAAGTCGCGCTACCACTGGCAGGGCAAGGTCGAGACGGCCGACGAGATCCAGTTGCTGTTCAAGACGAGCCCCATGCGCTCGCTCGAACTGGAGCGATTTATTCTCGCGCATCATCCTTACGAGACGCCGGAAGTCGTCTCGTGGCAGGCGACGGCTTCGGCCGCGTACGGCCAGTGGGTGACCAGCGAAACTCAACGTCTATTTCATGTTTAACGGTATGGCGCTTTCCGTGCGCGTGCGCGCGCTGCGGGTCCTCGCAGTCCTGTTGTCGTTCATGTTCATGCTGGCCGGCGTGTCGGTCGCGCGCGCGGCCGACGATTTTCTCGATCCGTCGGTCGCGTTCAAGTTCAGCGCGAGCGAGTCGCCGGGGCAGGTGGACGTCCGCTTCAAGGTCGCCCATGGCTATTACCTGTACCGCGAGCGGTTCGCGTTCGCTGTGAAGGGCGGGCAGGTGACGCTCGGCGATCCGCAGTTCCCGGCCGGTCACGTGAAGTTCGACCAGACGTTCCAAAAAGAAGTCGAGACCTATCGCGACGAGGTCGTGATTCACGTGCCGGTCAAGCAGGCGGCGGGACCGTTCGAGCTCGCGGTGACGTCGCAGGGATGCGCCGACGAAGGGATCTGCTATCCGCCCGCGGAGCACGTCGTGAAGGTCGACGGTGCGGCGCTGGGCGCGGCCGTGCCGGCCGACGGCGCACCGGCCTCGGGCAACTGGTTCGACAAGGTCACGAGCGCGGATTTCGCGCAGTCGCTGCTCGAGGGGCACGGCTTCTTCACGATCGTCGCGCTGTATTTCGTCGCGGGCGTCGTGCTGAGTCTCCTGCCCTGTTCGTATCCGATGATTCCGATCGTGTCCGCGATCATCATCGGCCAAGGCACGCGGGCGACGCATGCGCGCGGCTTTGCGCTGTCGCTGACGTACGTGGTCGGCATGGCGCTCGTCTATACGGTGCTGGGCATCGCTGCGGCGCTGGTCGGCCAGAGCCTTGGCGCGTGGTTGCAGAACCCGTGGGTGCTCGGCGCGTTCGGCGTGCTGCTCACGGCATTCGCAGTGTCGCTGATTTCCGGCAAGGACATCGCGTTGCCCGAGCGCTGGCAGAACGGCGCGGCCGAAGCTTCGCGCGCGCGGCAGGGCGGTCACTTCGTCGCGGTCGCGGCGATGGGCGCGTTGTCGGCGCTGGTCGTCGGCGCATGCATGACGGCGCCGCTGTTCGCAGTGCTCGCGTTCATCGCGCACACCGGCAATGCGTGGCTCGGCGGTGCTGCGCTGTTCGCAATGGGACTGGGGCTCGGCGTGCCGCTGCTCGTCGTTGGCGTCGGTGCCGGCACGGTGCTGCCGCGCGCGGGCGCATGGATGGATGGCGTGAAGGTGTTCTTCGGCATCGTGCTGCTCGCGGCCGCGCTGTGGATCGTGTGGCCGGTGCTCGCGGGCGGGCTGAAGATGGTGCTCGCTGCGTTGTGGCTGCTCGTCGCGGCTGCGGCGCTCGGCCTGTTCACGCCGCATGCCGGCGCCGCGTCGATCTGGCGCCGACTCGGTCGTGGCCTCGGTGCGGCGCTCGCGATCTGGGCCGCGACGCTGCTCGTCGGGCTCGCGGCGGGCTCCAACGACCCCGTGAAGCCGCTGGCCGTACTCGCGACGCGCACGGTTGCGTCCGGCGATGCGTCGGCAGCCGGACAGGCGGGCCCCGCGTTCGCGTCGGTGCGCTCCAGCGGCGAACTCGACGCGCTGCTGAAGACGTCGGGCCGGCCCGTGATGCTCGACTTCTACGCCGACTGGTGCGTGAGCTGCAAGGAAATGGAGCATCTGACGTTCACCGATTCGCGCGTGCAGGCGCGGCTCGCGCAGCTTCACCTGGTGCGCGCGGATGTCACCTCGAACAATCCGGACGACCAGGCGCTCCTTAAGCGCTTCAACCTGTTCGGGCCGCCGGGCATCATCTTCTTCGATCGCAACGGCAACGAAATCGGCCGCGTGGTCGGCTATCAGGCGGCCGAGACGTTCCTGCGCAGCCTCGATCGCGCAGCGGTGCCGACGGTGTAAGGCGCGCGCGTCCGCCGCACATGGGCGCCCGCTGCGCCCACCGGACCGCAAACGCAGAACGGCGGGACACCGATGAAGTGTCCCGCCGTTTTTCCTGATACTCGCCGTCGTGCGGCTCAGCGCTGCGCTTTCAGCAGACGGGCAGCATCGAGCGCGAAGTACGTGAGGACACCGTCGGCGCCCGCGCGCTTGAATGCGAGCAGCGATTCGAGCACGACCTTGTCGTGGTCGAGCCAGCCATTCATCGCGGCGGCCTTCAGCATCGCGTATTCGCCGCTCACCTGGTACACGTAGGTCGGGAAGCGGAACTCGTCCTTCACGCGGCGCACGATGTCGAGATACGGCATCCCGGGCTTGACCATCACCATGTCGGCGCCTTCGTCGATGTCGAGGCGCACTTCGCGCAGCGCTTCGTCGCTGTTCGCCGGATCCATCTGGTAGGTCATCTTGTTGCCCTTGCCCAGATTGGACGCCGAGCCTACCGCATCACGGAACGGGCCGTAGAACGCCGACGCGAACTTGGCCGAATAGGCCATGATGCGCGTATGGATATGGCCGTCGCTTTCCAGCATCTCGCGGACCGCGCCGATGCGGCCGTCCATCATGTCCGACGGCGCGACGATGTCGACGCCGGCTTCTGCCTGCGCGCGTGCCTGGTCGACCAGGATTTCGATCGTGTCGTCGTTGATCACGTAGCCGTTCTCGTCGAGCACGCCGTCCTGGCCGTGGCTCGTGTACGGATCGAGCGCGACGTCGGTCAGCACGCCGAGTTCGGGGAAACGCTTCTTCAGCTCGCGCACAGCGCGCGGGATCAGGCCTTCCGGATTGGCCGCTTCGCGTCCGTCGGGCGTTTTCAGCGACGGCTCGATGGCCGGGAACAGCGACAGCACGGGCACGCCAAGTTCGACGCACTGCTCGGCGACGTGCATCAGCAGATCGACCGATACGCGCTCGACGCCGGGCATCGACGGGACGGCCTGGCGTTCATTGGTGCCTTCGACGACGAAAACCGGGTAGATCAGGTCGTCGGTGGTCAGGCGGTTTTCGCGCATCAGGCGCCGGGAGAAGTCGTCGCGGCGCATCCGGCGCGGACGATGAAGCGGATGGAAGCTCATGGCGATTTGGCAGAAATCAGGGCAAGAAGGACCTTACGGAACCCTTAGGTCATTTTCGAGATCGTTGGTATATGATAGCGATCGAGCGGCACGCGTCGCGTGCCACTCCCCGCTTCTCCTCCCTGAGCGGGTGCCTGTCGTTATTCGATTAGGCTGTTTGACCCGCCGTTCAACGGCGGGTTTTTTTATGAGCCGGCCGAATCCGCAGGTGCCGTCAGGTGCGCCCGGCCGATCCCGGCCGCGCGTTGCCCGCTCATTGTCCTACAGGCTCGCTTTTTTCGTCGGCGACGGACGGCCGCACCCAGCTCTCGATCAGTTCATGAGCCTCGTCGAGCCCCGTGCGCTTCAGCGCCGAGAACAGCTGGACGGTCAGCTTGCCCTTCACGCCCTGGTCGCGATACGCGTCGAGTCCCTTCTGCGTGTTACGCAGCGCGTTGATGCTTTCCTGGCGCGTCAATTTGTCGCACTTCGTCAGCAGCGTGTGGATCGGCTTGCCGGTCGGCGCAAACCACTCGAGCATCCGGCGATCGAGGTCGGTCAGCGGGCGCCGCGAATCCATCATCAGGATCAGGCCGCACAGCTGCGAACGCGTTGCGAGATAGGACGACAGAAGCATTTCCCAGTGGGCCTTCGCGGCCCCCGGCACTTCCGCGTAACCGTAGCCGGGCAGGTCGACGAGGTTCGCGACGGGCTCGGCGGCCGGGCCGACGGAGAAGTAGTTGATGTGCTGGGTGCGGCCGGGCGTCTTCGACGCGAACGCGAGCCGCTTCTGGTTGCACAGCACGTTGATCGCCGTCGATTTGCCGGCATTCGAGCGGCCGGCGAACGCGATTTCCGGCTGTACCGTCGGCGGCAGGTCGCGCAGATGGTTGACGGTCGTGTAGAAGCGGGCTTGGTGGAGCAAAAAGGCCATGGGGGAAACCGGAGGGACGGGGCGGCGCGAGCCGCTTGGTGGAGGCGGGGTAGCCCCGATAGGCGCGGGAGCTTTCAGCGCGATATTGTACAATACGCCGGTTTTGCCGAAGGGTTGCGGGCGCCTGCCTCGCGCTTTTATGCAGCTTCTGCGGTAGACTGGTCGACGTCGTTTTTTGCAGAACCTCAAATTCCCACAAGACGAAACAGGGTGTGCGAATGAATCGACTGTGCAAGTCTCTGATGGTGCTTCAGGTTGCAGCAGGGTTCGTAGGTTTCGTAGCGGAGGCAAACGCGGCGGATGCGGCAAAGCCGGATCTGGACCGCGGCAAGGCGATTGCCGGGCAAGTCTGCGCGTCGTGTCACGGCGCCGACGGCAACAGCGCATCGGGCAGTTTCCCGAAGCTCGCCGGCCAGCATCCCGAATATCTGGTCAAGCAGTTGAACGACTTCAAGGCCCAGCCGGGCGCGAAGGGGCCGGCGCGGACCAATCCGGTGATGGTCGGGTTCGCGAGCGCGTTGAGCGCGGACGACATGCGCAACGTCGCCGCGTATTACGGATCGCAGACGACGAAGCTCGGCACCGCACGCGACGCGGCGACCGTGCCGATCGGCCAGAAGATCTATCGCGGCGGCATCGCGGAAAAGGGTGTGCCCGCCTGCGCGAGCTGCCACGGGCCGACGGGACAGGGGATTCCGGTCCAGTACCCGCGTCTGTCGGGGCAGTGGGCCGATTACACGGTTGCGCAGTTGACCGCATTCCAGCAGGGTGTCGGCGCGCGCAACAACAACGAGGCGATGCATCAGATCGCATCGCGTCTGTCGGACAACGAGATCAAGGCCGTCGCGGATTACATCGCGGGCCTGCGTTGAACGGACGGTCGCGAATGGAATGACCGGGCGCCCGAAGGGCGGCCGGCGTCAGAACAAGAAAAGGGTGGGGCGCCGCACCGTTGCGGTTGCCTCGCCCTTTTTTGTCAGCACTCGCCGGGCCGTCCCAAGAGTGCTGACCGCCCCCTTGGGGGCAGCGAACATAGTGAGCGTGGGGGCTGTTTCCCCTTAGTCGGAGTTTGAATGAGCGTTACCACGTCGGGGTTGCAGTCGAAGTCGGGTCAAAGTGCGTCCAGGCGCGCAGTCGAGCTGCTGAGCTCGATGCGCTTCGCGATCGCACTGTTGGTGGTGCTGTCGATCGCGAGCATCGTCGGCACGGTCCTGACCCAGGATGACCCATATCCGAACTACGTGAACCAGTTCGGGCCATTCTGGGCGGACATCTTCCGCTCGCTGGGCCTGTACAACGTGTACAGCGCGTGGTGGTTCATGCTGATCCTGATCTTCCTCGTCGTGTCGATCTCGCTGTGCGTGATCCGCAACGCGCCGAAGATGCTCGCCGACGCGAAGAGCTGGAAGGACAAGGTCCGCGAAGGCAGCCTGCGCGCCTTCCACCACAAGGCCGAATACTCGGCGTCCGGTACGCGCGCGACCGTCGCGGCCACGCTCGCCACGTTCGTCACCAAGGCCGGCTACAAGCACGTCGTGCGTGAAACCGACGGCGCGACGCTGATCTCCGCGAAACGCGGCGCGCTGACGAAGTGGGGCTACATCTCCGCGCACCTTGCGATCGTCGTGATCTGTATCGGCGGCCTGCTGGACAGCAACCTGCCGATCAAATTCCAGATGTGGCTGTTCGGCAAGAGCCCGGTCAACACGAGTGCGACGATCAGCGAGATTTCGCCCGACCACCGGCTGTCCGCGTCGAACCCGACGTTCCGCGGCTACGCGTGGGTGCCGGAAGGCCAGTTCGTGTCGACCGCGATCCTGAACCAGCCGAGCGGCTCGCTGATCCAGGACCTGCCGTTCTCGATCCAGCTCAACAAGTTCATCGTCGACTACTACACGACCGGGATGCCGAAGCTGTTCGCGAGCGACATCGTCGTGATCGATCGCGAGACGGGCCAGAAGATCCCGGCGCGCGTCGAGGTCAACAAGCCGTTCACGTACAAGGGCGTGTCGATCTACCAGTCGAGCTTCCAGGACGGCGGCTCGCAGATGGAGATGACGGCCTACCCGATGACGGGCGGCAACGCGAAGACCTTCGCGGTGAAGGGCACGATCGGCAGTACGGCGCCGCTGCAGATGCCGGGCAGCGACGGCGACACGATCGAATTCTCCGACTTTCGCGCGATCAACGTCGAGAACATGGCGGACGCGAACGGCAAGCCGGACGTGCGCGGCGTCGCGAAGACGGAGTCGCTCAAGGAAGCGTTCGACGAGCGGCTCGGTTCGGGCGCGAAGACGTCGAAGCCGATGCAGCTCCACAACATCGGCCCGTCGGTCCAGTACAAGATTCGCGGCAAGGACGGTCAGGCGCGCGAATTCAACAACTACATGCTGCCCGTCGACATGGGCGGCACGCGCGTGTTCCTCGCCGGCGTGCGCGCGAGCCCGAACGATCCGTTCCGGTACATGCGGATTCCGGCCGATAGCCAGGATTCGATCGGCGAATGGATGCGCCTGCGCGCCGCGCTCGAGGATCCGGCTGTGCGTGCCGACGCCGCCGCACGTTTCGCGCAGCGTTCGCTGCCGACGACCGAAGCGTCGCTGCGCGGCCGCCTGCAGGACAGTGCGTTCAAGGTGCTGACCCTCTTTGCCGCGAGCGACGACAGCGTCGGCCGCGGCGCCGACGGTCAGCCGGTCGGCGGCTTCCAGGCTGTGGCGACGTTCATCGACCGCTCGGTGCCGAAGGCCGAGCAGGAAAAGGCGGCCAGCCTGCTGCTGCGCATGCTCGAGGGTTCGATGTGGGAAGTCTGGCAGATCGCGCGCGAGCATGCCGGCGAGCCGGCCGCCCAGCAGGGCGCCGACACGATCCGCTTCGTGCAGAACGCGATCAATGCGCTATCCGACAGCTTCTTGTACGGATCGCCGGTCTATTTGCAGCTCGACTCCTTCAAGCAGGTGCAAGCTTCGGTATTTCAGCTGACGCGCGCACCCGGCAAGAATCTGGTGTATCTTGGCAGCCTGCTGTTGGTCGCCGGCATCTTCTCGATGTTCTACGTGCGCGAGCGGCGCCTCTGGTTCTGGCTCAAGGATGCCGGTTCGGGTGTCGATGTGGTGATGGCGATGTCCACGGCCCGCAAGACCTTCGATTTCGAGAAAGAATTCGTGCAGACGCGCGACGCGGCCGGCGCCGCTTTGCGCGCGACGCCACGCGACGCCGCACCCGCCGGTGCGGCAGCGACTGTCCGTCCGCCTGCCGGCGGCGGTTCCGATTCCGAGAATTCCACCCGGTAACATCATGGATCTCACTCAAGTCTCCTCTTCCCGTTCGGGGCCGGTTCAGGCCTCGAATCCGGCGCCGTTGTTCGACGACCGTCCGTTCCTCGCCCGCCTGTCGATCATCGACTGGCTGTTCGCCCTGGCTCTCGTGGTCGGCGCAGGCTATGCGTTCGTGCATTACAACGAACACATGAATTACTACGACAAGGCGGTGATGATCGGCACGGTGCCGGCGCTTGTCGTGCTCGGCTGGCGCTGGAAGCCCGCGCGGCTGATGATGGCGTCGATCGCGGTGCTGTCGCTGCTGTCGATCCAGATCTACCAGGGCGATCTCGCGCGTGCCGATTCGGCGTTCTTCCTCAAATACTTCCTGTCGAGCCAGTCCGCGATCCTGTGGATGAGCGCGCTGTTCGTGCTCGCGACGATCTTCTACTGGATCGGCCTGCTCGCGCGCTCGGAGTCGGGTTCCGCGATCGGCCAGAAACTGACGTGGGTCGCGGTGCTGATGGGTTTCACCGGCCTGATGGTGCGCTGGTATGAGTCCTACCTGATCGGTGCCGACGTCGGGCATATCCCGGTGTCGAATCTGTATGAAGTCTTCGTGCTGTTCAGCCTGATCACCGCACTGCTCTACCTGTATTACGAAGGCCACTACGGCACGCGCTCGCTCGGCGCGTTCGTGCTGCTGGTCATCAGCGCGGCCGTCGGCTTCCTGATGTGGTACTCGGTCGCGCGCGACGCGCAGCAGATCCAGCCGCTCGTGCCGGCGCTGCAGAGCTGGTGGATGAAGATTCACGTCCCGGCGAACTTCATCGGCTACGGCAGCTTCGCGCTGTCGGCGATGGTGTCGGTCGCGTATCTGATGAAGGAGCGCGGCGTGCTCGCCGATCGTCTGCCGACGCTCGAGGTGCTGGACGACGTGATGTACAAGTCGATCGCGGTCGGTTTCGCGTTCTTCACGATCGCGACGATCCTCGGCGCGCTGTGGGCCGCCGAAGCATGGGGCGGCTACTGGAGCTGGGACCCGAAGGAAACCTGGGCGCTGATCGTATGGCTCAACTACGCGGCCTGGCTGCACATGCGCCTGATGAAGGGCCTGCGCGGCGCGGTCGCCGCCTGGTGGGCGCTCACGGGCCTGCTCGTGACGACGTTCGCGTTCCTCGGCGTCAACATGTTCCTGTCCGGGCTGCATAGCTACGGCAAGCTGTAAGATTTCCGACGTTGGTCCGACAAAAGACCGCCGGCGCACTGCGTGCCCGGCGGTTTTCTTTTGTAACGGGCGGACGGTCCGGGCGTCGAACGGCGCAGGACGGCTCGGGTCGAACACCCATGAAGCGTGCGCGCCGCGCATGCAGGAGGAGCAGCACGATGTGGATCAAACACCCTTTGCGCACCGTACTGACCGGCGGTGATATCGCGCCGAGCGAGATTACGCCGCGCGCGGTGTTCGAGAACCGGCGGCGTGTCTTGCAGGCCGCCGGCCTGGCGGCGGCGGGCGGATTGCTCGGCGGCAGCGGCGCGGCGTTCGCGGCCTATGCGTCGCCGGACGCGCGGGCCGCGAAGCTCGCGGCGAAAACCAATCCGAGGTTCGTCGCGGCCGACAAGGTGACGCCGTTCAAGGACATCACGTCCTACAACAACTTCTACGAATTCGGCACCGACAAGAGCGACCCGGCCCAGAACGCGGGCACGCTGCGGCCGCGCCCGTGGCGCGTGAGCGTCGAGGGCGAGGTGCTGCACCCGAAGGTGTTCGATCTCGATGAACTGCTGAAGCTCGCGCCGCTCGAGGAGCGCGTGTACCGGCTGCGTTGCGTCGAAGGATGGTCGATGGTGATTCCGTGGATCGGCGTGCCGCTGTCCGAGCTGATCAAGCGCGTGCAGCCGACCGGCAACGCGAAATATGTGCAGTTCATCACGCTGGCCGATCCGTCGCAGATGCCGGGGCTGTCGACGCCGGTACTCGATTGGCCGTACTCGGAAGGGCTGCGGATGGATGAGGCGATGAATCCGCTGACGCTGCTGACGATGGGCGTGTACGGCCAGGTGCTGCCGAACCAGAACGGCGCGCCGGTGCGGATCGTCGTGCCGTGGAAGTACGGCTTCAAGAGCGCGAAGTCGCTGGTGAAGATCCGCTTCGTCGACAAGCAGCCGAAGACGAGCTGGAACGCGTATGCGTCGAATGAATACGGTTTCTATTCGAACGTGAACCCGAACGTCGATCACCCGCGCTGGAGCCAGGCGACCGAGCGCCGGATCGGCGAGGACGGCTTCTTCACGCCGAAGCGCAAGACCCTGATGTTCAACGGCTACGGCGATCTCGTCGCGTCGATGTATCAGGGCATGGATCTGAAAAAGAACTTCTGAGCGCGCCGGTGAGAAACGACATCCCTCCTTCGACGCTGACGCCCGCGCGCGCGTCCGGCATGCGCACGGTTGCAGCCGGTGGCGCAGGGGCCGGCACGGCGCGTACCGCCTCGCCGCGCTGGCTTGCGCCCGCCAAGGTGCTGGTTTTCGCGGCCGGCCTCTATCCGCTCGCGCGCGTGGTGCTGTTCGGGCTGACCGACCGGCTCGGCGCGAACCCGATCGAGTTCATCACGCGTTCGACGGGCCTCTGGACGCTGGTGATGCTCTGCGTCACGCTCGCCGTCACGCCGCTTCGGCGCGTGACAGGTGTTCCCGCGTTGCTGCGCTTTCGTCGGATGATCGGCCTGTTCGCGTTCTTTTACGCGATGCTGCATTTCACGACATATCTGTGGTTCGACAAGTGGTTCGACGTGCTTGCGATCCTGAAGGACGTCGGCAAGCGTCCGTTCATCACGGTCGGCTTCGCCGCGTTCGTGCTGCTGATTCCGCTGGCCGCGACGTCGCCGCGCGCGATGGTGCGCCGGCTCGGCCGTCACTGGGCGACGCTGCATCGCGCAATCTATGCGATTGCGCTGTTCGGTGTGCTGCATTTCTGGTGGATGCGGGCCGGCAAGCACAATCTCGCACAGCCGAAGCTCTACGCGACGATCGTAGCGGCGCTGCTCGGCTGGCGGCTGCTTGAATGGGGCTGGCGGCGCATCCGTGCATGACGTGCGCGCCTGGAAAAACAAAAGGCGATGACGGGACGTCATCGCCTTTGTTGCGAACGGAGCCGCGCGAGTGGCGGTGTGCGATTACTGCGCGACAGCCGGACCGGATGCGGGCGTCGCGGCCCTCGACGCATCGCTCGACAGCTCCGGCGACAGCGTGAGTGGCGTGCCGGAAGAATCGGGAATGCTCTCGGACGACGCGTTTTCATCGGTCGGCATGACGTCCGACGGCGGCGTGTCCTGCTGCTGGATGGGCTTCGCCGGCAACGGCGGCACGGTGGGCAGATAGAGCGGGCCGCGTTGACCGCAGCCGGCAAGTATCGCCAAAGCCGCTACAATCGCGCTCATCCGGAAAACGACTCGCATGATCGTCCCTGAACAATTTAACCGATAGAGTTTAGCATGTCCGATACTGAATACCTGGCCCGTGCCGAGGCCGTGCTGGCGGCCGTCGAGCGTACCGTGGATGCCGCGAACGATGGCGATCACGACATCGATCTGGAGCGCAACGGCAGCGTGCTGACGCTGACGTTCGAGAACGGCTCGAAGATCATCATCAATCTCCAGCCGCCGATGAAGGAACTGTGGATCGCCGCGAAGGCGGGCGGATTCCATTACCGTTTCGTGGACGGCGAATGGCGCGACACGCGCACGGGCGCCGAGTTCTTCGCGGCGCTCACCGACTACGCGACGCAGCAGGCCGGTCTGCCGATCACGTTCGGCGCGTAACGTCCGGCACCCGATACGCCGGATCGAAGCACAAGAAAAAAGCGCCCTGCGGGGCGCTTTTTTCATGCTCGGGCCATGCGGGTCAATGGCCGCGGAACAGGTTCATGATGTCCTGCTTCTCCTGCTCGTCGACGTGCGGTACGGGTTCGTCGGTGTTCTGCACCGCCGGCGCCTGCGGCACGCCGACCGTCGATACGAAGCCGTGCCCCGGCGTGAACTCGGTGAAGTACAACTCGCTGCCGAGCGCCTGGACGTCGTCCGGCATCGTCGGCTTGAACTCCGGCACGCCCTTCAGCGCCGCGCCCATGTAGTCGATCCAGACCGGCAGCGACAGGCCGCCGCCGGTTTCGCGATCGCCGAGGCTGCGCGGGTTGTCGTAGCCGATCCACGCGATCGCCGCGAGCGTGTGCTGGTAGCCGGCGAACCATGCGTCGTGCGAATCGTTCGTCGTACCGGTCTTGCCGGCGAGGTCGGTGCGCTTCAGCACGTTGGTGCGCGCGCCGGTGCCGCGCTGCGCGACGCTCTGCAGCAGACTGTTCATCACGTACGCGTTGCGCGCGTCGATTGCGCGCGGCGCGTTCTGCTCGGCGATGAGCGGCTGCGCGCGAGCGACGATCGCGCCATTCGGATCGGTCACTTCGGCGATCAGGTACGGATTCACGCGGAAGCCGCCGTTCGCGAACACCGAGTACGCGCCGGCCATCTGCAGCGGCGTCACCTGGCCCGCGCCGAGCGCCATCGGCAGATAGGCCGGATGGCGGTCGGCGTCGAAGCCGAAGCGCGTGATGTATTGCTGCGCGTACTTCGTGCCGATGTGGTTCAGGATCCGGATCGACACGAGGTTGCGCGAGCGCTGCAGCGCAGTGCGCATCGACATCGGGCCTTCGAAGCCGCCGCCGTAGTTTTTCGGCTCCCACGGCTGGCCGCCGGTTTCCGCGGCGCTGAAATACAGCGGGCCGTCGTTGATCACCGTGGCCGGTCCGAGGCCCTTGTCGAGCGACGCCGAGTAGATGAACGGCTTGAACGACGAACCCGGTTGCCGCCACGCCTGCGTGACGTGGTTGAACTTGTTCTTGTTGTAGTCGAAGCCGCCGACGAGCGAGCGGATCGCGCCGTCCTGCGGGACGATCGAAATGAACGCGCCTTCGACCTGCGGCAACTGCGTGATCGCCCACTTGCCTGCGTCGTTCCTCGAGACCCGGACGATCGCGCCCGGACGGATGCGGCGGTTCGGCTGCGCGCTGGCTGACAGCGCGCCCGACGCGAAGCGCAGGTTGTCGCCTTCGATCGTCGCGCTGCTGCCGTCGATGAAGGCGACGGTGATCTGCCGCGGGGTTGCGGCGGTGACGACCGCCGCGACCAGTTCGCCGTTGTCGGGGTGCTCGAGCAGCGCGTCGTCGATCGCCTGCTCGCGGTCATCGGCGCCGGCCGGCAGCTCGATGAAGCCTTCCGGCCCGCGATAGCCGTGGCGGCGCTCGTAATCCATGATGCCCTTGCGCAGCGCCGTGTACGCGACCTGCTGGTCGGCGGAGTCGATCGTCGTGACGACGTTGAAGCCGCGCGTATAGGTTTCCTCGCGGTACTGCGCGTACATCATCTGCCGGACCATTTCCGCGACGTACTCGGCGTGCACGCTGAACTCGCGGCCCGCGCCCTTGACGACGAGCGGCTGCGCGACGGCTTCGTCGTACTGCTCGCGCGTGATGAAGTTCAGCTCGAGCATCCGCTGCAGGATGTATTCCTGGCGCACCTTCGCGCGCTTCGGATTGACGACCGGGTTATACGCGGACGGCGCCTTCGGCAGCCCCGCGAGCATTGCCGCTTCCGCGAGCGTGATGTCCTTCAGGTCCTTGCCGAAGTAGACCCGCGCCGCGCTCGCGAAGCCATACGCACGCTGACCGAGATAGATCTGATTCATGTAGACCTCGAGAATCTGATCCTTCGTCAGCGCGCGCTCGATCCGGTACGCGAGCAGCATCTCGTAGATCTTGCGCGTGTAGGTCTTTTCGCTCGACAGGAAGAAGTTGCGCGCGACCTGCATCGTGATCGTGCTCGCGCCCTGCGACGCATGGCCGTTCGTCAGCGCGACGAAACCGGCCCGGGCGATGCCGGTGAGGTCGACGCCGCCGTGATCGTAGAAGCGCGCGTCCTCGATCGCGAGGATCGCCTTCTTGAGCGAGTCGGGCACGTCCTTGAAATGGACGATGTCGCGGCGTTCCTCGCCGAATTCGCCGATCAGCACGTGATCCGACGTATAGATCCGCAACGGTACCTTCGGACGATAGTCGGTCAGCGCTTCGAGCGACGGCATGTTCGGCCACGCGACGACGAGCGCGTAGCCGAGCACGAGGCCGCCGGCCACGACGAGGGCCACGCACATCGCGGCGACGCCGATCAGGACTTTCAGCCACCAGGATCGCTTCTTCGGCTCGGGCGCGGGAGGCGGGGACGTAGGAGACGTGGATTGCATAGGCATACCGGAAAACAGTCCCGCGATTATAGCTGCCCGGTAAGACGGTCCTGGCGCGGGGGGGGGGCGTCGGCCGGAACGCGGCGGATCGCGGTGCCGCCAGTATGGCGTCCGCGCGGCCGCTTGTGTCACGACTGGCCGTCCGGCCGACTGTCGGGCGCGCGCGGCGCTTTGCAGAATCAGGCATCGGAAACGCGGCGTGGGCCGCAACGATCGCGGGAGGCTGGAATGGCAGGACGATGGGCGGCGCGGTTCGCGCCGGGCAGGCACCGTTCGACGGGCATCGACGTCGGGGCGGACGAGGTGAGGGTGGCCGTGCTGAGCCGGCGCGGCCGGGCTGCGGATGTTCGGGTCGAAGGACTCGAGCGGGAGCCGGTCGGACTGGCAGGTGGGCCGGAGGACGCGCGCTGGGCTGCGGTGGCACGTGCGTTGGCGGCGGCCGTGTCGCGGCTGTCGGCGGCGGGTGTGTGCTGCGACGCACGCGGCGTGATGGCGCTGCGCGATGACGAGATGCAGACCGCGACGCTTGATCTGGCCGGACGCGACGACATCGCGGACGCCGCCCGGCAGGCGGCCGAACGGATCTCGGGGCTGGCACCCGACAACCTCGCGTTCGACTGGCGGCAGGACGACGATGCGTGCCCGGGCGAGATTGCGGTCGCCGTGGCGCCGCAGGCGTTGCTCGAGCGGCGGATCGACGTGGCCGCGCAGGCTGGCATCGATCTGACGGCCGTCGACGGCGAGTCAGCTGCCGCACTGCGCGCGTTGCGCTATGCCGCGCAGTTCGAGCCTGACGCACACGGCCCGTATGCCGCATTCTGGTTTAGCGACACGGGTGTGCGCGGCTGGCGGATTGACGGCGCGATCGCCGCGCCGGTGCTCGCGCTGTCCGGCGACGTGCAGGCGGCGTTGCCTGACGCATTGCGCCAGTGCGTATTCGAGCCGGTGCGCTGCGTGCTCGTGGCCGGCGACGAGCGCTGCATCGGCCGCTGCGGCACGTCGGCCGCCGATATCGGCGATGCGCTCGGGGTGGCCGTGGTGCCGTTCGACTGCTCCGGATGGGACGGGCTGCCGCGCGAGCCCGCCGGCGCGCCGGGCGGTCCGGCGTTTGCCCTCGCGATCGGGCTGGCGCTGCGCGGGGTGTGGGAATGATGGTCGATATGGGGTTCGGGCGGGCTGCCGCCAGCCACGCCGCGCTCGGCGGCTTCAATTTGCTGCCGTACCGTGAGCGGCTGGCGCAGGCGCTGCGGCGGCGCCGCGCCACGCAATGCGGGGCAGCGATCGTGCTCGGCGCACTCGGGGCCTGTGTCTGGACAGGGGCGGCGACAGCATGGCGATGGCGCGTGGATGCCGAGCGCACGCGAGTGGAGGCGCGGTTGCGGCAATTGCAGCCGCAGGTCGATGCCGCACGGCGCACCGCCGGCGCGGCAGCCGATCTCGCGCAACGCGATGCGCGGGCAGTCGTCCTGGCCGGGCCTTACCGGCGCGTTGCCGGACTGCTCGCGACGCTGGCGCTGGTGCGCGACGACACCGTTCGGCTCGACGCATTGCGTACGACATCGTCCGGTGCCGAGCTCGACGCGCGCGCGACGAGTTACCGGACGGCCGCGCGGTGGCTCGCACGGATCGCGGCCGAGCAGCGCGACTGGCGATTCGACATCGGTGCGTTGACACCGGCGTCGGCCACGCCGGGCCCGGGTTCGGCCGCGCCGTTCCGTTTTTCCGTCCAGGTGCGCTGGCACGACGCGCCGCCGCGACAGAAGGCAACGGGAGGCGGAGCATGACGGCCATCGTGCATCGGTCCATGCCTGACGGTGTCGAGTGGTTCGGCCGCATGACGCGGATGTCGCCGGCCGCGTTGCACGCCGTGGGTTGCGCGCTGGCATTCGCGGTCGTGATGGTGGGTGGCATTCATCTGATGAGTGCCGTCGATGGAAGCGGACTCGCACGCAGTCGCGCGTTACTGGCAACGGCGCAGATACGGGCCGCCGACGCACAACGGCTGCTCGCGGCCGCCGCGCCGCGGCGCGATATGGGCACGCTTGCCGGTCGCGCCGCCAACTCGCCGCCTGCGCCAGGGTGGCCCGCGCTGATGCTGGAGCTGGCTGACCTGGTCCGAGGAAGCGGACTGCGGGTTGTGTCGATCGAACCGCGGCGCACTGACGATGCAGCGCCGGATGGCCGGCGTACGGTACGGATTGTCGCGGACGGCGGTTTTCCGGCACTGCTGCGCCTGATGAGCGCGTTGGCGAGTTTCCCCGCGCTGGTGGTGCCGTCGGGGCTGCATATCGAGAGGAAACCGCCCGCGTCGCGGGTGGACATGACGATCGACGTGTTTCCGGCGCTGTCGGGGGCCCGCGTTCCGGACGGCGCGGAGGCGGTGCTTGCCGGTGCGCCGAGCGACGATCCATTCGGCGACGCCGGTTCGCCGACGGTAGCCGACGATACGACGCCGCGCCTGGCCGGCACCATTCGCGACGGACGCACCGGGCTTGCGCTGTTCGACGCCGGCGATGGCGCATTCGCGACCGTCGCGCCGGGCGAGGCGTTCGGGGTGTCGCGTGTGGTGAGCGTCGGTGCCGGTGCCGTGACGGTCGCGACGGCCGATGGCGCACGCCGGTTCGTCGTGGACGACGGAGACCGCTCATGACGAAGTACGGATGGTGCGTGATCGCATTCTGGGCTGGATCGAGCGTGGCCACCGTGGATGCGGCGCTACCGCCTTTGCCGCCGGCCGGCTGGCCGATCGGATCGATACGGGCGTACGCCGAGGAGACGCCGCTGCCGCAGGGCGCGCCTGATGGCGCGGACGGCGTGGGCGGTGACGCGCCCGCGCACGATGGTCCGCAGCCGTTCGACCAAGCGGCGCGCGCGGTACTTCGGGCGGACACTGCGGCACCGGTGCCCCAGCTGGAAGGGCCGCCGATTCCATTGCCTCCGCCGATGCGCATGAGCGACGCCGCGGCGCGGCACCCCGGCGATGCGGACGACGCGCGTCGAATCTCGCTGAATCTGCAGGGCGCCGGGCTCGCGGCCGCATTCGACGCGCTCGCGCGATTCACCGGGCTGAACATCATCGTCGGCGAGCAGGTGCGCGGTACCGTGACATTACGTCTGAACAATGTCCGCTGGCGCGATGCGTTCGATACGTTGCTCGACACGCACGGGCTGGCGATGTCCCGGCGCGGCAACGTGATCTGGGTCACTCCGGCGGCCGAACTCGCCGCGCGGGAGCGCGAGCGCTTCGAAACGCACGCACGTGCGGCCGAGCTGGAGCCGCTCGCGAGCCGAACCTTCGCGCTGCATTACCCACGTGCGCAGGACGTGCAGCGGTTGCTGGCGGGGGCGACCGGCCAGCGCCTGCTGTCGAAACGCGGCGCCGCGGCGGCCGATCCGCGCATGAACTTGTTGTTCGTCACCGACCTGGCGCCGCGCATCGAGCAGATCGCGGGCCTGATCGACGCGATCGACCGGCCGTCGCGGCAGGTCCGGATCGAGGCGCGCATCGTCGAGGGCGAACAGGGGTTCTCGCGCAATCTCGGGGCTCGCGTCGCGCTGCGCGCCCAAGGGCGGGCCCCCGTAGCCGAGGGGGCGGCGCCCGCGACGGACACGCGCAACGCGCTCGACCTGGCCGCGCGACCGCTCGGCGGCTTCGAGGCGGCGACGGCCGGCTTCACGTTGTTCGCAGCGCCGCTCAGCCGCGTGCTCGACGTCGAATTGAGCGCGCTCGAGGCGCAGGGCCGGGGCCAGATCGTTTCCAGCCCGCGCGTGGTGACGGCCGATCGCGTGAAGGCGATCGTCGAACAGGGCTCGGAGCTGCCCTACCAGGCGAAAGTCGGCAACGGCGTGAGCGGCGTGCAGTTCCGCCGAGCGACGCTGAAGCTCGAGGTCGAGCCGCAGATCACGCCCGACGGGCGCGTCGTGCTCGACCTGGACGTGACGAAGGACAGCATCGGCGAGCCGACGGCCGCCGGCCCGGCGATTCATACGAAGCACGTCCAGACGCGTGTCGAGGTCGAGGACGGCGGAACGGTCGCCATCGGCGGGATTTACGAGCAGTTGAACCGGGACGATGTGACGCGGGTGCCGCTCTTGGGCAAAATACCGGTTCTGGGCGCGCTTTTCCGGCACCGTGCGCGGCGCGACCAGCGTAACGAATTGGTCGTCTTCATCACGCCGACGGTCGTCGGCGCGCGTTGCGAAACGGCCGGCGCGGGCGACGCGGATGCGGGAAAAGCGGGGCCGGAAGCCGGCGGTGCAGGCTCGACAAGGCAGCCGCTTTGCCAGTAAGCTGCGCCACACACCAGCAAGATTCAAGCAGAGGAAGCCGTTGCAAGCGCGGGACCCACACGCAAACGTATTTTTCGTCGGCCTTATGGGAGCGGGTAAGACCACCGTGGGCCGTGCGGTCGCGCGCCGGCTCGACAGGACGTTCTTCGACTCCGACCACGAAATCGAGGCCCGCACGGGTGCGCGCATTCCGGTGATCTTCGAGATGGAGGGCGAGGCCGGGTTTCGCGACCGCGAATCGCAGGTGATCGCCGATCTGACGCAGCGCGAGAACATCGTGCTCGCGACGGGCGGCGGCGCGGTGCTGCGCCCTGAAAATCGCGATTGCCTGAAAGGCAGCGGCATCGTCATCTATTTGCGCGCCAATCCGCACGATCTGTGGCTGCGCACGCGCAAGGACAAGAACCGCCCGCTGTTGCAGACCGACGATCCGAAGGCGCGTCTCGAAGCGCTCTACGAAGTACGCGACCCGCTTTACCGCGAATGCGCGGACTTCATCATCGAGACCGGCCGTCCGTCGGTCAACGGCCTCGTCAACATGGTGCTGATGCAACTCGAACTGGCAGGCGTCGTCGCCAAGCCGCTACAAGCATGATTACCGTCAACGTCGATCTGGGCGACCGCGCCTACCCGATTCACATTGGTGCCGGCCTGATCGGCCGCACCGAGCTGTTCGCTCCTCACATCACCGGTTCGTCGATCACGATCGTCACGAACACGACGGTCGATCCGCTCTACGGCGATGCGCTGCGCGCGGCGCTCGCGCCGCTCGGCAAGCGCGTCTCGACGGTCGTGCTGCCGGACGGCGAGGCCTACAAGAACTGGGAAACGCTGAACCTGATCTTCGACGGCCTGCTGACCGAGCGCGCCGACCGCAAGACGACACTCGTCGCACTCGGCGGCGGCGTGATCGGCGACATGACCGGTTTCGCCGCCGCGTGCTACATGCGCGGCGTGCCGTTCATCCAGGTGCCGACGACGCTGCTGTCGCAGGTCGATTCGTCGGTCGGCGGCAAGACGGGCATCAACCACCCGCTCGGCAAGAACATGATCGGCGCGTTCTACCAGCCGCAGGCCGTGATCGCCGATATCGGCGCGCTGACCACGCTGCCCGATCGCGAACTGGCGGCCGGCGTGGCCGAGGTCATCAAGACGGGCGCGATCGCCGATGCGGCATTCTTCGACTGGATCGAGGCGAACGTCGATGCGCTTAACCGCCGCGAGCCGGCCGCCCTCGCGCATGCGGTGAAGCGCTCGTGCGAGATCAAGGCGAGCGTGGTCGCGGCCGATGAACGCGAAGGCGGGCTGCGCGCGATCCTGAATTTCGGCCATACGTTCGGCCATGCGATCGAGGCCGGGCTCGGCTACGGCGAGTGGCTGCACGGCGAAGCGGTCGGCTGCGGGATGGTGATGGCGGGCGACCTGTCGGTGCGGCTCGGCCTCCTCGACGAAGCGTCGCGGCAGCGGCTCGATGCGGTGATCGCCGCCGCGCACCTGCCGGTCCGCGGGCCGGCACTCGGCGATGCGCGCTACATGGAGCTGATGCGCGTCGACAAAAAAGCCGAAGCCGGCGCGATCAAGTTCATCCTGCTGAAGCGATTCGGCGATACGCTGATCACCCAGGCGCCCGACGAAGTCGTGTTCGCCACCCTGGCGCAGACGACCCGGTAACGGCGCCCCGGATGCCCCGGCGCCCCTGACATGGAGGAGACGTGAGCGAGACATCCAGCAGCAAACCGTCCAAAGCCGGCCGCGCATCCGTCGCGGCGCCGGCCGAGCCGCCGACGCTGGCGGCGCTGGAAGCCCATCTCGCTCCGTATGCCGCCCACGCGTCGCAGTCGCGCGGCCGCCGCCATCAGGAAACACCGCCGGCGGCGCGAACCGAATTCCAGCGCGACCGCGACCGTATCGTTCATTCGACCGCGTTCCGCCGGCTCGAATACAAGACGCAGGTCTTCGTCAACCACGAAGGCGACCTCTTCCGCACCCGTCTCACGCACAGCCTCGAAGTCGCGCAGATCGCGCGTTCGGTCGCGCGCAACCTGCGGCTCAACGAGGATCTCGTCGAAGCGATCTCGCTCGCGCACGATCTCGGTCACACGCCGTTCGGCCACGCCGGGCAGGACGCGCTGAACGCGTGCATGCGCGAGCACGGCGGCTTCGAGCACAACCTGCAGAGCCTGGCCGTGGTCGATGAACTCGAGGAGCATTACGGCGCGTTCAACGGCCTGAACCTGTGCTTCGAGACGCGCGAAGGCATCCTCAAGCACTGCTCGCGCGAGAATGCGCGCAAGCTCGGCGCGCTCGGCGAGCGCTTCCTGCAAGGGCGCCAGCCGTCGCTGGAAGCGCAGCTCGCGAACATCGCGGACGAAATCGCGTACAACAACCACGACGTCGACGACGGCCTGCGCTCCGGCCTGATCACGATCGAGCAGCTCGCCGAAGTCGAGCTGTGGCAGCGCCACTACGACGCCGCGCTCACCGAATTCCCGCATCTGGAAGGCCGCCGCCTCGTCCACGAGACGGTGCGCCGCATCATCAACACGCTGATCGTCGACCTGATCGACGAGACCACGCGCAATCTCGCGCGTGTCGCGCCCGCGTCGCTCGACGACGTGCGCGCCGCGCCGCAGCTCGTCGCGCACAGCGAGGCGATCGCCGCGCAGGCGGCGGCCCTCAAGCGCTTCCTGTTCAAGAACCTGTATCGCCACTACAAGGTGATGCGCATGGCGAACAAGGCGCAGCGCGTCGTCACCGGGCTGTTCGACGCGTTCATCGACGATCCGCGCCTGCTGCCGCCGCCGTACCAGTCGGACGACGAAGCGCAGCAGCCGCGCCTCGTCGCGCACTACATCGCCGGCATGACCGACCGCTTCGCGCTGAAGGAATATCAGCGCCTGTTCGTCATCAACGACAACTGACTGTCACAAACGATCACTAGACTTCGCCGGTTCAATGGCGACGGGAATGTTGCACACGCTGTTGGTAACGTTTTCATAGGAGAGAGGTCGATGAAGAAGAAGCCTGCGGGGACCGTGGTTCGCTCGATCGCGCTGGGCGGCGCGCTCATGTTCGGTATGCAGCATGCGGCGTTCGCCGTGACGGAGATCCAGTTCTGGCATGCGATGGAGTCGGCGCTCGGCGAGCGCGTGAACGAGCTCGCCGCGCAGTTCAATGCATCGCAGGGCGACTACAAGATCGTGCCGGTCTTCAAGGGCACCTACGATCAGGCGCTCGCGGCGGGCATCGCCGCCTATCGCAGCGGCAACGCGCCGGCGATCCTCCAGGTCTATGAAGTCGGCACCGCGACGATGATGCAGGCGAAGAAGGCCGTCGTGCCCGTCTACGACGTGTTCAAGCAGGCCGGCGTGCCGCTCGACGAAAAGGCGTTCGTGCCGACCATCGCGAGCTACTACAGCGACGCGAAGACGGGCCATCTCGTGTCGATGCCGTTCAACAGCTCGACGCCGGTGCTGTACTACAACAAGGATGCGTTCAAGAAGGCCGGGCTCGATCCGAACCAGCCGCCGAAGACGTGGGCCGACGTGCAGGCCGACGCGGAGAAGCTGCGCAAGTCCGGGATGGCGTGTGGCTTCACGACCGGCTGGCAAGGCTGGATCCAGCTCGAAAACTACAGCGCGTGGCATGCGCTGCCGTTCGCGAGCCGCAACAACGGCTTCGACGGCACCGACGCGGCGCTCGAATTCAACAAGCCGCAGCAGATCGCGCACATCTCGTTCCTGCAGCAGATGCAGAAGGACGGCACGTTCACGTATGCGGGCCGCAAGGACGAAGCGTCCGCGAAGTTCTACAGCGGCGACTGCGGGATCCTGACGACGTCGTCGGGCGCGCTCGCGAACGTGCAGAAGTTCGCGAAGTTCAGCTACGGCACCGGCATGATGCCGTACGACGCGAACGTGAAGGGTGCGCCGCAGAACGCGATCATCGGCGGCGCGAGCCTGTGGGTGCTGGCCGGCAAGGATCCGGCGACCTACAAGGGCGTCGCGAAATTCCTCGCGTTCCTGGCCTCGCCGCCGATCGCCGCCAAGTGGCACCAGGAAACGGGCTACCTGCCGGTCACGACGGCTGCGTACGACCTCACGCGCCAGCAGGGCTTCTATGCGAAGAACCCGAGCGCGGAAACCGCGATCAAGCAGATGATGAACAAGCCGCCGCTGCCTTACACGAAGGGACTGCGCCTCGGCAACATGCCGCAGATCCGCACGGTCGTCGACGAGGAACTGGAGCAGGTCTGGGCGCAGAAGAAGTCGCCGAAGGACGCGCTCGACTCGGCGGCCTCGCGCGGCGACGAACTGCTGCGCCGCTTCGAGAAGTCGGGCGGCTGATCCCGCATCGCGTGCGTGTCGCCGGTCGCCGCGTCGCATATGCGACGCGCGCGGCCGGCGGCGCGGTTCCTTTCCCGTTTCGCCTGACCGGATGCCCGCGATGCAATCCCGTTCCCGTTTCGGCGCGAGCCTGCTGCCGTACCTGCTGATCGCGCCGCAACTCGCGATCACCGCCGTATTCTTTCTGTGGCCGGCCGGCGTCGCGCTGTGGCAGTCCACGCAGATGCAGGACGCGTTCGGCACGTCGAGCGAATTCGTCGGCTTCGCGAACTTCGCGCGCCTGTTCGCCGATCCGCTGTACCTCGACTCGTTCCGCACGACGCTGGTGTTCAGCTCGCTCGTCACTGTCAGCGGGCTCGTCGTGTCGCTGTTGCTCGCCGCCTGCGCCGACCGCGTGATCCGCGGCGCGCGCGTGTACCGCACGCTGCTGATCTGGCCGTACGCGGTCGCGCCGACGATCGCGGCCGTGCTGTGGGCGTTCCTGTTCAACCCGAGCATCGGGCTTGTCACCTATGCGCTCGCGAAGGGCGGCATCGTGTGGAATCACGCGCTGAACGGCGGCCAGGCGATGTTCCTCGTCGTGCTCGCGTCGGTGTGGAAGCAGGTGAGCTACAACTTCCTGTTCTTCTACGCGGGGTTGCAGGCGATCCCGCGCTCGCTGATCGAGGCGGCGGCGATCGACGGTGCCGGGCCGGTGCGGCGCTTCTTCCACATCGTGCTGCCGCTGCTGTCGCCCACGAGCTTCTTCCTGCTGGTTGTGAACCTCGTCTATGCGTTCTTCGACACGTTCCCGGTGATCGACGCGGCCACCGCGGGCGGCCCCGCGCAAAGCACCAAGACGCTGATCTACAAGATCTTCACGGAGGGCTTCCAGGGCCTCGACATCGGCAGCTCGGGCGCGCAGTCGGTCGTGCTGATGATCATCGTCGTCGGCCTGACGGTGATCCAGTTCCGTTTCGTCGAACGCAGGGTGCAATACGCATGATCGAAAATCGCAAGGGCTTCGACCTGTTCTGCCACGCGGTGCTGATCGCGGGCGTCGTGCTGATCGTGTTCCCGGTGTACGTCGCGTTCTGCGCGGCGACCATGAACGCGCAGGAAGTGTTCACGATCCCGCTGTCGCTGGTGCCGAGCACGCACCTGCTGGAGAACATCGCCTACATCTGGGGGCACGGCAGCGGCGGCACGACGGCGCCGTTCGGCCGGCTGCTCGTCAACAGCTTCGTGATGGCGCTCGGCATCGCGGTCGGCAAGATCGCGGTGTCGATCCTGTCCGCGTATGCGATCGTCTATTTCCGCTTCCCCTTCCGCAACACGGCGTTCTGGCTGATCTTCATCACGCTGATGCTGCCGGTCGAGGTGCGGATATTCCCGACCGTGCAGGTCGTGTCGACGCTGAACCTGACGAACACCTACGCCGGGCTCTCGCTGCCGCTGATCGCATCGGCGACCGCGACGTTCCTGTTCCGCCAGTTTTTCATGACGCTGCCCGACGAACTGATGGACGCCGCGCGCATCGACGGTGCGGGGCCGCTGCGCTTTTTCCGGGACGTCGTGCTGCCGCTGTCGAAGACGAGCATCGCGGCGCTGTTCGTGATCACGTTCATCTACGGCTGGAACCAGTATCTGTGGCCGATCCTGATCACGACCGAGGCGTCGCTGTCGACGGCGGTGGTGGGCATCAAGACGATGATCGCGAGCGGTGACGCCGCGACCGAATGGCAATACGTAATGGCGGCGACGCTGCTGGCGATGATTCCGCCGCTCGTCGTCGTGCTGGCGATGCAGCGCTGGTTCGTGCGCGGCCTCGTCGATTCCGAGAAATGAACCACGGACGGCAACCGGGAGAAGGACCAAGTATGGCTGCGCTGAGCTTGAAGGGCGTCAGGAAATCCTACGACGGCAAGCAGCACGTGCTGCACGGCATCGACGTGGAGATCGCCGACGGCGAATTCATCGTGCTGGTCGGCCCGTCGGGCTGCGGCAAGTCGACGCTGCTGCGGATGATCGCGGGGCTCGAGACGGTGACGGACGGCGAGATCGCGATCGGCGATCGCGTCGTCAATGCGCTGGAGCCGAAGGATCGCGACATCGCGATGGTGTTCCAGAACTATGCGCTGTATCCGCACATGACGGTCGCGCAGAACATGGGCTACGGGCTGAAGATCCGCGGCATCGAGCGCGCGACGATCGACTCGCGGGTGGCCGCGGCCGCGAAGATCCTCGAACTCGAACCGCTGCTCGCGCGGCGGCCGCGCGAACTGTCGGGCGGCCAGCGGCAGCGCGTCGCGATGGGGCGTGCGATCGTGCGCGAGCCGTCGGTGTTCCTGTTCGACGAGCCGCTGTCGAACCTCGACGCGAAGCTGCGCGTGCAGATGCGGCTCGAGATCCAGCGGCTGCATGCGCGGCTCGCGACGACGAGCGTGTACGTGACGCACGACCAGATCGAGGCGATGACGCTCGCGCAGCGCGTGATCGTGATGAACCGTGGTTATGCGGAGCAGATCGGCGCGCCGGTCGACGTGTACGAGAAGCCGGCGACGGTGTTCGTCGCGGGGTTCATCGGCTCGCCGGCAATGAACCTGATGCACGGCCGGCTGTCGGAGGATGGCGCGACGTTTACGGTCGCGGGCGGCGGTCCGGCGCTGCCGGTCGCCGGCGCGCCCGGCATCGGCACCACGATCGCCACCGGGCGCGACTGGGTGCTCGGCGTGCGGCCGGAGCACATGACGCCGCAGCCGGGCGTCGCGCAGGCATCGCTGCCGGTCGACTCGTGCGAGCTGCTCGGCGCGGACAACCTCGCGCACGGCCGCTGGGGCAACCACGACGTCGCGGTGCGGCTGCCGCACGCGGATCGTCCCGCGCGCGGCACGGCGCTGGGCGCCGCGCTGCCCGCGCACCGGCTGCATTTCTTCGATCCCGAGACCGGCAAGCGTGCCGGCTGACCCTGACGGACCTGCTGCGAGGCGCACGATGACTTCCCGTACCGACTGGCCCTATCCGCGCGTCGTCGCCCATCGCGGCGGCGGCACGCTCGCGCCGGAGAACACGCTCGCCGCGTTCGACGAAGGCGCGCGGCGCGGTCACCGGATGGTCGAGTTCGACGCGAAGCTGTCCGCCGACGACGTGAGCTTCCTGCTGCACGACGACACGGTCGACCGCACGTCGAACGGCAGCGGGCCGGCGGCGGGCATGCGCTATGCGGCGCTGGCCGCGCTTGATGCCGGCGCCTGGTTCGACGCGCGTTTCGCGGGCGAGCGGATGCCGACGCTCGAGGCGGCGGCGGCGCGCTGCATCGCGCACGGGATGGCGGCGAACGTCGAGATCAAGCCGTGCCCGGGCCGCGAGCGCGACACGGGGCAGCGGGTGGCGGCTGATGCGGCCGCGTACTGGCACGGCGCGGCCGTACCGCCGCTGCTGTCGTCGTTCTCGTTCGACGCGCTGCAACAGGCGCGCGCGAGCGCCCCGGCGCTGCCGCGCGGGATGCTGTACGAGGCGGTGCCGGACGACTGGCACGCGCAGGTCGTCGGCGCGCTCGGCTGCGTATCGTTGCATGCAAACCACAAGGAACTCGACGAACCGCTCGTGCGCGCGATCAAGGCGGCCGGGCTGCGCATCCTGGTCTACACGGTCAACGACCTCGCCCGGGCGCGCGAACTCGTGCGCTGGGGCGTCGATGCGGTCTGCACGGACCGGATCGACCTGATCGGCCCCGATGCACTGGACGACATTGCGTAGCGACCCGTCCCGCGCGATGGTGGATGCGGGAAGACCCTGAGACAAAAAAACGACGCCCCGGCGGGATTTCCGCCGGGGCGTTTTGCATCGAGGAGACGTTACGTCACGAAAAATCCGCTACAAATTGCAGCAGGATTAACCATTCCCCAAATATTCGACTACGCTTAGAAGCGGTAGCCGACGTTCAGGTACGTGACGATCGGGTTCAGCGAGATGTGGGCCTTCGACGTTTCCGTCAGGGTGCCGACCGGCGTCCGGCGAGCCGTCGTGAAGGTCGCGGTCACGCTGACGGGGATGTACGAGAGCGACAGGCCCGCGAACCAGTGTTTCGTGAAGTTGTACGTGAAGCCGGCGTTGAAGACGGGCGCCCACTGGTTGCTGGTCGTGGCGCTGGTCGGGCCGCCGAGCACGCCGTTCTCGAAGCTGCTGTTCGTGATCTTCGCGCCGGTGAACCAGATGTACGTTGCGCCGATGCCGACATACGGGCGGAACTTCGCGTTGGCGTCGTTGAAGTGGTAGCGAAGCAATACGGCGGGGCTCCACTGGTACGCACGGCCGAGTACGCCGAATCTTTCGAACTGACCCTTGCCGGTGATGTCGAACTTCGGCGGTATCCCCATAACGAGCTCGGTGGAGATATGGTCGGTGACGAAGTACCCCGTTGCGAGCCCAAGCGTATCGGCGTCGCTGATGCCGGCGCCGGTGTTGGGAATCGATTGGTTGATGGGCGTGCCGCCAACGCCGTAGACGAACAGCGGGTCGCTGCTGTCCTGCGGCGCAAGGTGGAACCAACCGGTGCTGACGTAGAAATCACCTGCGGATTGTGCTTGTGCCGTACCGCCCGCAAACGTGAATGCGAGCGCTGCAGCCCCCGTAATGGCCAGTTTTCGTTTCATTGTGTCTCCTCCGATCTAAGGCGTGCTCATTATGACGACTGCGTTTAAAACCAAACAAGCTCGTAAGTTAGAGTTTTCACCCTAAGATTAGTACGACCGTACGTTTCCGCGCCCGCCGGGACAGGCATTCTACGCAGGTGCGCAATTTCGGACCTCCGGGTATTTCCTAACGCGTTCAAACGGACATTCAGCATGGCACGGTTAGCACGACTCTACGTTCCCGACCAGCCGCAGCACGTGATACTGCGCGGCCTGGATCAGCAACCTGCGTTCGTCGACGACCAGGACTACGAACTCTTCATCGATTGCCTGAAGGCCGCGGCACGCGATCATCACCTCTCGGTGCATGCCTACGTGCTGCTTCCGCGCCAGGTGCAGCTCCTCGTGACGCCCAGCGACGAGGCGAGCCTGCCGAAGGCGATGCAGGCGGTCGGCCGCCGCTACGTCGCGCATTTCAACCGACGTTATTCGCGTCGCGGCACCTTGTGGGAAGGCCGCTATCGCGCGACGGTGATCGAAGGCGAACGCTATTTCCTCCTCGCGAGCCGCGTGGTCGAGATGAGCCCGGTGCGCTCGCAGCTGGTCGCGACGCCCGAGGCCTATCGGTGGTCGAGCTACCGGCATCACGTCGGGCTCACCGTCGACAGCCTGATCACCGACCATCCGCTCTACTGGGCGCTCGGCAACACGCCGTTCGACCGTCAGCGCGCGTACAAGGAGCTGTGCGAGCAGCCGCTCGACGAGCGGCAGGCCGATCAGCTGCAGCAGGCGACGCTGAAGGGCTGGGTGCTCGGCGGCGAGAACTACCGCGAATGGGCGGCGCGTACCGCGAACCGCCGCGTATCGCCGCTGCCGCGCGGACGCCCCAGAAAGGTGCGTGAAAACACCCCGCCGATCCAGCAGTAACGCGGGAAAGGCGGATCACGAGGCGGCGCCGCGGGCGCCGCTTCTTTTTGCACCAATACGATACGGCCCCAATAAAACTGCACCAGATCTGAACATGCGTTTAATTGGGGTTCGATCAAGCGGTTTTTGTTGCTATTCCTTTGATTCGTCGCGTATATTCCGAATTCCGGTGGCCCGGGTGAAGCTCGCCCAACCACTGTCGGCCGTGCCGTCTCCCGTCGGGAGCGGGATCGACGGCAACACAAAATGGTTCAACGGCCCTCGAGGCCCCTTTACGACGGTGTCCCCATGAACGACCACCAGCAGCCGCTCGCCGCGGTGCCCGCCGCACAAGGTCTGTACGACCCGCAAAACGAACACGACGCCTGCGGCGTCGGCTTCGTCGCTCACATCAAGGGCAAGAAGAGCCACGAGATCATTCAGCAGGGTCTGAAGATCCTCGAGAACCTCGATCACCGCGGCGCGGTCGGTGCCGATCCGCTGATGGGCGACGGCGCCGGCATCCTGATCCAGATTCCGGACGCGTTCTATCGCGAGGAAATGTCGAAGCAGGGCGTGACGCTGCCGCCGGCCGGTGAATATGGGGTCGGGATGATCTTCCTGCCGAAGGAGAACGCGTCGCGTCTCGCATGCGAGCAGGAGCTCGAGCGGACGGTGCGGGCTGAGGGTCAGGTCGTGCTCGGATGGCGCGACGTGCCGGTCGACCACGCGATGCCGATCTCGCCGACGGTCAAGGCGAGCGAGCCGCTGATCCGCCAGATCTTCATCGGCCGCGGCAAGGACATCATGGTGACGGACGCGCTCGAGCGGAAGCTCTACGTGATCCGCAAGACCGCGAGCCACCGTATCCAGGCGCTGAAGCTCAAGCACGGCAAGGAATACTTCGTGCCGTCGATGTCGGCGCGCACGGTCGTCTACAAGGGGCTGCTGCTGGCGGGCCAGGTCGGCGTGTACTACCGCGACCTGCAGGACTCGCGCGTCGTGTCGGCGCTCGCGCTCGTGCACCAGCGCTTCTCGACCAACACGTTCCCGGCGTGGGAGCTGGCTCACCCGTACCGGATGATCGCGCACAACGGCGAGATCAACACCGTGAAGGGCAACGTGAACTGGCTGAACGCGCGTACCGGCGCGATCGCGTCGCACGTGCTCGGCGACGACCTGCCGAAGCTCTGGCCGCTGATCTATCCGGGCCAGTCGGATACGGCTTCGTTCGACAACTGTCTCGAACTGCTCGTGATGGCGGGCTATCCGCTCGTGCACGCGGTGATGATGATGATCCCGGAAGCGTGGGAACAGCACACGCTGATGGACGAGAACCGCCGCGCGTTCTACGAATACCACGCCGCGATGATGGAGCCGTGGGACGGTCCCGCCGCGATCGCGTTCACGGACGGCCGCCAGATCGGCGCGACGCTCGACCGCAACGGCCTGCGCCCGGCGCGTTACATCGTCACGGACGACGACCTCGTCATCATGGCGTCGGAAGCCGGCACGCTGCAGATCCCCGAATCGAAGATCGTCAAGAAGTGGCGCCTGCAGCCGGGCAAGATGTTCCTGATCGACATGGAACACGGCCGCATCATCGACGACAAGGAACTGAAAGACAACCTCGCGAACGCTAAGCCGTACAAGAGCTGGATCGACGCCGTGCGCATCAAGCTCGACGAGATCGAGCCGAAGGCCGAGGACGTCGCGGCCGGCCGCACGCAGGGCGCCGCGCTGCTCGACCGCCAGCAGGCGTTCGGCTATACGCAGGAAGACCTCAAGTTCCTGATGGCGCCGATGGCGCAGCAGGGTGAAGAGGCCGTCGGCTCGATGGGCAACGACTCGCCGCTCGCGGTGATGTCGAACAAGAACAAGACGCTCTATCACTACTTCAAGCAGCTCTTCGCGCAGGTCACGAACCCGCCGATCGACCCGATCCGCGAGAACATGGTCATGTCGCTCGTGTCGTTCATCGGCCCGAAGCCGAACCTGCTCGACACGAACAACATCAACCCGCCGATGCGTCTCGAAGTGTCGCAGCCGGTGCTCGACTTCAAGGACATCGCGAAGATCCGCGCGATCGACCAGTACACGGGCGGCAAGTTCAGCGCATACGAGCTGAACATCTGCTATCCGGTGGCCTGGGGCAAGGAAGGCATCGAGGCGCGCCTCGCGTCGCTGTGCGCGGAAGCCGTCGACGCGGTGAAGTCGGGCTACAACATGCTGATCGTGTCGGACCGCAAGACGGACGCCGAGCATGTCGCGATTCCGGCGCTGCTCGCCACGTCGGCGATCCACACGCACCTCGTCCAGCAAGGGCTGCGCACGAGCACGGGCCTCGTCGTCGAGACGGGCTCGGCACGTGAGACGCACCACTTCGCGCTGCTCGCGGGCTACGGCGCGGAAGCCGTGCACCCGTATCTCGCGATGGAAACGCTCGCGAAGATGGCCGAAGGCCTGCCGGGCGACCTGTCGCCGGAGAAGGCCGTCTACAACTTCACGAAGGCGGTCGGCAAGGGCCTGCAGAAGGTGATGTCGAAGATGGGCATCTCGACGTACATGTCGTACACGGGCGCGCAGATCTTCGAAGCGCTCGGCCTGTCGAGCGACCTCGTCGAGAAGTACTTCAAGGGCACGGCATCGAAGGTCGGCGGCATCGGCCTGTTCGAAGTCGCGGAAGAAGCGATCCGCCTGCACCGCGACGCGTTCGGCGACAACCCGGTGCTGCGCGACATGCTCGACGCGGGCGGCGAGTACGCGTACCGCGTGCGCGGCGAAGACCACATGTGGACGCCGGATTCGATCGCGAAGCTCCAGCACGCGACGCGCAGCAACTCGTACCAGACGTACAAGGAATACGCGCACCTGATCAACGACCAGACCAAGCGTCACATGACGTTCCGCGGCCTGTTCGAGTTCAAGGTCGAGCCGACCAAGGCGATCCCGATCGAAAACGTCGAGCCGGCGAAGGACATCGTCAAGCGCTTTGCGACGGGCGCGATGTCGCTCGGTTCGATCAGCACCGAAGCGCATGCGACGCTGGCGATCGCGATGAACCGGATCGGCGGCAAGTCGAACACCGGCGAAGGCGGCGAGGACGAGAAGCGCTATCGCAACGAACTGCGCGGCATTCCGATCAAGTCGGGCGAGACGCTGAAGTCGGTCATCGGCGACGAGATCGTCAGCGACATTCCGCTGAAGGACGGCGATTCGCTGCGCTCGAAGATCAAGCAGGTCGCGTCGGGCCGCTTCGGCGTCACCGCCGAGTACCTCGCGTCGGCCGACCAGATCCAGATCAAGATGGCGCAGGGCGCGAAGCCGGGCGAAGGCGGCCAGCTGCCGGGCCACAAGGTGTCCGAATACATCGGCAAGCTGCGTTACTCGGTGCCGGGTGTCGGCCTGATCTCGCCGCCGCCGCACCACGACATCTACTCGATCGAGGATCTGGCGCAGCTGATCCACGACCTGAAGAACGTGAACCCGAGCTCGAGCATCTCGGTGAAGCTGGTGTCGGAAGTGGGCGTCGGCACGGTCGCGGCCGGTGTCGCGAAGGCGAAGGCCGATCACGTCGTGATCGCCGGCCATGACGGCGGCACGGGCGCATCGCCGCTGTCGTCGGTCAAGCACGCCGGCACGCCGTGGGAACTCGGCCTCGCCGAAACGCAGCAGACGCTGGTGCTGAACCGCCTGCGCGGCCGCATCCGCGTGCAGGCCGACGGCCAGATGAAGACGGGCCGCGACGTCGTGATCGGCGCGCTGCTCGGCGCTGACGAATTCGGCTTCGCGACGGCGCCGCTCGTCGTCGAAGGCTGCATCATGATGCGCAAGTGCCACCTGAACACGTGCCCGGTCGGCGTCGCGACGCAGGATCCGGTGCTGCGCGCGAAGTTCAAGGGCCAGCCCGAGCACGTCGTGAACTACTTCTTCTTCGTCGCCGAGGAAGTGCGCGAGATCATGGCGCAGCTCGGCATCGCGAAGTTCGACGACCTGATCGGTCGCGCCGACCTGCTCGATACGCGCAAGGGCATCGAGCACTGGAAGGCGAAGGGCCTCGACTTCTCGCGCGTGTTCTACCAGCCGGAAGAGTGCGAGGACGTCGCGCCGCGTCACGTCGACGTGCAGGATCACGGCCTCGAGCGCGCGCTCGACCACGTGCTGATCGAGAAGGCGAAGGCCGCGATCGAGAACGGCGAGCATGTGTCGTTCATCCAGCCGGTGCGCAACGTGAACCGCACGGTCGGCGCGATGCTGTCGGGCGTGATCGCGAAGAAGCACGGCCATGACGGCCTGGCCGACGACGCGGTGCACATCCAGCTGAAGGGCACGGCCGGCCAGAGCTTCGGCGCGTTCCTCGCGAAGGGCGTGACGCTCGACCTCGTCGGCGACGGCAACGACTACGTCGGCAAGGGCCTGTCGGGCGGCCGGATCATCATCCGACCGACCAACGACTTCCGCGGCAAGTCCGAGGAAAACATCATCTGCGGCAATACGGTGATGTACGGCGCGATCGAAGGCGAAGCCTTCTTCCGCGGCGTGGCGGGCGAGCGC
This sequence comes from Burkholderia sp. Bp9004, assembly GCF_003858025.1. Classification (NCBI taxonomy): domain Bacteria; kingdom Pseudomonadati; phylum Pseudomonadota; class Betaproteobacteria; order Burkholderiales; family Burkholderiaceae; genus Burkholderia; species Burkholderia sp. Bp9004. Next base: position 52,178 of record NZ_QTQD01000025.1, on the reverse strand, counting down.
TTCTGCGTGCGCAACTCGGGCGCGACGGCGGTCGTCGAAGGCACGGGCGACCACGGCTGCGAATACATGACGGGCGGCACGGTCGTCGTGCTCGGCGAGACGGGGCGCAACTTCGCGGCCGGCATGTCGGGCGGCCTCGCGTACATCTACGATCCGGAAGGCACGTTCGCGGCGAAGTGCAACAAGTCGATGGTCGCGCTCGAGCCGGTGCTGCAGCAGGCCGAGCAGGAGCGCACGGTCGACCGCGCGCTCTGGCATGCGGGCACGACGGACGAAGCGCTGCTCAAGGGGCTCGTCGAGCGTCATTTCCAGTTCACGGGTTCGCCGCGCGCGAAGTCGCTGCTGGAAAACTGGGACGCGGCGCGCCGCCAGTTCGTGAAGGTGTTCCCGCACGAATACAAGCGCGCGCTGGGCGAGATCGGTGCGAAGAAGGCGGCGAAGGAAGTGCTGGCCGCCTGAGCGACGAACGACATAGCGAATGCCGCGCGCGCATGATTGCCGCGCGCGGCTCCCCCACCCGATACACCGAACAGAAGAGCACCTTATGGGCAAGGCAACCGGTTTTCTGGAGTTCGAACGCCGCCACGAGGCGTACGAAGCACCGCTCACGCGCGTGAAGCACTACAAGGAATTCGTCGCGGCACTGACCGACGCGGACGCGAAGGTCCAGGGCGCGCGCTGCATGGACTGCGGCATCCCGTTCTGCAACAACGGCTGCCCTGTCAACAACATCATCCCGGACTTCAACGATCTCGTTTACCGCCAGGACTGGCAGCAGGCGATCGAAGTCCTGCACTCGACCAACAACTTCCCGGAATTCACGGGCCGCATCTGCCCGGCGCCGTGCGAAGCGGCGTGCACGCTCGGGATCAACAACGACCCGGTCGGCATCAAGTCGATCGAGCACGCGATCATCGACAAGGCCTGGGCGGAAGGTTGGGTGAAGCCGCTGCCGGCCGAGCACAAGACGGGCAAGAAGGTCGCGGTCGTCGGTTCCGGCCCCGCGGGCCTCGCGGCCGCGCAGCAACTCGCGCGCGCCGGCCACGACGTGACGGTGTTCGAGAAGAACGACCGGATCGGCGGCCTGCTGCGTTACGGGATTCCCGACTTCAAGCTCGAGAAGTGGCTGATCGACCGCCGCATGCGCCAGATGGAAGCGGAAGGCGTGACGTTCCGCACCAGCGTGTTCATCGGCAAGGATCCGCTGCCCGAATCGATCGGCAGCCTCGCGAAGGAAACCATCTCGCCGGACACGCTGAAGGAAGAGTTCGACGCGGTCGTGATCGCGGGCGGTTCGGAAACGCCGCGTGACCTGCCGGTGCCGGGCCGCGAGCTGGCCGGCGTGCATTTCGCGATGGACTTCCTGCCGCAGCAGAACCGTGTGAACGCGGGCGACAAGCTCACCGACCAGCTGCTCGCGAAGGGCAAGCACGTGATCGTGATCGGCGGCGGCGATACCGGTTCGGACTGCGTCGGCACGTCGAACCGTCACGGCGCGAAGCAGGTCACGCAGTTCGAGCTGCTGCCGCAGCCGCCGGAAGAGGAAAACAAGCCGCTCGTGTGGCCGTACTGGCCGATCAAGCTGCGCACGTCGTCGTCGCACGAGGAAGGCTGCGAGCGTGACTGGGCGGTCGCGACGAAGCGTCTCGAAGGCAAGAACGGCAAGGTCGAGAAGCTGATCGCGGTGCGCGTCGAGTGGAAGGACGGCAAGATGCAGGAAGTGCCGGGCTCCGAGTTCGAGATGAAGGCCGACCTGGTGCTGCTCGCGATGGGCTTCACGCAGCCGGCAGCGCCCGTGCTCGACGCGTTCGGCGTTGCGAAGGACGCACGCGGCAACGCGCGTGCGGCGACCGAAGGCGATCGCTCGTACTACACGTCGGTCGACAAGGTGTTCGCAGCTGGCGACATGCGCCGCGGCCAGTCGCTCGTCGTCTGGGCGATCCGCGAAGGCCGCCAGTGCGCGCGCTCGGTCGACGCGTACCTGATGGGGCATTCGGAACTGCCGCGCTAAGCTGAAGCGCGCGAGCGGGTTTCGAAGAAAACCGGGCGTCCGAAAGGACGCCCGGTTTTTTTATGGGGCGCGAGCCTGAGACGACTGGGTTGGCGAGGGTTTTCCGTGAGCAGGCAACAATTTATTCGGCATCAATTAAATCGACCATTCATAAAAACAAAAATATCGATATTTATCTCGAAATAGACGTTGAATCGGGGTCTGCTGCCACCTATAGTGATTTTTGTCCGATTAATTCGGGCATATTGAACGGTCTGGTTTTCACACCCTTTGGAGAAAATCATGGCGTATATATCGATGTCGTTTCAGTTTACGCATGATCCGACGCGCGCCCTCGGTGTTGCCCAGAACAATACCGACGGCAGCGTGATCGGCCCGAATGCCCCGGTGCAACTTCGCTACTTCACCGACCCGAATGTGCAGACCCTGTGGGACTATGATCCCACCGTTGGTTTCATCATTCTGGATTTCAGCGATTTGAACGGCGGAGGCAAGCTGGCGGTCGATTTCGCGGACGGCAAGGTCGCCGCCGAAACCCCGCTGGTCCTGCGCCCGTTCACGGGAGCGCCTTCGCAGCGGTGGAGCATCTCCATTCGCCCCGGTTACATCACGTCACTCGCCAACACCGGCCTCGTGATCGACGATCATTACGATAGTCGGCAGGCCAACAACCTCGTCTGGGCATTCCCGTACAACGGCACCCAAGCACAACAATGGACGCCGGTTCATGCCTTCCAGGCAGTCGCCGAAAGAGCGCCGCAATCGCTACGAGCATAAGAATTGTTTGCGGGCGCCGCGGGCAGAGGATCCCCGCGGCGACCCGCGCCGACCGACTCAGACGCATGCGCGTCGTCGACGGGTGAATTATTTTACGGCAATCAACCGGTATCGCAATAAACTGCATCGGATTCACCCGGGTTATTTCTATTTTCGGGATTGGGCGTTTCTAGGGGGTAGTCGTGATTAATGGGTGGGGAAAACTGCTTAAAGCATAGTTTCGTTTTTTATCGCCATTTCTGTTTGGCGATTCACTATTGCGACTGTTTTCGGGTGTCAAAGATCGCGACTCGCCCGCTATGGTATTCCCGCTCGGGATCGCTGCTCGCCGAGCCTGGCGCACCGTGTGACAAAGAGCAAGGATCCGGGGCATCACCCAAGCCCCGGGCATGCACTCGCCGCGCCGCCCGCCCCGTCGCATCCCCCCGCACCTCCCCGAAGCGTCGCCTAACCTGATCACATCGGACGTTGATTTTCCGCGATCCCGAATACTTTCATTTTGTAATGTTCCTTGGAAACTGTCATATCATCGCCCGCTGGCCGCGTTCGCGTGGCCGCCGCATTTGACTGACCCCATTTACAAGGACTCTGAATGGAAGCATTCGTACAAGGGCTGATCGACGCCGTCAACGGTGTGCTGTGGAACTACGTGCTGATCGCGCTGCTGCTCGGCGTGGGCGCGTGGTTCACGCTGCGGTTCCGGATGATCCAGCTGAAGGCGCTGTTCCTCAGCATCAAACTGGTCGGCAGCAAGGGCGAGCCGGGCAGCATCTCGTCATTCCAGGCGTTCGCGACCGGCCTCGCGAGCCGCGTGGGCACCGGCAACATCGCCGGTGTGGCGGTCGCGCTGACGGTCGGCGGGCCGGGCGCGATCTTCTGGATGTGGATGACGGCGCTCGTCGGGATGTCGTCGGCGTTCGTCGAGGCGACGCTCGCGCAGATCTTCAAGGTGTCGCACGCGGACGGCAGCTATCGCGGCGGCCCCGCGTACTACATCCAGACGGGCCTGCGCTCGCGCGGCTTCGGCGTGCTGTTCTCGCTGTCGCTGATCCTCGCGTTCGGCTTCGTGTTCAACGCGGTGCAGGCCAATGCGATCGCCGACGCGTTCCATACGTCGTTCGGCTGGAGCCGCGAAACGGTCGGCCTCGGCCTCGTGCTGCTCACCGCGCCGCTCATCTTCGGCGGGATTCGCCGCATCGCGTCGGTCGCGCAGGTGATCGTGCCGGTGATGGCGATCGGCTACCTCGCTCTGGCGGTCTACGCGGTCGCGACGCACGTCGCGCTGGTGCCGGGCGTGATCGCGCTGATCGTGAAGAGCGCGTTCGGGCTCGAGCAGGCAGCGGGCGGCCTGACCGGCTATGCAGTCAGCCAGGCGGTCGCGATGGGTGTGAAGCGCGGATTGTTCTCGAATGAGGCCGGCATGGGCAGCGCACCGAACGCGGCCGCAACCGCGAGCGTGCGGCATCCGGTCGTGCAGGGGTTGATCCAGATGCTCGGCGTGTTCGTCGACACGATCGTGATCTGCAGCGCGACCGCGTTCGTGATCCTGCTGTCGGGCCAGTACGAACTCGGCACCGGCATGGAGGGCGCGGCGCTCACGCAGCGCGCGATCGCGAGCCACGTCGGCGACTGGGGCGGCATCTACATGGCCGTCGCGATCTTCTTCTTCGCGTACTCGTCGGTGATCGGCAATTACGCATACGCGGAAGGCAACGTCGACTTCATCACGAAGCGGCGCGGCGTGCTGCCGCTGTTCCGCGTCGCGGTGCTCGGGATGGTGATGTTCGGCAGCGTCGGGCAACTGCCGCTCGTGTGGGCGATGGCCGATACGAGCATGGGGCTGATGGCGATCATCAACCTGGTCGCGATCCTCGCGCTCGGCAAGTATGCGCATGCCGCGTGGCGCGACTATCGCCGCCAGCGCGCGGAAGGCGTTGCCGACCCGGTGTTCACGCGCAACACGATTCCCGAGCTTGCAAGCGTGCTGCCCGCCGACGTGTGGGGCGAGCACGGTCCGCTGCCGCAGCGTCCGGCTTCGGAGGGCGCGGTGGTCGAAGCGCGCGTGGCGGTGCGCGAGTCATGAACGGCGACCGGCTCCGTGCATTCGTCGCGCTGGTGCCCGATGCGGCATCGCGCGATGCACTGCACGCGTTGCCGGTCACCCGCGGCGCGCGGCGCACGATGCCGGCTCAATTGCACGTGACGCTCTCGTTCATCGGTGCAATCGAACGGGAGCGGTGCAATGCGCTGGCTGCGCGCCTGCCGGCACTCGCGGCCGGGCATGCGCTGCCGTTGCAACTGGTCGAGCGAATCGCGTGGTGGCCGAGCCTGCCGCGCGCGAGGCTGATCGTCGCGGAGCTGGCGCCCGATCCCGCCTGTGCGGCGCTGAATGCCGACGTGTCCGCGCTGCTGCACGAACTGGGCGTGCCGGCCGACGGCCGGCCGTTCAGGCCGCACGTCACACTCGCGCGGTTGCCGCGCGACGCGGACGGGCAGCCTGCGCACGGCGGTGCGACCGGGCGGCCGGTTGCGCTGCGTTTCGTCGCGCTGACGCTATTTGAAAGCAGGCTGTCGCACGACGGTGTGTCGCATGTGCCGATCGTGTCGGCGCCGGTCGCGCCGGCGTAGCGGGAAAGCTGGAAGGCGGGGAGGACGAGGAAGTGAAGGCCGGCGCGGTATGCGCCGGCCTTTTTTGCGGTTAAGCGGCGACCTTGTCGCTCTCGTTCACGCGTTCGACGTTGATCGTGCCGACGTGGAACGCGGCCAGCGCCTCGCGGTGCGCGATGCTGACGATCGCGGCCTTCGGCAGCCGTTCGGCGAACAGGTGATAGAGCCGCGCTTCATTGTCGGCGTCGAGCGCGCTCGTCGCTTCGTCGAGGAACAGGAAGTCCGGCTTGTGCAGCAGCACGCGCGCGCCGGCCAGACGCTGCTGTTCGCCCGGCGACAGCACGCGCGTCCAGTGGGCAGTCTCGTCGAGGCGCCCGACGTAGTCTTCCAGGTGGCACGCACGCAGCGCGTCGCGGCACGCGTCGTCGGTGAACGCGTCGGGCGCGGCCGGATAGGTGAGCGCGGCCTTCAGCGTGCCGATCGGCAAGTAGCTGGTTTGCGGCACGAACATCATCCGCGCGCCGACCGGCGCATCGATCGCGCCGTCGCCGAACGGCCAGAGGCCCGCCAGCGCGCGCATGAACGTGCTCTTGCCGGAACCCGACTTGCCGACGACGAGCCAGCGCGAGCCGGGTTCGATCGTCAGGTTGCCGATGTTCGCGAGCGCGTTGCCGTTCGGCAGCGCGAGTTTCAGCGACGACGTCGACAGCTTCGCGGCATCGACGTAATGCAGGTTGATGCCGCCGTGCTCGGTCGCGGGCGACATGCTTTCCTTCAGGTGCGACGTGCCCATCACGCGCTTGAACTCACGCAGACGGTTGACGGTGGCGCGCCATTCGACGAGGGTCGAGTAACTGTTGATGAACCAGGAGAACGAATCGCTGACGGTGCCGAACGCCGACGAGATCTGCATCAACACGCCGAACGAGAACGCGCCCGCGAAATAGCGCGGCGCCGCGACGACGAGCGGGAAGATGATCGCGATCTGCCCGTAGAAGCTCAGCACGAACGTAAGGCGCTTCGTGTACTTCATCACGCGCCACCAGTTGTCGCGAATGCGCGTGAACAGGTTCTGCGCATTGACGGTCTCGGTTTTCTCGCCGTCGTAGAACGCGATCTGCTCGGCGTTCTCGCGCACGCGGATCAGCCCGAAGCGGAAGTCGGCCTCGACGCGCTGCTGCTGGTAGTTGATCGACACGAGCGGGTGGCCGACCTTCTGGATGATCAGCGAGCCGACCACCGCGTACAGCGCGGCCGCCCACACCATGTAGCCGGGGATCGTGATCGGCGTCGCGCCGAGCGAGAACGTCAGCGCGCCCGCGAGCGACCACAGGATGGTGATGAACGACACGAGCGTGACGACCGTCGACAGCAGGTCGAGCGACAGCGCGAGCGTCGTCGTCGCGAACGACTGTAGGTCGTCGGTGATCCGCTGGTCGGGGTTGTCGGCGAGGCGGTCGCGTTCGATCCGGTAGAACGCACGATCGCCGAGCCACTGGCCGAGAAAGCGGTCGGTGAGCCACTGGCGCCAGCGGAACCCGAGCATCTGGCGCAGGTAGCGGCCGTACACCGCGAGGATGATGAAGCCGAATGCGAGCGCGGAGAACTGCATCAGCAGGTTCGGGAAGTCGTGGACGTCCTTCGACTGCAGCGCGTTGTAGAACTGCGCGTTCCACTTGTTCAGCTTGACGTTGATCCAGACCACGCAAAGGTTGATTGCGATGATCGTGACCAGCAGCCCCCACGCGATTTTCCATTCGGACGACACCCAGTAGGGCTTGATGAGGCTCCACGCGGATACCGGGCGCTCGTCCTGCGGCGCGTCGGAGACGGAGCGGACGGGATCGATCGATTGGGTCATGTGCTTCCTGATGAGTAGCCGGCGCGCGGGCCGGGCGGAGCCGGACGCGCGCCGCGATACGGCATGCCGGGACGAGGTGCCGACTGACGGCGGGCGTCCGGATGGTGGCCCGCACGTCTTAAACGGCACTTAAGGCCGGCGGTGACGCGGCAACCGGCCGCTCGCGCGGCCGGCCTGCGGGCATTGTGCCAGAGCGGCGCGGCGCGACGGCGAATTTGCCGCAAGGGGACAGTTTGCGGCGCTTTCCGCTTTTATGGTCTAATGGCCGACGACGAAACAGGGGTGCTTCGAGCGCGGCCGACGGACAGTTCCGGGCGACGCGGCGAGGCTGAGAAAGACCCTTCGCACCCGATCCGGGTAATACCGGCGAGGGAAGTTTCTGATCCCGCCGGGCCGCGCTGGCTGCCATCCCACATGGTCAGCGCCCGAGTCCCGCCCGGCCGGCCTTTGCTGCCGGTTTCGTCCTTTTGGGTACGCGCGTCGCGCGTTACGGAAGGAATGATGACCGCTCAATCTTCAGTCTTTTGTGCTGTTCCCGATCCGCTGTCGCGTGCGTCCGCACGGGACGGTGCATGCGCGTCGACGTTCGTTGCACGCGATAGCGCTGTTCGCGGGGAGGGCGCGCGATGAACCTCCACGCTTCCCGGCCCGATTTCGCGGTACTCGGCGGCGGCCTCGTCGGCCGTCTGATCGCGTGGCGGCTTGCGGGCGACGGGCATCGCGTCGCGTTGTACGAGCGCGGCGGCCCGGACGGCGAGCAGTCGGCCGCGTGGATCGCGGCCGCGATGCTCGCGCCGCTCGCCGAGGCGGCCAGCGCCGAGCTGCTGATCACCGAGCTCGGCGCGGCATCGCTCACGCGCTGGCCGCAATGGCTCGCGGAACTGCCCGAACCGGTGTTCTTCCAGCAGCACGGCACGCTCGTCGTCTGGCATCAAGCGGATCGCGCCGAGGCGCCGCTGTTCGAGCGGCGCGTGCGCGCGAACGCGCCGGCCGAACTGTTCGACGGTGGCTTCGTCGCGCTGGCCGGCGCGCAGGTCGACGCGGCCGAGCCCGCGCTCGCGGGGCGCTTCGCGCGCGGCCTGATGCTGCCGCGCGAAGGGCAGCTCGACAACCGGCAGGCGCTGCGCGCACTCGCGGCGGGCCTCGCGCAACGCGGCGTCGAGTTGCACTGGCACGCGACGATCGACGACGCGAACCGGCCCGATGCGCATTTCACGATCGATTGCCGCGGGCTCGGCGCGAAATCCGCGCTTCCCGCGCTGCGGGGCATCCGCGGCGAAGTCGCGCGCGTGTGCGCACCAGGCATCGGGCTCACGCGGCCCGTGCGGCTGCTGCATCCGCGCTATCCGCTGTACATCGCGCCGAAACAGGACGACCTGTACGTGATCGGCGCGACCGAAGTGGAGGGCGAGGACATGTCGCCCGTCAGCGTGCGCTCGGCGCTCGAACTGCTGAGCGCGGCGTTTTCCGTGCACCCGGCGTTCGGCGAGGCGCGCATCCTCGAACTGAACGCGCAATGCCGCCCGACGCTGCCCGATCACCGCCCGGCGGTGATCTGGGACGGCGCGACGACGCTGGCCGTCAACGGCCTGTACCGGCACGGCTTCATGATCGCGCCGGAAGTCGCGCATGCGGCGGTTGCGTTCGCGCAAGCCGCGCTCGGCGGCGCGTTCGCCGATGCCGACGCGTTCGCCGCGTGGCGCGATGCCGCGCGCTGGCCGACGCTCCTCCATCACCGCGACGACGCGCGCCAGCCGGCCTGATGCGCGCCGCCGACCGAATTCGACCAAGACTCATGGATATCCAGATCAACCAACAGACGCTGACCCTGCCCGACGGCGCAACGGTGGCCGACGCGCTCGCCGCGTACGGCGCGCGTCCGCCGTACGCGGTTGCGCTGAACGGCAATTTCGTCGCGCGCACGCAGCATGCGGCGCGCGCGCTCGCGACGGGCGACAAGCTCGACGTCGTGCACCCCGTCGCGGGCGGCTGAGCGCCGCCGGTTCGCCCTCTGCTCTTCCAGGAAAACGACATGACGTCCCTCACTTCCGCCGACGCGCTGACGCTGTACGGCGAAACCTTCGCAAGCCGCGTGTTGCTCGGCACGTCGCGCTACCCGTCGCTGCAGTCGCTGTCCGATTCGATCGCCGCGTCGCGCCCCGGGATGGTGACGGTCGCGCTGCGCCGCCAGATGACCGGCGGCACCGCAGAGGCCGGCTTTTTCGATCTGCTCAAGCGTCACTCGGTGCCGCTGCTGCCGAACACGGCCGGCTGCCAGACCGTCGCCGAGGCGGTGACGACCGCGCACATGGCGCGCGAGGTTTTCGATACCGACTGGATCAAGCTCGAGCTGATCGGCGACGACTACACGCTGCAGCCCGACCCGATCGGGCTGATCGAGGCGGCCGCGCAACTGGTCAAGGACGGCTTCAAGGTGTTGCCGTACTGCACCGAGGATCTCGTGATCGGCCGGCGTCTGCTTGACGTCGGCTGCGAGGCCCTGATGCCGTGGGGCGCGCCGATCGGCACCGGCAAGGGCGTCGTGAATCCGTACGGGCTGCGCGTGCTGCGCGAGCGGCTGCCGGACGTGCCGCTGATCGTCGACGCCGGGCTCGGCGTGCCGTCGCACGCGTGCCAGGTGATGGAGTGGGGTTTCGACGGCGTGCTGCTGAACACGGCCGTGTCGCAGGCCACGCATCCGGAAATCATGGCGCGTGCGTTCGCGCAAGGCGTCGAGGCCGGCCGTGCGGCCTATCTCGCCGGGCCGATGGATGCGCGCGAGACCGCGCACGCGAGCACGCCGGTCGTCGGCATGCCGTTCTGGCACCAGGACGGGGGCGGCGCATGAGTGCGCGCTTCGCCGATGCCTTCTGGCCGCCGGCCGACGAACTGGCCGAAGCGGCCGAGCGGATTCGCGCCCGCCTGGGCGACTGGCCGACCGGCACGACGGCGTGGCGGCTGTGCGTCGCGGCGCCCGACGTGCCGGCCGCCGGCGACGTGCTGATCGTGTCGGCCGGCGATCGTGCCGCGCAGGCACGCGCGTCGGCCGCATCGCGCCCCGCGTCGTCGGACGCGGTCGCGATCGAGTTCGGCGAGCACGGCGCGGTGCTGCACGCCGCAGGCGTGCGCTACGCGCTGGAAGCCGCGCATCCGCTCGCCGACGACTGGATCGCGGCGCTCGCGGCGTTCCTCGATTGCGGTTTCGCGCCGATCGACGCGCTCGTGCTCGCGCTGGCGTGGCGCGACGGCGACGAAACGCGCGGGACCGATGCGTGGCCGATCGATGCCGCGCGGTTCCCGCGCGTCGCCGGCCTGGCCGCGGCACCCGAGCCCGCATTCCCGCCGTGCCCGAAGCAACTCGGCCTCTATCCGGTCGTCCCCGACGCCGAATGGGTCGAACGCGTGCTCGAGTGCGGCGCGCGAACCGTGCAGCTGCGCGTGAAAGGCGCGAACCCGGATGCGTTGCGCCGGGAAGTCGCGCGTGCGGTCGCGGCAGGGCGCCGCTATCCCGATGCACGCGTGTTCATCAACGATCACTGGCAGATCGCGACAGAAGAGGGCGCGTACGGCGTACATCTGGGTCAGGAGGACCTCGAAACGGCCGATCTGGCCGCGATCGCGCGCGCGGGCCTGCGGCTCGGACTGTCGAGCCATGGTTATTACGAGATGTTGCGCGCGTTGCACGAGCGCCCGAGCTATCTGGCGCTCGGCCCCGTGTACACGACCGCGACCAAGGCCGTCGCGGCGCCGCCACAGGGCCTCGCGCGGATTGCCCGCTATGCGCGCTTCGCGGGCGCGCGCGCGCCGCTCGTCGCGATCGGCGGCGTCGGGCTCGACGCGTTGCCGGACGTGCTGGCGACGGGCGTCGGCAGCGTCGCGGTGGTCAGTGCGGTCACGGGCGCAGACGATTATCGGGCGGCGGTTGTTGCGTTGCAGCAATGTTTTGCCCGACAATTTGACAATCATTGACCGCAGGGCCCGGAACGGCGTCACGACATCATTCCAATGCAGGCCCTATAATTCGGCGTTCTGCGTAAAAGGACTGTCAGCTCCGTGAGCCCCACTCCTACCGAGACACTGCTGGAACTTCGCGACGTCGACTTTGGCTATGGCGACCGCCTCGTCCTGTCGAACCTGAACATGCGCTTCGGGCGCGGCCAGGTCGTCGCCGTCATGGGCGGGTCGGGTTGCGGCAAGACGACCGTGCTGCGCCTGATCGGCGGACTGGTGCGCGCACGCCGCGGCCAGGTGCTGTTCGACGGCGCCGACGTCGGCGCGCAGACGCGCGACGGCCTGTACGCGCTGCGCCGCAAGATGGGCATGCTGTTCCAGTTCGGCGCCCTGTTCACCGACATGTCGGTGTTCGAGAACGTCGCGTTCGCGTTGCGCGAACACACCGACCTGCCCGAAGACCTGATCCGCGACCTGGTGCTGATGAAGCTCAACGCGGTCGGTCTGCGCGGCGCGCGTGACCTGATGCCGTCCGAGGTGTCCGGCGGGATGGCGCGTCGCATCGCGCTCGCGCGCGCGATCGCGCTCGACCCGCAGCTCATCATGTACGACGAACCGTTCGCGGGCCTCGATCCGATCTCGCTCGGCATCACGGCGAACCTGATCCGCACGCTGAACGAGGCACTCGGCGCGACGTCGATCCTCGTCACGCACGACGTGCCGGAATCGTTCGCGATCGCCGACTACGTGTATTTTCTGGCCAATGGTGGCGTGCTCGCGCAGGGGACACCCGACGAGCTGCGCGCGTCGACCGACCCGAGCGTGCGCCAGTTCATCGACGGCGCGCCGGACGGCCCGTTCAAATTTCATTACACGAGCCCCCCGCTGGCTGCGGATTTCGGGCTCGGCGGAGGGCGCGCATGATCAGCGCGATCGGACGTTACGTCATCGGCGGCCTCGAGCGCGCGGGCTACGGCACGCGGCTGTTCGTGCGCCTCGTGCTGGAATTCTTCCCGTTGCTGCGCCGGCCGCGGCTGGTCACCAAGCAGATCCACTTTCTCGGCAACTATTCGTTCGTGATCATTGCCGTGTCGGGCCTGTTCGTCGGCTTCGTGCTCGGCTTGCAGGGCTATTACACGCTGAATCGCTACGGGTCCGAGCAGGCGCTCGGCCTGCTGGTCGCGCTGTCGCTGGTGCGCGAGCTCGGCCCGGTCGTGACCGCGCTGCTGTTCGCGGGCCGCGCCGGCACGTCGCTCACCGCCGAGATCGGCCTGATGAAGGCCGGCGAGCAGCTCACGGCGCTCGAGATGATGGCAGTCGATCCGATCAAGACGGTGATCGCGCCGCGCATGTGGGCCGGCATCATCGCGATGCCGCTGCTCGCCGCGATCTTCAACGCGGTCGGCGTGCTCGGCGGTTATTTCGTCGGTGTCGTGCTGATCGGCGTCGATCCGGGCGCGTTCTGGTCGCAGATGCAGGGCGGGGTCGAGGTGTGGGCCGACGTCGGCAACGGCGTGATCAAGAGCATCGTGTTCGGGTTCGCCGTGACCTTCATTGCACTGTTTCAGGGGTATGAAGCGAAGCCCACGCCCGAGGGCGTGTCGCGCGCGACGACCAAGACGGTCGTGTTCGCGTCGCTCGCCGTACTCGGCCTCGATTTCCTGCTGACCGCGCTGATGTTCAGCTAAGCCTCAGCCAAGCCAAATTTTGGGATGACGATGAAAAAGACTGCTCTCGACTTCTGGGTCGGCCTGTTCGTGGTGGTGGGCTTCCTTGCGGTGCTATTCCTGGCGCTCAAGGTCGGCAACATGAGCTCGCTGTCGTTTCAGCCGACCTACTCGGTGAGGATGAAATTCGACAACATCGGCGGACTGAAGCCGCGCGCCGCCGTGAAGAGCGCGGGCGTCGTGGTCGGCCGCGTGAAGTCGGTCGGCTTCGACACCAACACCTACCAGGCGCTGGTAACGATCGATATCGACGGTCAGTATCCGTTCCCGAAGGATTCGTCGGCGAAGATCCTGACGTCGGGCCTGCTCGGCGAGCAGTACATCGGCCTCGATCCGGGCGGCGACACCGAAATGCTGAAGGCGGGCGATACGATCACGATGACGCAGTCGGCAATCGTGCTCGAGAACCTGATCGGCCAGTTCCTGTACAGCAAGGCAGCCGACGCGGGCGGCGCGAAGCCGGCATCCGGGGCCTCGGCCGCGCCGGCGGCACCCGCGCCGGTCGCGGTGCCGGCCTCCGCGGTGTCTGGCTCGGCTGCCCAATAACCACACGAGAGAAAGACAAGAGGGAATGACCATGCAGACGATCCGCATCAGGCACGCCGCGCTCGCGGTGGCGGCAGTCGCCGCGTTGAGCGGTTGCGCGACCGTGCAGACGCCGACCAAGGGCGATCCGCTCGAAGGCTTCAACCGGTCGATGTACAAGTTCAACGACACGGTCGACACGTACGCGCTGAAACCGGTCGCGAAGGGCTACCAGTACGTGGTGCCGCAGCCGGTGCGCGACAGCGTGACGAACTTCTTCTCGAACATCGGCGACGTCTACATCGCCGCGAACAACATCGTGCAGTTGCGAATCGCGGACGGCGTCGGCGACATCATGCGCGTCGTGATCAACACGGTGTTCGGCGTCGGCGGCCTGTTCGACGTCGCGACGATTGCGAAACTGCCGAAGCACACGGCCGATTTCGGGATCACGATGGGCCGCTACGGCATGCCGTCGGGCCCGTATCTCGTGCTGCCGCTGCTCGGCCCGAGCACGCTGCGCGACACGGCAGGCCTCGGCGTCGACTACGTGGGCAATCCGCTCACCTACGTGAAGCCGGACGGCCTGAGCTGGGGCCTGTTCGGCGTGAACCTCGTCAACACGCGTGCGAACCTGCTCGGCGCGGGCGACGTGCTGGATGCCGCGGCGCTCGACAAGTATTCGTTCGTGCGCAACGCCTACCTGCAGCGCCGCCAGATGCTGATCGACAACGCGCGCGGCGAGGCCTCGACGGCGTCGAGCAACGATGCGCTGCCGAAGTACGACTTGCCGGACGACGGCGCGGCACCGGCGGCAGCCGGCGCGGCCGGAACGGCGGGCGCGGCTGCAGTCGGCGGCGCGACGGCACCGGCCGGCGCATCGGGCGCGGCCGTTGCCGTACCGGCGTCGGGCAGTGCCGAAGCACCGAACCCGGCCAGCGCGACGAACGTGCCGGCAATGCAGATGACGCCGCCCGCACCGGGCGGGATTCGTTTCCCGAGCATCAAGCTGCACTGACCAACTTACATTCGTTACAGCCGGAAACGATTCAGTCGGTAGCGCACGCGAACTTGCGCGTAAGCTACCGGCTCCAACCTTCGCATCGACTCTTCATGCAGGTCACTATGATGAAAAAACTGTTCCTGATCCCCGTTTTCGCGGCGCTGTTCTCGTTCGGCAGCGCAGCTCACGCGCAAGTCGACCAGTCGAACCCGCAGGCGCTGATCAAGACGGCGACGCAGCAGGTGCTCGACGAAGTCAAGCAGCAGACGATCAAGCAGGGCGACACCAACCGCATCATTACGATCGTCAACAAGGACATCCTGCCGTACACGGATTTCCGCCGTACCACGCAGCTCGCGATGGGCCGCAACTGGCGCACGGCATCGGCCGAACAGCAGCAGCAGATTCAGGAGCAGTTCAAGCTGCTGCTGATCCGCACGTATTCGGGCGCGCTCGCGCAGTTGAAGCCGGACCAGCAGATCCAGTACCCGCCGTTCCGCGCCGATCCGGCCGACACCGACGTGGTGGTGAAGACGGTCGCGATGAACAACGGTCAGCCGGTCCAGATCGACTATCGCTTGTACAAGTCGGCGAATGGCTGGAAGGTCTATGACCTGAACGTGCTCGGCGCGTGGCTGATCCAGACCTACCAGCAGCAGTTCAACGAGAAGATCCAGCAAAGCGGCGTGGACGGCCTGATCCAGTTCCTGACGCAGCGCAACCAGCAACTTGCCTCCGGCAAGCAGGCGTCGTGAGCGGCTTCGAAGCAGGCTCTTCGCTGACCGTCGCGAGCGCGAAGTCCGCGCTCGCGGACGGTCTTGCGCGCATCGGCGCCGGCGCGACCGCCGTCGATTGCACGGCGCTGACGCAGTTCGACTCGTCCGCGCTCGCCGTGCTGCTCGCATGGCAACGTGCCGCCGAAGCGCGCGGCGCGACCCTCGACATCCTCAATCTCCCGCAGAAGCTCGCCAGCCTCGCGCGCGCCTATGGCGTCGACGCCCTCATCGACGGCACCGGGCGACATTGACCCTGCCCGACCGAAGCCTGCCGCGCCAGCCGGCGCGCGCACGCTTCAGGCCGCGCGCCTCCTGCGCCGGCCCCACCAGCCGGTTTGCCCTATAATCAAGCGTTTTGCGGGGCAGCCAATCGGCGTCCGGCCCCCATTTTCTTTCGCAGCAAGCA
Organism: Burkholderia sp. Bp9004; assembly: GCF_003858025.1. NCBI lineage: Bacteria > Pseudomonadati > Pseudomonadota > Betaproteobacteria > Burkholderiales > Burkholderiaceae > Burkholderia > Burkholderia sp. Bp9004. The sequence continues at coordinate 36,534 of NZ_QTQD01000025.1, read as the reverse complement.
CAGAATAGGCGTCGCGGCCCTTGCGCCGCGCACAGTCATGTCAGCCATAGAAATCCGTCACGTCAAGAAGCGCTACAAATCGCTTCAGGCGCTCAAGGGCGTCAGCCTGTCGGTCGAGGAAGGCGAGTTTTTCGGTCTGCTCGGCCCGAACGGCGCAGGCAAGACCACGCTCATCAGTATCCTCGCCGGGCTTACCCGGGCCGATGAAGGCAGTATCTCGGTGCGCGGCCACGACGTCGTCAAGGACTTCCGCGATGCGCGCCGCGCGCTCGGCGTCGTGCCGCAGGAACTCGTGTTCGACCCGTTCTTCACCGTCCGCGAGACGCTGCGGATCCAGTCCGGCTATTTCGGGCTGCGCCGCAACGACGACTGGATCGACGAAGTGATGGCCAATCTCGACCTCACCGAGAAGGCCGACGCGAACATGCGCGCGCTGTCGGGCGGGATGAAGCGCCGCGTGCTGGTCGCGCAGGCGCTCGTGCACCGGCCGCCCGTGATCGTGCTCGACGAACCGACCGCCGGCGTCGACGTCGAATTGCGCCAGACGCTGTGGAAGTTCATCTCGCGCCTGAACCGCGAGGGCCACACGATCGTGCTGACCACCCATTACCTCGAGGAAGCCGAGTCGCTGTGCGACCGCATCGCGATGCTGCGCCGTGGCGAAGTCGTCGCGCTCGATCGCACCGACGCGCTGCTGCGCCGCTTCGCCGGGCTGCAGCTGTACCTGCGCCTGGGGACTGGCGCGCTGCCGTCCGAGCTGCGCGGGCTGGAGTCCGACCCGGCCGCCCGCGCGCCGGGCGAGCACCTGCTGCGCCTGACGAGCTACGACGATGTCGAGCGGATCCTCGCGCAATGCCGCGCGGCGGGCTGCACGTTCGACGAGATCGAGGTCCGCAAGGCCGACCTCGAGGATGTGTTCGTCCAGGTGATGAACGGGGCCGAGGTGATCGAGGGTCTGGCATGAATCAACAATCCCCACGCGAACTTCGTTCGCTGCCCCCCGAGGGGGCGCCCGCCACTATCGGGGCGGCCCGGCGAGTGCCGGGAAGCGGCTTTCAAACGCTGTTCTACAAGGAACTGCTGCGCTTCTGGAAGGTGTCGTTCCAGACGGTGTGCGCGCCGATCGTGACGGCGCTGCTGTATCTGACGATCTTCGGCCACGCGCTGTCGGGCCGCGTCGAGGTGTATCCGGGCGTCGAGTACGTGAGCTTTCTCGTGCCGGGCCTCGTGATGATGAGCGTGCTGCAGAACGCGTTCGCGAACAGCTCGTCGTCGCTGATCCAGTCGAAGATCACCGGCAACCTCGTGTTCATGCTGCTGCCGCCGCTGTCGTACCGCGACATCTTCGGCGCGTACGTACTCGCGTCGGTCGTGCGCGGGCTCGCGGTCGGCGCGGGCGTATTCGTCGTGACGATCTGGTTTGTCCCGATGCATTTCGCGGCGCCGTTGTTCATCATCGCGTTCGCGCTGCTCGGCTCGGCGATCCTCGGCACGCTCGGGCTGATCGCCGGGATCTGGGCCGAGAAGTTCGACCAGCTCGCCGCGTTCCAGAACTTCCTGATCATGCCGCTGACGTTCCTGTCCGGCGTGTTCTATTCGACGCACTCGCTGCCGCCCGTGTGGCGCGAGATCTCGCGTCTCAACCCGTTTTTCTACATGATCGACGGCTTCCGTTACGGGTTCTTCGGCGCGTCCGACATCAACCCGCTCGCGAGCCTCGCGATCGTCACCGGTTTCTTCGTGCTGCTCGCGATGTTCGCGATGCGGCTGCTCGCGACCGGCTACAAACTGCGTCATTGATATCGACGGTGGCGGCCGCCACGGGCGGCGCGCGCCGACAGGAGCCTCTCATGTTGCCGACTCCCGAACAGGTCAAGCAATACATTGCCGGCGGTCTCGCCTGCACCCATCTGGAAGTCGAAGGCGACGGCCAGCATTTCTTCGCGACGATCGTGTCGGCGGCCTTCGAAGGCAAGCGGCCGATCCAGCGGCACCCGCTCGTTTATGCGGCGCTCGGCGATCGCATGAAGCAGGAAATTCACGCGCTCAGCATGAAGACGCTGACGCCCGCCGAATGGCAGAACGCATAACCGGAACCACTGAGTGCAAGTCACCGTCAACGAGTGCGACGCCGTCCAGAGCGTCGCCACGGCACACCCGGCCGCCAACGGGGAATCGCAGGGACATGGGATGGACAAGCTGGTGATCGAAGGCGGTCGCCGGTTGTCGGGCGAGATCGTCGTGTCGGGCGCGAAGAACGCCGCGCTGCCGATCCTGTGCGCGGGGCTGCTCAGCGCCGAGCCGGTCGAACTCGACAACGTGCCGAACCTGAAGGACGTGCGCACCACGCTGAAGGTGCTGAACCAGATGGGCGTGAAGAGCGAGACCGACGGCTGCCGCGTGCAGCTCGATGCGTCGCGCGTCGACAACCTCGTGGCGCCGTACGAACTCGTGAAGACGATGCGCGCGTCGATTCTCGTGCTCGGGCCGCTGCTCGCGCGCTTCGGCGAGGCGAAGGTGTCGCTGCCGGGCGGCTGCGCGATCGGCGCGCGTCCGGTCGACCAGCACATCAAGGGCCTGCAGGCGATGGGCGCCGAGATCAGCATCGAGCACGGCTTCATCGAGGCGCGCGCGAAGCGCCTGAAGGGCGCGCGCATCGTGACCGACATGATCACGGTGACGGGGACGGAAAACCTGCTGATGGCCGCGACGCTCGCGGACGGCGAGACGGTGATCGAGAACGCTGCCCGCGAGCCGGAAGTGAGCGATCTCGCGCACCTGCTGGTCGCGATGGGCGCGAAAATCGGCGGCATCGGCACCGACCGCCTCGTGATCCAGGGTGTCGAGCGGCTGCATGGCGCACGCCATTCGGTGATTCCCGATCGCATCGAGGCCGGCACGTTCCTGTGCGCGGTCGCGGCGGCGGGCGGCGACGTGATGCTGACGGGCGTGCGCCCGCACATCCTCGACGCGGTGATCGACAAGCTGCGCGAGGCCGGCGTGTCGATCGAGGAAGGCGACAGCTGGCTGCGCGTGAAGATGGACCGCCGCCCGTCGGCGGTGACGATCCGCACGTCGGAATACCCGGCGTTCCCGACCGACATGCAGGCGCAGTTCATGGCCCTCAATTCGGTCGCGACGGGCACCGCGCAGGTTGTCGAGACCATTTTCGAGAATCGCTTCATGCACGTGCAGGAGCTGAACCGGCTCGGCGCGAACATCACGATCGACGGCAACACGGCGCTCGTGACCGGCGTCGACAAGCTGTCCGGCGCGAACGTGATGGCGACCGACCTGCGCGCCTCGGCGAGCCTCGTGATCGCCGGGCTGCGGGCCGAAGGCGAAACGCTCGTCGACCGCATCTATCACCTGGACCGCGGCTACGACCGCATGGAAACCAAACTGACCGCCGTCGGCGCGAACGTGCGCCGCCTCTCCGGGAGCCAAGCATGACCGCGCCGCTGACCCTCGCCCTGTCGAAGGGCCGGATTTTCGAGGAAACCCTGCCGCTGCTGGCGGCCGCCGGCGTGCAGGTGGCCGAGGATCCGGAAACGTCGCGCAAGCTGATCCTGCCGACGACCGATCCGAACCTGCGCGTGATCATCGTGCGCGCGAGCGACGTGCCGACCTACGTCGAATATGGCGCGGCCGATTTCGGCGTGGCCGGCAAGGACGTGCTGGTCGAGCACGGCGGCTCGGGTCTGTACCAGCCGATCGACCTGAACATCGCGCGCTGCCGGATGTCGGTGGCCGTGCCGGCCGGTTTCGACTATGCGAACGCGGTGCGCCAGGGCGCGCGCCTGCGGGTCGCGACCAAATACGTCGAAACGGCACGTGAACACTTCGCCGCGAAAGGCGTGCACGTCGACCTGATCAAGCTCTACGGCTCGATGGAGCTGGCGCCGCTGGTCGGGCTGGCCGACGCGATCGTCGACCTCGTCAGTTCGGGCGGCACGCTGAAGGCGAACAATCTGGTCGAGGTCGAGGAGATCATGGCGATCTCGTCGCGCCTCGTCGTGAACCAGGCTGCGCTGAAGTTGAAGCGCACGGCGCTCAAGCCGATTCTCGACGCGTTCGAACGCGCGTCGCAGAATGGCAATTGAGCGCATCACCGTAACGGAATTCCCATGGCCATCACCATTCGCAAACTCGATTCGACGAGCGAGGGCTTCGACGCCGCGCTGCGTGCGGTGCTCGCGTTCGAGGCGAGCGAGGACGAAGCGATCGAGCAGTCGGTCGCGAAGATTCTCGCCGACGTGAAGTCGCGCGGCGACGCCGCGGTGCTCGAGTACACGAACCGCTTCGACCGGCTGGACGCGAGCAGCGTCGCCGCGCTCGAACTGCCGCAGGACGCGCTGCAGACGGCGCTCGACGGCCTCGCGCCGAAGGCGCGCGCGGCGCTGGAAGCCGCTGCCGCGCGCGTGCGTGCGTATCACGAGAAACAGAAGATCGAGTGCGGCACCCATAGCTGGCAGTACACGGAAAGCGACGGCACGGTGCTCGGCCAGAAGGTCACGCCGCTCGACCGCGTCGGCCTGTACGTGCCGGGCGGCAAGGCCGCCTATCCGTCGTCGGTGCTGATGAACGCGATTCCCGCGCGCGTCGCGGGCGTCGGCGAGATCGTGATGGTCGTGCCGACCCCGGACGGCGTGAAGAACGACCTCGTGCTCGCCGCGGCGCTGCTCGGCGGCGTCGATCGCGTGTTCACGATCGGCGGCGCGCAGGCGGTCGGCGCGCTCGCGTACGGCACGGCCACGGTGCCGCCGGTCGACAAGATCTGCGGGCCGGGCAATGCATACGTCGCGTCGGCGAAGCGCCGCGTGTTCGGCACGGTCGGCATCGACATGATCGCCGGCCCGTCGGAAATCCTCGTGCTGTGCGACGGCACGACCGATCCGAGCTGGGTCGCGATGGACCTGTTCTCGCAGGCCGAACACGACGAGCTCGCGCAGTCGATCCTGCTGTGCCCGGACGCCGCGTTCCTCGAGCGCGTCGAGAAGGCGATCGACGAGTTGTTGCCGACGATGCCGCGCCGCGACGTGATCCGCGCGTCGCTGGAAGGCCGCGGCGCGCTGATCAAGGTGCGCGATATGGCCGAAGCGTGCCGGATCGCGAATGACATCGCGCCGGAGCACCTCGAGATTTCCGCGCTGGAGCCGCAGCAATGGGGCCAGCAAATCCGCCACGCCGGCGCGATCTTCCTCGGCCGCTACACGAGCGAAAGCCTCGGCGACTACTGCGCGGGCCCGAACCACGTGCTGCCGACGTCGCGCACCGCGCGCTTCTCGTCGCCGCTCGGCGTGTACGACTTCATCAAGCGTTCGAGCCTGATCGAAGTCAGCGCCGAAGGTGCGCAGACGCTGGGCGAGATCGCCTCCGAGCTCGCATACGGCGAAGGGCTGCAGGCGCACGCGCGTAGCGCCGAGCTCCGGATGAAGGGGTGACGCGCGCCGGAGCCGATGCCGACGCAGCGGTTCCGGTCGACGAGGAGACCCAGCGCAGGGCGGCAGCCGCCGCCTTGCCGACCATTTGACGTCGGCGCGACGCACGCCGGCTTGAGACCATGACGACGCCACAAGACATCATCCGCCGCGACGTGCTCGCGATGACGAGCTACCCGGTGCCCGACGCGAGCGGCTTCGTGAAGCTCGACGCGATGGAGAACCCGTATTCGCTGCCGGCGCCGCTTGCGGCGGCGCTCGGCGAACGCCTCGCGCAGGTCGCGCTGAACCGCTACCCGGCGCCGCGCCCGGGCGCGCTGCTCGACAAGCTGCGCCGTGCGATGGGCGTGCCGGCCGCATGCGACGTGCTGCTCGGCAACGGCTCGGACGAAATCATCAGCATGATGTCGGTGGCATGCGCGAAGCCGGGCGCGAAGGTGCTCGCACCGGTGCCGGGCTTCGTGATGTACGAGTTGTCGGCGAAGTTCGCACAGCTCGAATTCGTCGGCGTGCCGCTCAAGGCCGACCTGACGCTCGACGCCGACGCGATGATCGCGGCGATCGCCGAGCATCGGCCCGCGCTCGTCTACCTCGCTTACCCGAACAACCCGACCGGCACGCTGTACGACGAAGCCGACGTCGAGCGAATCATCGCGGCCGCGCGGCACAGCCTGATCGTGATCGACGAGGCGTACCAGCCGTTCGCGGAGCGCTCGTGGCTGCCGCGTGCCGCCGAGTTCGACAACGTCGTCGTGATGCGCACGGTGTCGAAGCTCGGCCTCGCGGGGATCCGCCTCGGCTATCTCGCCGGCCTGCCGGCGTGGCTGACCGAGTTCGACAAGGTGCGCCCGCCGTACAACATCAACGTGCTGACCCAGGCGACCGCCGATTTCCTGCTCGACCACCTCGACGTGCTCGACGCGCAGGCGGCCGAACTGCGTGCGGAACGCACGCGCCTCGCGCAGGCCGTGGCCGCGCTGCCGGGTGCGACGGTGTTCCCGAGCGCCGGTAATTTCCTGCTGGTGCGCGTGCCGGACGCGGCCGCCGTGTTCGATGCGCTGCTCACGGAGCGGGTGCTGGTCAAAAACGTGAGTAAAATGCATCCGTTGCTGTCCGAATGCGTGCGGCTGACCGTCGGTTCTCCCGACGAAAACGCGCGCCTGCTGGCTGCTTTGAAACTCGCGCTGCCCGGTTGAGCCCAGGGCACGGCGGCGCGCGACGATCAATCCCCATTTACATCAGACTCATTCAAGGAATTGCCATGCGTGTGGCGGAAGTCGTTCGCAATACCAGCGAAACGCAGATCCGTGTGAAGCTCGATCTCGACGGGGCGGGCCGGCAGAAGCTGGCCACCGGCGTGCCGTTTCTCGACCATATGCTCGACCAGATCGCGCGACATGGTCTGATCGATCTCGAGGTCGAAGCGCATGGCGATACCCATATCGACGACCACCACACGGTCGAGGACGTCGGCATCACGCTCGGTCAGGCGGTCGCGAAGGCGATCGGCGACAAGAAGGGCATCCGCCGCTACGGCCATTCGTACGTGCCGCTCGACGAGGCGCTGTCGCGCGTCGTGATCGACTTCTCGGGCCGGCCGGGTCTTGAATTCCACGTGCCGTTCACGCGTGCGCGGATCGGCACGTTCGACGTCGACCTGTCCATCGAATTCTTCCGCGGGTTCGTGAACCACGCGGGCGTCACGCTGCACATCGACAACCTGCGCGGAATCAACGCGCACCACCAGCTCGAAACGGTGTTCAAGGCCTTCGGCCGGGCGCTGCGTGGCGCGGTGGAGCTCGACGAGCGTGCGGCGGGGCAGATTCCGTCGACGAAGGGCAGCCTCTAACTTCCGAACGGACAGGACGCCAACGACAACCTCACGGCTTCGGCGCGGCGCGCCGGCTTGCGATGGATCTGCTCAAATCGTTCATTTCGCTGCTGGCGCTGATCAACCCGATCGGCGCGCTGCCGTTTTTCCTGAGCCTGACGGCGCAGCAGTCGGACATCGAGCGGCGCCGCACGATCCGGATCGCGTCGGTGTCGGTGTTCTGCGTGATGACGGTGACGACGCTGCTCGGGCAGCAGATCATCGACTTCTTCGGTATTTCGGTCGGCTCCCTTGAAGTGGGCGGCGGGATCATCATGTTGCTGATGGCGATCAACATGCTGAACGCGCAGATCGGCAACACGCGATCGACGCCGGAGGAGCGCCACGAGGCCGAGCTGAAGGACAACATCGCGGTCGTGCCGCTGGCGATTCCGCTGCTCACGGGCCCCGGCTCGATCAGCACGGCGATCGTCTATGCGGCGAACTCGCATCACTGGTATGAGCGAGCCGGGCTCGTCGCGATCGGCGCGGTCCTGGCTCTGCTGTGTTTCTTCGCGATGCGGCTTGCCGAGCCGATCGCGAACTGGATCGGCCGCACCGGCATCAACATTGCCACGCGGCTGATGGGTCTGATGCTGTCGGCGCTGGCGGTGGAATTCATCGTCAATGGACTGAGGGCGCTACTGCCTGCACTGAGATGAAAACTTCGATTGCGATTGTGGATTATGGGATGGGCAACCTGCGCTCGGTCGCGCAGGCGCTCAAGAAGGCCGAACCGGCCGCCGACGTGGCGATCGTCGATACGCCGGCCGCGATTCGCGCGGCCGACCGCGTCGTGCTGCCCGGCCAGGGCGCGATGCCCGACTGCATGCGCTGCCTCGGCGAGTCGGGGCTGCAGGAGGCCGTGATCGAGGCGTCGCGCACGAAGCCGCTGCTCGGCGTGTGCGTCGGCGAGCAGATGCTGTTCGACTGGAGCGCGGAAGGCGACACGAAGGGCCTCGGCCTGTTGCCGGGCAAGGTCGTGCGTTTCGAGCTCGAAGGCCGCCTGCAGGACGACGGCTCGCGCTTCAAGGTGCCGCAGATGGGCTGGAATCGCGTGCACCAGTCGCAGCCGCACCCGCTGTGGGATGGCGTGCCCGACGACGCATATTTCTACTTCGTGCACAGTTATTACGTGAGCCCGGACAACCCGGCGCACACGGTCGGCGAAACGGTATACGGCGCGCCGTTTACGTCCGCGGTCGCGCGGGACAACCTCTTCGCGACCCAATTCCACCCCGAGAAAAGCGCGGAGGTCGGGTTGCGTCTGTATCGCAACTTCGTACACTGGAAGCCGTAAACGTGGTGTGCGAGCCACAGTCGACCGGGCCGAACGGCCCGTCGCGCGGGGCTTGCCCGCTTAAGCGCCGAAAGAGTTGTACTAAACTAGCGAGACGGCGCGGCACCGGTTTGGCCGGTACGCGCCGGATTCTTTTCATTTTCCACGACGACACCCGATTGCTATGTTGCTGATTCCGGCCATCGATCTCAAAGACGGTCAGTGTGTGCGCCTCAAACAGGGCGATATGGACCAGGCCACGATTTTCTCCGAGGACCCGGCGGCGATGGCCCGCAAGTGGGTCGATCTCGGCGCCCGGCGGCTCCATCTCGTCGACCTGAACGGCGCATTCGCCGGCAAGCCGAAGAATCTCGAAGCGATCGAAGCGATCCTCGACGAAGTCGGCGACGAAATCCCCGTACAGCTCGGCGGCGGCATCCGCAGCCTCGAGACGATCGAGAAGTATCTCGACGCCGGCCTGTCCTACGTGATCATCGGCACTGCCGCCGTGAAGAACCCCGGCTTCCTGCAGGACGCGTGCACCGCGTTCTCCGGCAACATCATCGTCGGGCTGGACGCGAAGGACGGCAAGGTCGCGACCGACGGCTGGAGCAAGCTGACCGGCCACGAAGTGATCGATCTCGCGCGCAAGTTCGAGGACTACGGCGTCGAATCGATCGTCTACACGGACATCGGCCGCGACGGGATGCTGCAGGGCATCAACATCGAGGCGACCGTGAAGCTCGCGCAGGCGGTCGGCATTCCGGTGATCGCCAGCGGCGGCCTGTCGAACCTCACGGACATAGAGAACCTCTGCGAAGTGGAAGAGCATGGCGTCGAAGGCGTGATCTGCGGCCGTGCGATCTACTCCGGCGATCTCGATTTCGCGGCCGCGCAAAAGCGCGCGGACGAACTGAACGGCGAACTCGACAACGCGTAACCGCGGTTGTTCCGTTTGCCGGAGCTGCCCGCGGGCGGCTCCACCGGAAGCCTCGCGCGAGGCTTCCGTAACCGGCCGTCCCAGCGCGGCATTTGGCGCAACATCATGGCTCTAGCTAAACGCATCATCCCCTGCCTGGACGTGACTGCCGGGCGTGTCGTCAAGGGCGTCAATTTCGTCGAACTGCGCGATGCCGGCGACCCCGTCGAAATCGCGCGCCGCTACGACGAACAAGGCGCCGACGAACTGACCTTCCTCGACATCACCGCGACGTCCGACCAGCGCGACCTGATTCTGCCGATCATCGAAGCCGTCGCGTCGCAGGTCTTCATTCCGCTGACCGTCGGCGGCGGCGTGCGCGCCGTCGAGGACGTGCGGCGCCTGTTGAACGCCGGCGCGGACAAGGTCAGCATGAATTCGTCGGCGGTCGCGAACCCGCAGCTCGTGCGCGACGCGGCCGACAAGTATGGCTCGCAGTGCATCGTCGTCGCGATCGACGCGAAGCGCGTGTCGGCCGACGGCGAGGCGCCGCGCTGGGAAGTGTTCACGCACGGCGGCCGCAAGGGCACGGGCCTCGACGCGATCGAATGGGCGCGCAAGATGGCCGAGCTCGGCGCGGGTGAGATCCTGCTCACGAGCATGGACCGCGACGGCACGAAGTCCGGTTTCGACCTCGCGCTCACGCGCGGCGTGTCGGACGCGGTGCCGGTGCCGGTGATCGCATCGGGCGGCGTGGGCTCGCTGCAGGACCTCGCGGACGGCATCAAGGACGGCCGCGCCGACGCAGTGCTGGCCGCGAGCATCTTCCACTACGGCGAGCACACGGTTGGCGAGGCGAAGCGCTTCATGGCCGACCAGGGCATTCCGGTGAGGCTGTGATGAATACGGAAACGAAATCCCTGCCCGCGTGGCTCGACAAGGTCCGCTGGGACGACAACGGCCTCGTGCCGGTGATCGCGCAGGAAGCCTCGACGAACGACGTGCTGATGTTCGCGTGGATGAACCGCGAGGCACTGGCGAAGACGATCGAGACGCAGCGCGCGGTCTACTATTCGCGTTCGCGCAAGCGCCTGTGGTTCAAGGGCGAGGAGTCGGGCCACGTGCAGCACGTGCACGAGGTGCGGCTCGACTGCGACGAGGACGTCGTGCTGCTGAAGGTCGAGCAGGTGTCGGGCATCGCATGCCACACCGGCCGGCATTCGTGCTTCTTCCAGAAATTCGAAGGCACCGTGGACAGCGGCGACTGGGTCGCGGTCGATCCGGTGCTGAAAGACCCCGAACACATCTACAAATGACGCAATCGACCGAAGACACGCTGCTGCGCCTCGCGGCCGTGATCGATAGCCGCAAGGGCGGCGACCCCGAACAATCGTACGTATCGCGCCTGTTTCACAAGGGCGACGACGCGGTGCTGAAGAAGATCGGCGAAGAGGCGACCGAAGTCGTGCTGGCCGCGAAGGACGTGCGTCAGGGCGGCGCGCCGACGGCGCTGGTCGGCGAGGTGGCCGACCTGTGGTTCCATTGCCTGGTGATGCTGTCGCATTTCGACCTGAGCCCGGCCGATGTGATCGCCGAACTCGAGCGCCGCGAAGGTCTGTCGGGCATCGAGGAAAAGGCGCTGCGCAAGCGTCGCGAGCGCGAGGAAAACGGCGGGTGACGACGCGCGGCCTGCCGCGCCGACGACAGTGCGGTAAGCTGTAAGAATTGTCATCTAACGGGGGTAGCATCATGACCGATACGCCGAGCCAGTTTCCGACACCGTCGGTGCCGGGCGCAGCGGACGCCGAGCGACTGGCAGGTCTGCGCACGCTGACGCACGTGCTGTACGGCCTCTACGCGATTCATTGGCTGACGGGTGGCGTCACCGGGATCATCGCGATCATCATCAACTACGTGAAGCGCGGCGACGTGGCCGGCACGCCGTACGCCGACCATTTCGAGTGGCAGATCCGCACGTTCTGGCGCGCGCTGATCGCCTACGTGATCGGCTTCGCGCTGATGTTCGTGGTGGTGGGATTCGTGATCATGTTTGTCACGTGGATTTGGACGCTGTACCGTATCATCAAAGGTTGGCTGTACCTGAACGACAACAAGACGCTCGATCCGCAGGCCTGGTTCTGACCGGCGCACGGGCGTTTCGCAGGAGCAACATGAGTCACGATCCGAATTGCCTGTTCTGCAAGATCGCGGCGGGCGAGATCCCGAGCACGAAGGTGCACGAGGACGACGAATTCGTCGCGTTCCGCGACATCCGCCCGGCGGCCGAGACGCACGTGCTCGTCATTCCGCGCCGGCATGTGCCGACGCTGTCGGCGGCGAGCGAGGCCGATGCGCCGATGCTCGGCCGGCTGATGCTGCTGGTCGCCCGTCTGGCCGACCAGCTCGGCGTTGCATACACGGGGGGCGAAACCGGTTTTCGCACGGTGATCAACACGGGCCCCGGCGGCGGGCAGGAGGTCTACCACCTGCACGCGCACATCCTGGCCGGCCCGCGCCCGTGGCTGCGGATGGGTTGACGTGGCGGGGCGTTTCCCCGCATCGATAGTCGAAGCCGGCGTGCCGCCGGCGATTTGCGCCGCGACGCGGCGTGGTTGAGGAGAGGTTTCATCATGGGTGGATTGAGCATTTGGCACTGGCTGATCGTGCTGCTGATCGTCGCGCTGGTTTTCGGTACGAAGAAGCTGCGCAACATCGGCAACGACCTCGGCAGCGCCGTGAAGGGTTTCAAGGACGGCATGAAGGAAGGCGAGACACCGGCGGATGCGCAGCAACTGCCGCGTTCGGGTTCGGTCGACGTCAACGCGAAGGAAACGACGCGTTCCGACTCGAACAAGGCGTAACGCCGGCACGCTGACAGGCATTCGCGATGCTGGATCTCGGTCTTTCGAAGATGGCGCTGATCGGCGTCGTCGCGCTCGTGGTGCTCGGCCCCGAGCGCCTGCCGCGCGTCGCGCGTACGGCCGGCGCATTGTTCGGCCGCGCGCAGCGGTACATCAACGACGTGAAGGCCGAGGTCTCGCGCGAAATCGAACTCGACGCGCTGCGGACGATGAAGACCGATTTCGAGTCGGCCGCGCGCAATGTCGAGACGACGATTCACGACAACCTGCGCGAGCACGAGAAGGAACTGAACGACACGTGGAACTCCGCGGTCGGCGGTCTTAACGAAGGCTCGGTCGATGCCGGCACGTACGGCTCCGACACGCCCGCGGCGCCGTCGTGGCGGGGCAGCATGGCCGCGCTCGCGCCGAAGCGTCGCAACTGGCGTGTGAAACAGGCGGCGACGCCTGTCTGGTACAAGCGCGCGACGACCCGCCGCACGCACGTGCAGTCGGGCGCCGCACGTGTCGCGCGCCATCAGCCGGCCAGCCTGCGCCGGCCGACGCGCTTCTTCTGAGCCGAGCGCATGCTCGCTCGTCAATCCTACCGAGGGCCGGTGTGAGCGACCCCCAGCAGAATCCGGGCGACGCCCCGGAAGAAACCTTCATTTCCCATCTCGTCGAGCTTCGCGATCGCATCATCCGCGCGGGGCTGGCTGTGATCGTCGTGTTCCTCGGGCTCGTGTACTGGGCGCCCGACATTTTCCGGCTGCTCGCGCGGCCGCTGATGGAGAACCTGCCGAAGGGCGGCAGGATGATCGTGACCGACGTCACCGGCTCGTTCTTCGTGCCGATGAAGGTCACGATGCTCGTCGCGCTCGTGATCGCGCTGCCGATCGTGCTGTACCAGATCTGGGCGTTCGTCGCGCCGGGGCTGTATCAGCACGAGAAGAAGCTCGTCGTGCCGCTCGTCGGCAGCAGCTACGTCCTGTTCCTGTGCGGGATGGCGTTCGCATACTTCCTCGTGTTCCCGACGATCTTCCGTGTGATGGCGCACTACAACGCGCCGCTCGGCGCGGAGATGTCGACCGACATCGACAACTACCTGAGCTTCGTGCTCGGGATGTTCATCGCGTTCGGGGTCACGTTCGAGGTGCCGATCGTCGTCGTGCTGCTCGTCCGGATGGGCGTGCTGACGCTGAAGAAGCTGAAGGAGATGCGGCCGTACGTGATCGTCGGCGCGTTCGTCGTCGCGGCGGTCGTCACGCCGCCGGACGTGTTCTCGCAGCTGATGCTCGCGCTGCCGCTCGTCGTGCTGTTCGAAATCGGGCTGCTGGCCGCGCGATTCTTCGTGCCGAAGCCGACGGAAGAACCCGAGGCCGAGAACGGCGCCGCGAGTTGATGAAACGCGGCGCGCGGCGCCCGGCATGAGGGGCGCTGTCGATGCGGCACTTCGACGACGTTGAATCCGGGCGCGCGACCGGGCGGTGCAGGCGGTGGGTGAACGCAGCTCCGTCACCGTGACGAAGGATCTTCGAAGCAAAACAAAAGGGCAGCCGATCAGGCTGCCCTTTTGCATTTCCATCCCTGGCCGGCAAGCGGCACCCGCCGATACGCCGCCCGCCGGATGTCACTCGCTGTCGCTGTCCTGTTCGTCGAGCGTCTGCTTCGGCGGCGGCGGGCGCTTGCCGATCACCACGCTCACGTCGAACTCTTTGCCCTTGCGCACGACGTGCACCTTGGTCGGCGTGCCCGGCTTGATCTGCGCGACGGTGTTCAGCAACTTCGTCGTGTCGGTGATGTCGTCGCCGTTCACGCTCACGAGGATGTCGCCTGGCTTGATGCCGGCCTTGTCGGCCGGACCGCCCTGCAGCACGCCCGCGACGATCGCACCCGACTTCTGCTGGAGCCCGAACGACTCGGCGATTTCCGGCGTGACGTCCTGCGGCTCGACACCGATCCAGCCGCGCGTGACCGAGCCCGTCGTGATGATGCTTTCGAGCACGGTGCGCGCGGTCGACACGGGGATCGCGAAGCCGATGCCGAGCGAGCCGCCCGAGCGCGAGTAGATCGCCGTGTTGATGCCGAGCAGGTTGCCGTTCACGTCGACCAGCGCGCCGCCCGAGTTGCCGGGGTTGATCGGCGCGTCCGTCTGGATGAAGTTTTCGAACGTGTTGATGCCGAGATGGTTGCGGCCGAGCGCGCTGATGATCCCCATCGTGACCGTCTGGCCGACGCCGAACGGGTTGCCGATCGCGAGCACGACGTCGCCGACCCGCGACTGGTCGGAACGGCCGAGCGTGATCGTCGGCAGGTTCGTCATGTTGATCTTCAGCACGGCGAGATCGGTTTCGGGGTCGCTGCCGATCACCTTCGCGGTGCCCGTGCGGCCGTCGGCGAGCGCGACTTCGATCTGGTCGGCGCCGTCCACGACGTGCTGGTTCGTTAGAATGTAACCTTCAGGGCTCACGATAACGCCGGAGCCGAGGTTGGCGGCAGGTTCGTCCTGCTGCTTGCGGGCGTTGCGGTCGCCGAAGAAGTAGCGGAACAGCGGATCCTTCGCGCGCGGGTCGGGCGGCAGCGAGCCGTCCTTGCTGGAGAAGACGTTGACGACGGCGGGCATCGCCTTTTGCGCGGCCTCCGCGTATGACGTGGTCGCCGGTGCACCGCCGATGCCCGGCGCGACTTCCCGCAGCGCGACGATCGGCGTGGCGAGCTGCTTGCCGAGCTGTCCTTGCCGTTGCAGCCATTGCGGCTTGAGCGTCACGACGATGAACATCAGCGCGAGCAGTACGGTCACCGCCTGCGCGAAGAACAGCCAGAAGCGTCTAAGCATCTGAATGGATTAGAGGTTTATATGGATCGGATCGAACTTGAATTGTACTTGAACAATACCCTTGAAACCGCGCGCTTCAAGGACTATTGCCCGAATGGCCTCCAGGTCGAGGGGCGTCGCAAGATCGAGAAGATCGCCACCGGCGTGACGGCGTCGCTCGCGTTCCTCGAAGCCGCGCTCGAATGGGGGGCGGATGCGGTGCTCGTCCATCACGGCTATTTCTGGCGCAACGAGGCGCCGCAGATCACCGGTCGCAAGTACCGGCGCCTGAAGCTGCTGCTCGCGAACGACCTGAACCTGTTCGCGTTCCACCTGCCGCTCGACGCGCATCCCGAGTTCGGCAACAACGCTCAGCTCGGCGAGAAGCTCGGGCTGATCGGCGAACAGCGTTTCGGCGACGGCGACCTCGGCTGGATGGCCACGCTGCCGATGCCCGTCACGCTCGAGCACTTCGTCGCGAAGGTCGAGCGCACGCTCGGCCGCACGCCGCTCGTGCTCGGCGATCCGGAGATGCAGCTGCGCCGCATCGCGTGGTGCACGGGTGCCGCGCAGAGCTATTTCGATGCCGCGATCGACGCGGGCGCCGACGTGTTCCTGACCGGCGAAGTGTCGGAACCCGTCACGCACGCGTCGGCCGAGAGCGGCGTCGCGTTCGTTGCGGCAGGGCACCATGCGACCGAACGCTACGGAATCCAGGCGCTTGGCGCCCACTTGTCCGAAGAATTCGATATCGAACACCTTTTTATCGATATTCATAATCCGGTCTGAGCGACGGATTTGCGGCGGCGCATCGAAATTTCACAATGTAGCATCCGCTTAAAAGTGAAATGATTTAATCGCTCCGATAGTGGGGGGAAACCCTTAACTATCAACCACTTCGAAGGGATTTTCATCTCCGGGCCTTGTAAATGGCGACTCCATTCGCGCAAACTAGCGGCGGAATGAAAAGTCGTGACGGAAAATCCAACTCAGAAGTGGGGCGTGTGATGCGAGACAAGGAAGAGAAACGCGTCGACAGCGGCCGCCGTACCTGGCTGATTGCGACATCCGTAGCAGGTGGCGTGGGAGGCGTAGCCACCGTCATACCTTTCGCGGCGTCGCTTGCGCCGTCCGCGAAAGCGAAAGCGGCCGGAGCCCCGGTCGAGGTCGACATCAGCGGCCTGAAGCCCGGCGAGATGGTCACCGTGCCGTGGCGCGGCAAGCCGGTCTGGATCCTGAACCGCACCGACGACATGCTCGCCGACGTCGTCAAGGCCGACAAGGAAGTGGCCGATCCGACCTCGAAATCCCCGTATTCGATGCCGTTGCCCGCGTATTGCGCGAACGAATATCGCGCGCGGGCCGATCGCAAGAACATTCTCGTCGTGATGGCCGTGTGTACGCACCTCGGCTGCACGCCCAGTCAACGCTTCACGCCGGGTCCGCAGCCGAACCTGCCGGACGACTGGCCGGGCGGTTTCCTGTGCCCGTGCCACGGTTCGACCTACGACCTCGCCGGCCGCGTGTTCAAGAACAAGCCGGCGCCTCAGAATCTCGATATCCCGCCCTACATGTTCACGTCGGCGACGACCCTCGTGATCGGCAAGGACGAGAAAGGAGAAGCGTGATGGCCGACAACAAGGAAGTCTCCACGACAGGTCTCACCGGCTGGATCGACCAGCGCTTCCCGCTCACGTCCACCTGGAAGAAGCACGTTTCCGAGTACTACGCGCCGAAGAACTTCAACTTCTGGTACTTCTTCGGCTCCCTCGCGCTGCTCGTGCTCGTCAACCAGATCGTCACGGGCATCTTCCTGACGATGAACTACAAGCCCGACTCGATGCTCGCATTCGCGTCGGTCGAGTACATCATGCGCGAGGTGCCGTGGGGCTGGCTGATCCGCTACATGCACTCGACCGGTGCATCGATGTTCTTCGTCGTCGTGTACCTGCACATGTTCCGCGGGCTGATGTACGGGTCGTACCGCAAGCCGCGCGAGCTCGTGTGGATCTTCGGTTGTGCGATCTTCCTGTGCCTGATGGCCGAGGCGTTCTTCGGCTATCTGCTGCCGTGGGGCCAGATGTCGTTCTGGGGCGCGCAGGTGATCGTGAACCTGTTCTCGGCGATCCCGTTCGTCGGCCCGGACCTGTCGTTGTGGATCCGCGGCGACTATGTCGTGTCCGACGTCACGCTGAACCGCTTCTTCGCGTTCCACGTGATCGCGATTCCGCTCGTGCTGGTCGGCCTCGTGATCGCGCACCTCGTCGCGTTGCACGAAGTGGGGTCAAATAACCCGGACGGCATCGAGATCAAGGCGAAGAAGGACGCGAACGGCATTCCGCTCGACGGCATCCCGTTCCATCCGTACTACTCGGTGCACGATTTCTTCGGTGTCTGCGTGTTCCTGATGGTGTTCGCGCTGATCGTGTTCTTCTCGCCGGAGATGGGCGGGTACTTCCTCGAGTCGAACAACTTCGTCCCGGCGAACCCGCTGCAGACGCCACCGGAGATCGCGCCGGTCTGGTACTTCACAGCGTTCTACGCGATGCTGCGCGCCACCACCGACCCGTTCAAGATCGTGCTGATGATCGTGATCGCGCTGCTCGGCGTGCTCGCGCTGATCCGCGCGCGCGGCAAGTGGAAGGTCGGCCTGCCCGTGTTGGCCGCGGCGATCGTCGTGTTCATGTTCCTGACGGAATCGAAGTTCTGGGGCGTCGTCGTGATGGGTTCCGCGGTGATCACGCTGTTCTTCCTGCCGTGGCTCGACCGTAGCCCGGTGAAGTCGATCCGCTACCGGCCGTTGTTCCACAAAGTGTTCCTCGGGATCTTCGTCGCGGCGTTCCTGACCCTCGCGTTCCTCGGCACACGGCCGCCATCGCCGGCCGCGACGCTGATCGCGCAGGGCTGCGCGCTGATCTACTTTGCGTTCTTCCTCGGCATGCCCGTCTGGACACCGCTTGGCACGTTCAAGCAGCCGCCGGAACGGGTGCGCTTCAAGCCCCATTAACGAGAGCGAGGAGAGAACGACATGAAGAAACTGCTTTCGACGCTCGCACTGATCGGGGCAACGGCCGTGGCGCTGCTGGCGGCGCCGGCCGTGCGCGCGGAAGGTAATTTTCCGCTCGACCGGGCGCCCGATAACACGGAAAATCTCGTTTCGCTTCAGCACGGCGCGCAATTGTTTGTAAACTATTGCCTGAACTGCCACAGCGCGAACCTGATGCGCTACAACCGTCTGACGGATCTGGGCATATCCCAGAAGGAGATCGAAACGAATCTCCTGTTCACGACCGACAAGGTCGGGAACACGATGTCCGTCGCGATGCGGCCCGAAGACGCGAAGAACTGGCTCGGCACCTCGCCGCCCGACCTGTCGGTCGAGGAGCGGGCGCGCGGCCGTGACTGGCTCTACACGTACCTGCGGAGTTTCTACCGCGACGATACGCGGCCGAGCGGCTGGAACAACGCGGTGTTCGAGAACGTCGGCATGCCCCATGTATTGTGGCAACTGCAGGGGCAGCGCACTGCCAAATTCGAAGACAAGACGGACGAGGAGACGGGCGAGAAGGTCCACAAGCTCGTCGGCTTCCAGCAGGTCACGCCGGGGACGTTGTCGTCGCCGGACTATGATGCTGCGGTGGCCGACCTGGTGGCCTATATGACATGGATGTCCGAGCCGGCCCAGCAGACCCGCAAGCGCCTCGGCGTGTGGGTGCTGGTCTTTCTCGGTGTCCTGACTTTCCTGGCCTGGCGGCTCAATGCCGCGTACTGGAAAGATATCAAGTAAACACGCCTGACCGGCGTGGGGCCGGCGCAAGGCGGAACCCGTGAAAGGGGTTGCGCCGCGTGCCGGCCCTCGGCTTTTTTGAGGAAACGCAAATATGATGGTTCTGTATTCCGGCACAACTTGCC
Source organism: Burkholderia sp. Bp9004 (assembly GCF_003858025.1). Taxonomy (NCBI): domain Bacteria; kingdom Pseudomonadati; phylum Pseudomonadota; class Betaproteobacteria; order Burkholderiales; family Burkholderiaceae; genus Burkholderia; species Burkholderia sp. Bp9004. Next base: position 17,458 of record NZ_QTQD01000025.1, on the reverse strand, counting down.
CGTTCTCCCAGCGTTGCCGGCTGGTGCTGTTCGAGAAGGGCATGGATTTCGAGATCCGTGACGTCGACCTGTTCAACAAGCCGGAAGACATCTCGGTGATGAACCCGTACGGTCAGGTGCCGATTCTGGTCGAGCGCGACCTGATTCTGTACGAATCGAACATCATCAACGAATACATCGACGAGCGCTTCCCGCACCCGCAACTGATGCCGGCCGACCCGGTGCAGCGCGCACGTGCACGCCTGTTCCTGCTCAACTTCGAGAAGGAGCTGTTCGTTCACGTCAGCACGCTCGAGAACGAAAAGGGCAAGGCAGCGGAGAAGAACCACGAGAAGGCACGCCTCGCGATCCGCGATCGCCTGACGCAGCTCGCGCCGATCTTCGTGAAGAACAAGTACATGCTCGGCGAGGAGTTCTCGATGCTCGACGTCGCGATCGCGCCGCTCTTGTGGCGTCTGGATCACTACGGCATTGAGCTGTCGAAGAACGCTGCGCCGCTGATGAAGTACGCCGAGCGGATCTTCAGCCGTCCGGCCTATATCGAAGCACTGACGCCGTCCGAAAAGGTCATGCGTCGTTGATGGTGCAATGAGTGCATGACGGAGCGGGCGGCGCGGCGTGCCGCGTGCCCGCTCCGGGTTCGAGGATTGTGATGCAAGAGATTTCAACGAAACCTTATCTGCTGCGCGCGTTGTACGAGTGGTGCACTGATAACGGTTACACGCCGCATATCGCGGTGAGGGTCGACAACTCGACGCGCGTGCCGCGTCAGTTCGTGCGTGACGGCGAGATCGTGCTCAACATCAGCTTCGAGGCGACGAGCCAGCTGCAGATGGGTAACGAGTGGATCGAGTTCACCGCCCGGTTCTCCGGGAAGGCGCACAAGATCGAGATTCCGGTGGCCAACGTGCTCGCGATCTATGCGCGGGAGAATGGGCAGGGGATGGCGTTCCAGGTCGATGCGGTCGCGGGCGAGGGCGCGGATTCGGGCGCGTTCGAAGACGATGCCGCGCAGGCGGAAGATGCGCCGCGTGACGAGTCGCCTGCCGTGTTGACGCCTGTCGTCGATGACGGGGCGAACGAGGAGCCGTCCGAAGGCGCCGACGAACCGCCGAAAACCGACGGCGACGGCTCGAAAGGCGGCAGACCTCGCCTCAAGATCGTGAAATGAGGTAGAATCTCGCGCTTACGCCGGCTTAGCTCATCTGGTAGAGCAGTTGATTTGTAATCATCAGGTGGCGGGTTCGAGTCCTGCAGCCGGCACCAATAAAATCAAGGGGTTACGTGAGTTTCACGTAACCCCTTGTGCTTTCTGGGCGTTGAAAAGTACAGTTTCGGTACACTGCTGGGATCTGGGGCGGCTGAATATCGTGCCGTTGACCATCGCAGGGCTATCGAACTGGGACTGTTTTGTGACGACAAATAATTCCGAAGAGGAAGGGCGTTCGCCGCACAATGTTGCTGCACGCATGGGTGCCTACCTCGCTGAGCACATATTCGAAGGGGGCGCCTTAGTATTCACGATGGCCGCTGCGCTGAACTATGCGGTCGGGCGGTCGTATCTTGACGGCTGGGCGGAGACGGCTGGCGTCCCTAGCATGATGTTTCAGCCGGATTTGTACGACACAATGCTGGCCGGAGTGAGGCTCCAGAGTGTCTGGCGCACGGTGGCCGTTGTTATTGTGGTATCGGTTCTCTATCTGTGGCTGAATGTCGTTGGCCCGGATTGGTGGACTGGCCGGCATTCGGTCGCCACGCGTCGCCGTCAGCGGCAGGATGGATGTGACCAACTGGGACTGCGCCGACGATATGCTTGGGCTGCGAGGTGGGCGAGCAAGGGGGTGCCCGCAGAGCACTACGATGCCATCACCGAGCGTTCGAGGTGGCGAGTTCTTGGCCGCAGAGGCGTATGTCGTATGGCAAGGACCGCGCGTCGTAAGCGTAGCGCGAAACCGCCACGGCTGATTACCCTTGCCGTGATTCTCACCGGGTCGGTTACGCTGATTGCGGCAGGCGTCTACACCCTCTTTCTGACCACGTTGCTTGATCCGGCAAAGACGGACGGGGCTCGGGCCTTCGCCAAGGTCTATACGGCAGTTACCGGGCATATCCCATACCAATATCCAGCGACGGTGGTTTCCAAGAGCGCACTCCAGAACTGGGCCTGCGAAGGCCGTTCAGCTCTTTCACAATACCGGTCAGTACTGCTAGTGGATCCAGAGGTTTCCGGCGCGCGGAAAGAGGTTTTATACCTGCTGCAGGGTTTTGGAAGCACTTTTGTGCTGCTGGGTGAGAAAGGCTCCGTGATTAGGTCATTTGGAGATGCTCCATTTAACTTGCCTGAGTCACCGGCCCGCCCGTTGTCAGCGTTGGCCAAAGCTTGCAAATAGGATCGAGATGGCGACGATTGTCAAGACGACCTCCGGGACTTGGAAAGCTGTCATCCGCAAGATCGGCTGGCCTACCGCGGCCAAAACTTTTCGTACTAAGCGTGACGCCGAGGATTGGGCGCGTCGGACCGAAGATGAGATGGTTCGAGGTGTCTATCTGTCGCGTGCTCCCTCCGAAAAACTCACGGTGTCGGCCGCGCTGAAGCGGTATATGGAAGAGGTGTCGGTTACCAAGAAGGCAACCACGCAGCGCAGCGAGAGCTTTTCTGCGAAGCACCTCGAGGCGTTTTTCGGGAAGTATTCGATGGCGGCCGTCAGTGCCGAGCTCGTTGCCAAGTATCGCGATGAACGCCTCGCGGCCGGCAAATCAAACAACACGGTTCGCCTCGAGCTTGCGATGCTCGGGCATCTCTTCCGGATGGCGATTCAGGAGTGGGGAATTGGCCTGACTTTCAATCCCGTCGCCAACGTTCGCAAGCCGAGTCCCGGTGCCGGCCGGGACCGGCGATTGAGTCGTGATGAACAGCAACGTCTCTTCGCGGCCGCTGACGCCCATAGCAACCCGATGCTCGGCTGGATCGTGCGACTTGCCGTCGAAACCGGCATGCGATCGTCCGAGATCACGGGCTTGTGTCGCTCGCAAGTAGATTTGGATCGGCGAGTCGTGACCCTCAGGGATACAAAGAACGGTTCCAGTCGTGTGGTGCCGCTGACGCGTGAGGCAGCCGAAGTCCTCCGCGCGGCCCTGGACAATCCGATACGGCCCATTGACACCGATCTCGTGTTCTTCGGCGAGCCAGGGCGAGACGGAAAGCGTAAGCCGTATGTGTTCCAGAAGCTCTGGACCGGCATCGTTCGCGACCTCGGGATGGTCGATCTGCATTTCCACGATCTGCGACATGAGGCAGTCAGTCGGCTTGTTGAGGCGGGGTTGAGTGATCAGGAGGTGGCCTCGATCAGCGGCCATAAGTCGATGCAAATGCTCAAGCGTTACACGCATCTGCGAGCTGAGGATCTGGTGCAGAGGCTCGATAGTCTTCGGCGCGCTTGATTAATAGCGCCTAGGTGATTTGATTCGTCCCACTCCTAAAGTCATGATCGACTCGATCGAGTACGTGTACACGCGCTCTTTTAAAATATTGAGTGCGTGTACACGTCGTCGTTACAAACAGAAACACAATTTATCGGGGGTATTAGCACTGAATCAATTTTGTCGTTTAACACATTGATTCTCATTGTGTTTTTGCGGTGCGTATAAAGTGCGCGACTATAATTCGCGACATTGATGTGGTCTTGTGAGGCGTTCGGTGAATCCGTAATCTTCCGTTGAAGACAAAAACATGGAGTTATTCAAGTGACTTCGACGGAAGAAAACATCATCGAGCGTTACGGAGCATTGCTGACTCTTCCACAAGTGGCGGAACTATTGCATCGGAGTCCTGAGGGGCTTCGAGTAACGCTCACACGAGACAACGATGTGTCTCGAAAACTTCTGCCGGCACGGATCAAGATCGGTCGGCGTGTCTTGTTTAAGACGGCTGCTGTTGCACACCTCTTTGCGGAATAAGGTATGCAAGGGCGCATTGACACGACCTTTATCACTGTCCAGCAAGACCTATACAGATCGGGCCTTGCTCGGAAACTTGGGTCGGACGCGTTGAACGTGTTGAACGCAATTAAGTCGCATGCCGACTTCAACACCGGGAGAGGCCGTCCAGGTGTTCGCCGCCTCATGGAGGTCACGGGTTTGGCATCTGCCACTGTGCAAAAGGCCTTGGCGCGCCTCGAGGCAGCAAATTTGCTGAAGAAAGTGGGGAAGTTCAGGCAGACGAATATCTACGTTGCGCGCGAACGCTTCGATGTGGTGTCAGAAAAAGGAACGTGTTCGATCGTCGTCGACTATGTACCCAAGAGTCTTTCCAAGTGGCTCGCACGGATCAAGGCGGCGCTGGAAACCGGCGAGTACGATCCGGACGCATTTGCCCGTGCCGAAGTCATTCCCAGCGCGGGACTTGCGTGGGACTCGAAGACCGGGGAGTTGCGTGCGGCCGTCCGTGTTGCCGTTACTCCTCAGGCAGCCGGGCCACCATCTGACAAGCCGCTCTCGCCGCTAGCCGCGCGCGTTGCGGAGATAGGGGCGAACGCAATGCGAGGCTCAGACGACGCAGCAAGCGGCCCGCCAAGGTGCGCCAACACCAAGACGGGCCTGACCACAACCCACCTTCCAAGAGGTGAATCATGGCTAGAACTGAGTGTACCTGCAACTCTCAGCAACACGAAGCGGCCAACGTCGCTCGTCTGAGAGGCTTGCTGCACAACATCTCCAGAACACAGGAAGCATTCCAGCTTCTCATCAACTTGAGCAGTTTCGTCGATCCGAGCGATCAAGAGGCGTATTTCACGATGCTTGATCTGCTGTCCCATTCGCTGAAAGACGGCGTGAAGACCTGCATGGTTAATCTGCGCTAGAAGCAGGTCAGTGAAAAAATATCAAGCCAGAGAATATTTAAGTAGGAATACTAACGTTAAAACATCATGAAGTTATAAAGTTACGACGTCACAACGCTAAAACATCACGACGTTAAAACGTTACACGGAGGATGTGAATATGAAGAAATGCATCTACGTCCTGGTTGCCTGCGTTTTGGCCGCCTGTGGGCAGGAATATCACACCAAGGCTTGGTATATCGAGCATGACGCGGAGCGAGCCAGCAGATTCAAGGTATGCGAGAACGATCCCGCCCAATACCTGCGGCAAGGTTCAGACTGCCTGAACGCGAAAGAAGCAAACGCGATGGTTGCTTTCTACGGCAAGGAAGCGGCGCTTAAAGCGGCCCGTGAGCAATAAGGAGCGAACCATGGCCTTCGATGCGGTAACGCAGATATTCGACTACATGGATGCTGTGACGCTCCAGATCGTCGCCGAAAACGTTAGCCGGATGATTGCATGGGTCACGCCGCTCGCGGCGCTTGGCCTGACCATTATGCTCGTCATAGATGGCGTGGCGACGATGCTGCGGCCGAGCGGCGTACCGCTCACGCACCTCATGGAGAAGTTCCTCAAGTATTACGCGATTGTGGGGATCGCCGGCGCCGGTGGCCTGTATGAAACAACGCTGGCCAGTACAGCCATCCACTTGCCCGATGAACTGGCGTCCAAGCTGCTGGTACACGGGAGCCTGGGTTCGAGTAACAGCGCCATAGCAAGCCTGATCGATGGCGCGATCGACCACAGTCTGACCGTCATGCGCACGGTCTTCGCGAATTCGAGCCTACTGACGAGCACCGGGATTGGGGCTTTCATTCTGGGCATTGTGCTCGTGCTTTCCACTCTACTGATCTGCGGCGTGGGCGCTGTCTCGATTCTGATTGCGAAGTTCCTGCTCGCGCTTTCAGTTTGCTTCGGCCCATTCTTCATCTTCATGTTGCTGGCCCCGCCGCTCGCCAATCTCTTTGGGAACTGGCTCGGTTCGGTCTTGAACTACGTCATCCTCATAGCGATAACGGCGATGAGCTTCGGTGTTTTCATGCACTTCTACGACAGCGCCATCTCGGCCGCGGCCAAACCGAACCCGGACGCGGCCATCATTGGCCCGATCATCACGGCCGGCCTTGTCACCGTTATGGCACTCGGTTTGTTGAAGGTCTTGCCCGATCTCGCAGCGCGATGGACGAGTGGCGTCAAGACGAATTTTGATCGCTTCCTGCCGCAGCCAAGCTCGTCTCCTGCGGCCTCCGGCGGAGGTGGGGGAAGCTCGTCCGGAGGTAACACGGGTGGCAGTGCAGGGGCGGGCAGCGGCTCGAATTCCGGGGCCGGGAGTGCCGGCGGCAACTCGTCGAGTGGTAGCGGATACAGCTACGCTCGAGGATCGCAAGGCAGTGCAGGCACGGGTAGCGGCTCGAATTCCGGGGCGGGCAGCGCCGGGGGCGGCTCGTCTAATGGAGGCGGATACAGCTACGCTCAAGGATCGCAAGGCTCACAAGACAGGGGGACGCAACGATGATCGAGGTATCGAATGACGCACTTCGAACGGTTGTGATCGCAGGCATGGCTGTTGTAGCCGCGACGGTAATTTTTAGATTCGTGCTCCCCTTCATCGGGAGCAGATTGCGCGGAGAAACCATCGCCGACCACGTCGCTCGGGTCGAAAGAGAGCAACGGGAGAAGCGGCTGTTCCAGTCCAATCTGAACGCGTCGCCGCAAGAAGCCTTGTCGATACGGCTGGTGAATTTTGCGATCGCTCTCGCTGTGATGTGGCTGCTGTCGCGCTTCCCAACTAGCTATCTTGTCGTGTACTTCGTCCTATACGTCGCCGTTGGAATGGGCTTTTGCTGGTGGGCCAAGGTGATCCCGGCTGAGAAATTCAACAGCCTGGACTGGAATAGCCGGCTCCAGCTTCGCCTCTTCTACGTCTGGCTGTGGCCGATAAACGTCGCCCGATCGCTCATGCGTTGACTGCACAACGCCGCTTCCGGGCGGCGATTAGTCTCTGATCGCGCGGTAGCGCAAGCTGTCTTCGGCACCCAATATTCCTCGATCTATCGTTCGTTCACGTACCGGAAGGACGTCTCCGATGACGACAAAAATCCTGTCCGATGCGTGCGAAGCTTCACCAGTTTCATGTATCACGCCCGCCTTTCCCGATCGATTTCTCGGTTGGCCCCGACTGCCTTTTAGCTCGTCTTTCACGATCTGGCAGCACCGCCGTGAACCAGAAAGCGAACGCGAGACCGACGATCAAGATGCCGCATGAGATTAAGTTTGAGACCGTTCCGTCGTTCATTTTCCCTCCAAATATCAAGCGCTTTGCGGCAACCGTGCGGCTATCCATTCGGCTAACGGCACCCCATCGCTAGCGAGACGAGGAACTGGCGTCAGTGACTCGGGAACCTTCAAATGCTGCACATCGTGTCCGGTTCTGGACCATTCCCCCCGCAGAAAGTCCGCGAGTTTATCCACCTGAGCCTTGATGGAATCGAAGCCGGGAGCCTTGTACATCAGGCGCAAAACCTTAGCGGCCGCGTCGTCCGGTCGGCGGGCTCGAACGGCGATGCGTATCTGATAACGCCACTGCCGCTTTGTTTCCTGCGACATGCACCACGTATAGTGAAATCCACCGCCTTTACTCTTCGATCGGGGGAGTTTGAGTAGTTCATAGCCTTCGACACGCAATCGGCTGCCCTTGCCAAACGCCTCTTTCAGCACTTCGAGTTTGTGTGCGGCGTGCTCGCCTTCCGTGACCAGTAGCCACCAGTGTAGGCCGTTCTGGTCGCCTAGATCAGCGAGAATGAACCGTGCATTACCTTGGTTTTTTGCACGTCGATATGCGAGCTGATTACGATTAAGGGCAATCAGATAGCGTTCGGAGAATTTTTCACAGAGAGCGTGTACACGCTCTGTTTTGACGACGCCGGATGTATAGCTGCTATAGCCCTGAATGACTGCATCCATGAGGCGCTGCATGAGCGCCGCACGGTCCGTGATTACGACCATGCTCATGTCCTCTCCGCAACTGATTCAGCAGCAAGTCCAAGCCTTACTGGATAAGGTTTTCCGGTTTTTTTAGCCTCTGTACATTCCGGGTTAATTATAAGAGATTCCGCGCGAGGCAATGCGCTAGAAATGACACGTCACCAATAGAGGCATGGTAGGAACAAGAAAAAGCGGATGTGCTACATTCGCCGAAGATTTCCTGTGAGGATTCTGCATGAGTTCTGCATTCATTCGTGAAGGCGACACGACCAGCCATGGTGGTCGAGTGCTCGCCTGCACCTCGACCAATATCGTTTTCGGTAAGCCGCTCGCGCTCGAGGGCGACATGGTGTCGTGTCCGAAGTGTGGCGGCGTCTATCCTATTGTTGGCGTCCGAGTGCGCAGCATGACATTCGGTGGCCGAGCCGTAGCGACAGAAGGCGACAAGACAGCCTGTGGCGCGACGCTGATCGCGTCACAAGGCATGGCGACGGTGGAGCCGACGTCTGGTGCAGGCGGGCCGGTCGGCGCGGGCAAAAGCGTTGTCTCGCAGACGATCGCGCAAGACGACGGCGCATATCGTGGGCGCTTCCAACTCGTCGACGACCAGTCGCGCGAACCCCTCGCGAATCACCCATACACCGTTACGTCTGCCGACGGCCAGACGATCCGAGGCACAACGGACGCGAGCGGCCATACCGACTGGCTGAGCAGCCACCAGGCATCGTCGCTGACCTTTGAACATGCCCCGGCGAGCGACCAATGACGAATTCGGCATCTGGCAACATGGGGGCCGGCCAGGGGAAAACCACGCAGGTCGGGATGACGAAGGGCAACTTATCCCCGGAAGACCGCGCGGTGCTCTGCGACGCTCTGTGTCGCTGCAAATCGATAGGCGTCTTCAGCCGTGATGCGAAGATCCTCCGCCAATCGTGCGTCGCGCAGCGACTGCGAGCAAAGAACGTCGCCTCGAAGGTACTGACCGGCGAAACGACAGCGTACCTGCCGGAAGTCTCGTACGACATGCGGAACGAGCCCCCAACACCGATCATGCGTGCATCGGACCCGTCGACCCCGCATCCGTGGCTTCCGGCGTGGATTCAGAAATACTGGCCGGGTGGTATGGATGCGTACAAGCAAGAGGACAAAACTTGGTTCCGACGGCCCGACGTCGTGATCGTGAACGATCCGTCCAAACCTCCTGTACAGTCGAACATCAGGAAGGTGGTGGAAATGAAATTCCCGCCCGACGAGTTTTCGAAGACACAGGAAGCCGCGTACATGGACATCGCCGGCGACGAATCGAAATACGCCGGCATCACGCCAGATGATTGTGGTTGCGGTGACGCCGATGAGCAATCTCAGCGATCGACCGCAAAGCAGACTCAAACGGACCTTGAGAGCATCCTCGGCGGAGGCTCCAATGCGCGCTCGGGCAGTCCGTTTCCGCCGTTCATTCCCCCGGCGCTGCCGCCGACTCCGTTTCCCTTGTAAGCATCATGCCAATGACGAAGGACGAACTGATCGCGTGGGCCAACGACCCGAACCGAGCGGGCACGCTTCCGTTCGGCGCATTCGAGCCGAAGCACCAGCGGGCGATCGTAGGCGCGGCCCTCGCCGTGCGTGCCGTTATCTACTTCAAGGGCGGCCACACGCCGGCCAAACGCAAGGCACTTAGCGCCTGCTTCCAGCGGTACAACGATGCGCTGCTGACTTATCAGCGCGCGGCCGAAAAGGCCGCCGGCCGTGACCCGTCCAAAGGCTCTCCGCTGCGATGGCTGTACCAAGATGGCAAGCAGCCGGTTGAGTTCGAAAAGGGGCCTTCGTTCGCCTCCTTGGCGACGAGCATCCCGGCTGATGCTCCGTTCGTACTGGCCCTCTCTAACGCGGAGGACAAACAGGAGGCCGGCACGATGGAATTTTCGACTTTCTGTCTCGAGGACTGGCAGGCGTCGATGAACCGAGGCATCGACGTTGCGACGTTCTCTGTCCCGCAAGCCTTCCTGACGCTCTGTCCGGACGTGTTCCAAGCGCACTTCGCGCAAGCGGTCGACGAGCTCGACGCGGTGCACGGGCACGCTGGGTATGCCGCGAACCTGTCGCTGTTGCAGCGTGGCCCGAACGAGGCGTCGGAATATTTTTGGGCGCGGAAATTCGGCCCCGGTCTGGACGTCGGCGACGCGATGCGTCGGAACCTCCGCCGGCTCACCGACCGCATCAAGACGGTGGACTGGTTGACGGCAATCAATGCTGACCTCGTGCGGGAATTGGGGGGGGGAGACAAACTGGGCCTGCCACCGGACTGGTTCCGCAAGCAGACCTACGACGACGGCGGCCTGATCATTCAGGCTGGCGTTGCGCCGCAGACGGGCATTGCCGGCGAGCCAGGCCATCCTCCTGAGCCTCCGCCCGCGTACGTGCTGCTGAACAACGCTCTACGCCCGATCATTGCTGATGCGCTCGGCACGTTACAGACTGGGACGGCGACTAGCACCGCTCCCCTGTTGAACACGCAGGTTGCGACCGAGGCTTGGCTTCGTCGGCTCGATGTCGAACCGGACCGTATCAACGAATATTGGGTCGAACTGCACAAGACGCCTAAACTCCCGGCAGTCGGGACGTAGCGGTGACTAGCATTGGCCATCTGCTAGATCGCTGATGCGCCTTTGGTGCGAGGTCCACCCGCGCCCGCCCGTGGATGGCTGCGCTGCCCACACCGCGAGGGTGTGGACAGTCCCGGCCCTCGCGGCCGGGATACCGCACCCGCCCACCGGCTCCCCGCGATGGAGCCCTTCGGGCCTGACGCGCCGCTGCGCGGCTTGCCCAAGTGAGATAACAAACCCTTGATCCAGCGCTACGGCGCGCTCGCCAAAAATCGGCGGTGTTAGTCGCTGAAGGTGTCGAGGTGGCTTGCTCGCCTTCAGGCGATGCGCGGATAGGCACCGCGGGCCGGATTTCAAGCCACAGGCCCATCCAACCCCAGGTCGCCCTATGCTTGTAGACAAATCTGCCTCGGTGGACCTTGGGCCGATCAGCCGGTGGCCCTCACGGGGGCCGGGTTGAGCGATCGGGACGGCTGTAAGACGACCCGAGCGCGATTTATCCCGGTCTTAGCCGGTGGCGGGGCTTGCCCCGTCAATGGCTTAGACCAAGGCTCCACGGGCCCGGGAGAGCAATTGAAGTGCAGGGGCGTCAAGGCGCGGAGTACCGTGGATTCCCGTTTTCGGGACGCTTGCGGGGCAAAAATTGGACCTCAAAAGACAACCGCTGTCGGTTGAAAGACAGAAAATATCTGATTTTTGTCTTGGCGCTGACCGGCTATGAGCCCTATTGGGATCACGCACGGTGCCCGGTGCGTTCATCGCTGATCCCTCTTAGCTCATGCGGATTGCTCGCCGGTTTCGGCACATTGCGAGCGCCAGGCTCGTTCGAGGAGGTATCAACAGCCCGGGCGGTATTGTTCTCAATCGTTAACTTCGTTCTGTATCACGAGGTGATACAGAACTAGGGGAGTATCAAGCGATGACACAGAACTAGCATGTATCAGCGCGTGATACAGCGCCTATTTTTTGAGCAGCGCTGCATTGGACTCAATCGAGTGGGGTGAGTCTAAGTTCGGCGGCAGCGGCAAGATAGGCTTGCGCCGGTTTTCGTCATATATGGACGATGTATGGCTCGTGGATCACAATGTTGTGACGAAAAAATCGAGAACTCGACAGGGCTCCGTAAATGGGAAAGAGATACGGCCGGCGTGCCAATGACGGTACCACTGAATATTACGATTCGAAAGATGAGTTGGTTGCCGCGGCGGATCGAGAAATGCTCGCCCGAATGGCGAACTTTTTCACGGTAATCGGCTTTCTGGCGGGTGGGGCGGCTGCCTACTATTTTCTGCATCGGGGCGGCGCTATGGAGTGGCCGAAGGCCGTGCGAGCCTTTGTCATAGTCGGCTCTGCGGTTGGTTCTGCGTTGTTGCTTCGAACGGTCGGCCGATATCTACTTATGCTCGCAGTTATGCTACTGCTGGCAGGTGTGCTAGTTTCGATTGGCCGGTGGCTCTGGCATATAGCGTAGTGGAAGGTGCATCAATAGCGAACAAATCGAGTCAGCCGATCCGAACAAATTGGGAAAGGGAGAGTGTCATGATTGCACCGGGAATCGTTACGTCGCCGATGCGAGTCCTAAGCGAGCAAGAGCAGAAGGATCTCCTGACTCTGCACGAAGCATGCAAGGCCGCACAGAAGTCGGAAGACCCTTACCCGTTCGACTGGTTGATTGGATTGCTTCGTGGGTCGAAGACGGTCTATACGGTCGATATTCGCATGGACTCGTCAACGATCACGCTGTATGCGCCGGACGACGAGCCACCGCCCCTTCCGGCAGGCGTCTGACGGAAAAGCGAGGGCATGGTCATGACGCGTCGCAGTGGTGGAGTACAGCTACTGCGTCATTGTTCCCCATTATGCGCCCGGTGGGCTATCTTCCTCGGCGCACACGGGTTCCGTGGCGTGGTTGCCTGCCCCTACGGACTTCCCCTATGCGGGTAGGCGAGATCGTTGCAGTGCGCGTCCAGTGCCATAGTGCCGCGTCTGCCGAGATATCGTTTGCTCGGGCCGGCGCGTATAATTCGCGTCCAGACACGGACAACTTGGGGATGCTGACATGGCGCGCGGCGAACTGATGAAAAAGTTGCTCGCGAGTTACGGTCGGGACGATGAGTTCCGCGCAGTTGCCGAGCAGATCATCGTTGAAGAAGAACAGAAAAACAATCGGGTGCTTGCGCGCGCGTTGCGTCGCACTCTAGACAATGCCGCCCAAGGTAGCGGTGAGCTTAAGGCACCCAAGGTGCTCGCTCCCCTTATTAAATTTCCGGATGCTGCCAGCGAATTCATCGAGAAGATCGAACCCAGTCGCACGCACAAAGACATCACGCTTGCGCCGGCTAACGTTCGGGTGTTTCTCGGATTGATGGAGGAGTTTCGCCGTTCCGACGAAATTCGTCGGAAGGGTTTGCCGATTCGGTCGAAGCTTTTGTTTTGCGGCCCACCGGGATGTGGGAAAACGCTTTGTGCGGAAGTTTTTGCAGGCGAACTCGGTTTGCCACTTTACGTGGTGAAATTGGATCAGCTGATTTCGTCATACTTGGGTGAAACTGCGTCCAATATAAGGAAGATATTCGACTTTGCTCGAAAGCATCCGTGCGTCTTGTTTCTCGATGAATTTGACGCGCTCGCCCGCTCGCGCGATGATACGTCGGAGCATAATGAGTTGCGTCGAGTTGTCAACAGTCTGCTGATTTTCATTGATCGCATTCAGCCTCGAGGTTTTCTCATTGCGGCGACGAATCTCAGCAAAACTCTCGATCAAGCAGTATGGCGTCGTTTTGATGAGGTAATCTGGTTTGACCGGCCGAACGATCGAATGATTCGCCGTTTTCTGCAGTCGCAGTTCAAGAATGTGCAGATCGGATTCGATCCGTTGCTGTTTGCATCAATGCTGTCGGGTTATTCGTATGCTGAGATAGAGCGGATATGCATCCAGGCGATCAAGGCCGCGCTTATCGGTCGTCGGAAAATTGTTGATGAGGGTGATTTTCGGGGCGCCCTGCGTGATGAGCAACGTCGTAAAGCTGGGCGGGAGAGAATGATTGAGGTGGTATAAGTTCGAAAATTAAAATCGATGCCTCATTTAGAACATTTACATCTTATTCGACTGCCGGAGCGATTCGAGCGCCGAAAAAATGGGGGTGGACCGCCTCCGCCAACGCGTGACCCTCGGGGTCACAGCGCCCGGCTGACTGCAGAATTGAATACTGTCGTTGCCGCTCAGCGCGCGCGCCGTCGCCCCGAGTTTGTCGATCCTGCGCTTATCTTGCGAGTGAGGATGGTCGGTGCACGACAAGAAAGCACATGGGAAGGACTTGGGCTTACCGTCTTATCGTCCGACTCTGACCGTACATTGGTCTTGTTTGCAGATCACGATGATTTGCGCGATTTCCGGCAGCGAATAGACGCTTATTCCCAAGGTGTTCCTCCAGGGCAGCGAAATCCAGCATACGCAGCTTTTATTGCAAACGTGGAATCGATCGGCGATGTTGAGCCTCGCGATAGGATTGGGTTAAAGCTACGAGAAAGGGGGGTTGTTTCTGAGGCTGATTTTCGTGACGATCAGGGGTACACCCTCGATTTAGAGTTGTGGGACGTTGGCCGTCGGGACCTCCGAGATCGCAAGCTTGACGAGATCGGTGCATACGTTACCAATCGTGGCGGAGAAGTTCACGATAGGTATGTCGGCCCGTCCATTTCAATGCTTCGAATTACCGTGAGTGGGGCGATCGTTCGCACGCTACTTGGGGTTGATGCAGTTGCTAGTATTGATCTGCCGCCGGAGCCTGACGGTCGTGCGGAGGCTGCTATCGCACTTGACCTTGGCCAGTTGCCCGAACTGCCCCCTCTTGATGACGATGCTCCCCTCATTGGGATCATTGATAGCGGCATCAACGATCACCCGCTCATCGCCGACATTCTAGTGGGTGCCATCGGAGTTCCGGCGAGTTTGGGGACTGCGGACGTTTGGGGGCACGGGACCGTCGTTGGGGGGATTGCGGTATTTGGAGACATAGTTGGGCAGTTAAATGCTGGAGCGCTAAATCGTGGCGCGCGACTGTGTTCCGCAAAGGTCGTAAACGATCAAGGCGCCTTTGATAACCGGCGTCTAGTGCCGTCCCAAATGCGTGAAGCAATCACTGCACTGCACGCCCAATACGGGTGTCGAATATTTGTGATTGCTTTGGGCGATAGGAAGCTGACTTACGATGGTAGGAAGGTCGGTGCTTGGGCAGCCACGCTCGACGAGTTGGTTCGCGAGTTGAACGTTGTGATTGTGGTATCTGCGGGCAACCGCGCTCCACGTGGTGGCAATGCTATAGAGCAGGCCGTTACAGAATATCCGGACTATTTGCTGGAACCCGCGAATCGATTCTGTGAGCCGGCTGGCGCTCAAAATGTATTATCAATTGGATCGATATCGCACAATACTGGCATTCCGCCGGAGTTGGCGGGCGATATCCGTGTTCGTCCGATAACGGGACCATTGGAGCCCTCGCCCTTTACTCGGGTGGGCCCCGGGATAGATGGTTCGGTCAAACCAGATTTTGTCGATTTTGGTGGAACGACAGTGTTCGATGCCGTCACGGTCCGGCTGCGTGGCGGGGAGGAATTACCCAGCGCCGGGATTGTTTCTCTCAATCATCGCCATGTCGAGCAGCTTTTTACCGCTCGATCTGGTACATCCTATGCTGCGCCATTGGTTGCGTTCAAGGCGAGCCAAGTTTTGGCGCTTTTGCCCCAAGCATCTGCCAATCTGGTGCGAGCCTTACTCGCAGGAGCGGCAACTGTCCCGCCAGAGGCTGTTGATCGACTTGGTGTTCTCGGCGCAGACGCTATTCGTAAGGTCTGCGGGCGTGGGCAAATTGATCTTGAGCGCGCTGCATATTCCGATGACGCGCGCGTTGTTCTGTATGCAGAGGATGAACTAGCGATCGACCATTTCGCGGTTTACGAGGTTCCTATACCAGTTGCCTTTCAGCAGACTAGGGGGCGGCGCACCGTCAAGATCAGCTTAGCGTTTGATCCGCCGGTTCGTCATACTCGTGTTGACTATGCGGGCATCGGGATGAGTTTTCGTTTGATCCGGGGTTGTACGGCAGAACAGGTCTTTGAGCATTACCGACGGCGCAATGTTGCTGTCGAGGGTGGTGTTCCGGAGATGGAAAATCGGTTTAACTGTGCATTGGAGCCTGGCCCTCGTGATCGAGAAACGGCGACCCTACAAACGGCGGCGGTCACGTTCCAACGCGACCTAACTCAGTACGGCGATCGCTACTATCTCGTCGTGCGGTGTGAAGGCGGGTGGGCTCAGGAACTTGTGCAGAGCCAGCGTTTTGCCGTAGTAGTTGAAGTGAGCCATGAGGAAGAGATTCGGCTGTATCAACAGATCAGAGTCCGACTGCCAGCGTAGCTTTATCGGACCGCTGAGATTGGATGGGGAGGCATTTATCTCGTTAGCGCACGCCGCGCAGCGACGCATCAGGCCCGAAAGGCTAGGTCGCATGGATCCAGTGGGTGAGGGCGGCGTCGTCAATGGGCGGGCGCGGGCGGTCAGACGGTGGATATGTGACGTGCTCGACAACCACAGAGACCGACTGCTCTACTTTGTCCGGAGCCCGGATTTTGGTGCTACCTCTCAGCTTCGCTGGGGAGCCCAGTTACCTGCGGTGTCGTAGTGTGGTGAGCCTTCGAAGCCTGCTGACTGCCAGATCAGGTCGAAGAGAGGCTTGAGTTCAACTCGGAGATCGCTCGTTCCTGGCAACTCCAGGTCTGGGATAACTAACACGTCGCGGTCGAATTTTCCGCGCTCAGGCTCCGCATACCCACGCTGGATGCCGAGCGTCACGTCCTTGGCGTTCAAGATCGACAGCATCGCGATAGCGTGACCGTCTAGCCCCCAATGCGTCAGTTCTTTGCGTGCCGCAGTGACGAACTGGGTGATGTAGTCTTCATAGGTGCCCCCGGGCAGCACGGCCCGATCAACTGGGCTGTTCGAACTAAGCACCCAGGTCGTTTCGATGAATCCGTTTCGAAACAATAGTGTGTACCCGTTCGTACCGTTCTCAAGCAGATTCCGCGTCCCTGCGGCGCCGTCCAAGTTAACCAACGATGCCACTGCACCTGACGGGGACGCCGCGACTGGGATTTGCCGGCGTAGACCCAAGTACTGCACCGGGTTGATGTCAACGACGCCAAGCGCCGCTTGAAGTGGCACGATATGCAGCACTAGGACGGTGCTCGCAGTGAGCTTGTAGGGCACCTCCCCCGTCAGAACCTTGCTCAGTCGGTCACTTCGGAAGTCGCGAATGCGCTGGGCTCGACTCTCAGTCCGGAAGAACAAAGTTCGAATCTCCGGCATGTCGAGCTGTCGGTTGCGCAGTCCATCTCGCACGAAGAAGTGCTGGTTTGTCTTAACCCGGTGAGGGCCTGCCCAACTCTCCGGGATTCGGATGACTATGACGTGCCCACGAATGCTACCGACGGTGACAGCCACTGCTTGGACTTGAGTTCCCGGCAACCGTGGCTCCGCTAGGTTGAGCAGGAAGTCCTGCAGACGACGGACCTCTTCGTCGACACTGGCAAGTACCTGCGGCGTTAGCGACGAGGCCTGCGCATCTGCGTCCTCATCCATGCCATATACGATATCGCCCCCGCCAGCGTTCGCGAATACCGTAACGTCAGCCATGAGGCGATGCTTCGCCTTTTCATCCCAAGAGGTCGGCAAGTCACGCTTGTGACCTGCTCCCCGCGTTTAGTACGGTGACGGTGTAGAGTCCGTTCCAGAGAGGAACGGCAATGAAAAAGCGATTCACCGAAGAGCAAATCATCGGCATCTTGAAGGAAGCCGAGGCTGGCCTGAAGCCGGCGGAGCTGTGCCGCAAGCACGGCATCTCGGAAGCGACCTACTACAACTGGAAAGCGAAGTTCGGCGGGATGACGGTCTCCGAAGCGCAGCGCCTGAAGGAACTGGAGCAGGAGAACAACAA
>NZ_QTQD01000024.1:0-120365 GCF_003858025.1 Burkholderia sp. Bp9004 | reverse complement strand
ACCAGCGCCTTCAGGATCTTCGCCACCGCCAGCGGCTCGACGCTGTCGTTCGATTCGACGAGGATCGCGCGATCCGCACCGATCGCCAGCGCCGTGCGCAGCGTTTCCTGTGCCTGGGCGACACCGACCGACACCGCCACCACCTCCGTCACGACGCCGGCCTCCTTCAATCGCACGGCCTCTTCCACCGCGATTTCGTCGAACGGGTTCATCGACATCTTCACGTTCGCGATGTCGACGCCGGTGCGGTCGGACTTCACGCCGACCTTCACGTTCGCGTCGACCACGCGCTTCACTGCCACGAGCGCTTTCAACTGCCTGTCTCCTGTTTCGTTTCGACCGCCGCGGCGCGTCAGCGCGCGGTGTATCCGCCGTCGATCACCAGCTCCGCACCCGTCACGTAGCGGCCCGCCGGCGACACGAGATACAGGATGCCGGCCGCGATGTCGCGCGGGCTGCCGATCTTCGCCATCGGCACGTGCGTCTGCAGATAACCAAACACGTCATCGGGGTTCTGCCCCATCTGGCGGAACGCCTCCTCGAGCATCGGCGTGCGGATATAGCCGGGGTGCACCGAGTTCGCGCGGATGTTCTTCGCCGCATACAGCATCGCGTCGACCTTCGCCATCATCCGCACCGCCGCCTTCGACGCGTGATACGCCGGCACGTCGGGGCCGCCGACGATCCCGTACATCGACGACAGGTTCACGATCGAGCCGCCGCCGGCCGCCTCGATGTGCGGAATCGCGGCACGCGTGCACAGGAACACGCCGTTGACGTTCACGTCCAGCACGCGCTGCCATTGTGCGAGCGTGAGCTCGTGCGTCGGCACGTTGTGCCCTTCGATGCCCGCGTTGTTCACGAGCACGTCGAGGCGCCCGAAGCGCGCGACGATCTCGCCGAACACGCGCGCCACGTCGGCCTCGTGCGTCACGTCGAGCGACCAGAACGCGGCCTGGCCACCCTGCGCGCGGATCTCCTCGACCAGCGCTTCCGCCGGTTGCGACAGCACGTCGAGGATCGCGACGCTCGCACCGGCCGCGGCCAGCGTGCGTGCCGTTTCCGCGCCGATGCCGCGCGCGCCGCCGGTGATCGCGGCCACCTTGCCGCGCAGGTCGAACAGGTCTTCGATGAGTTTCATTGTGTCTCCGTGTAGTCAGGCGAACCGGCCTCGAACGAGCCGGTCATCAAGGGCATCCGGCATTATCGCGCCGCGGCCGCGCCAGGCGCCGCCAGGAAATCGAGGCATTCGCGGTTGAAATACGCCGCGTGCTCGACCATGACCCAGTGGCCGCAGCGGTTCAGCAGCACGAAGCGCGCGTCGCGGCAGCGTTCGAGGAACGTCAGCGCGCCACCGACCGGATTGAAGCGATCGTCCGTGCCCCAGAAGCCGAGCACCGGGCAGCGCAGGTCGCCGAGCGCACCCGTCAGGTTCGGCACGCTCATCGTCGACAGCACTTCGGTCGGCTGCTCGACACACACCTTCATCCGCTCGGCGACGAGCCCGTCGGTGACGATCGCCGGGTCGTGCACCAGCAGCGTCAGCAGCTCGCGCATGGTGTCGTCATTCATCTGGCGATTGGTGAACAGCTTCACCATCCGCTGGATTCCTTCCATCCGGAAATAGGAGTCGCGATCCTCGACGCCCCCCGGTGCCATCATGATCAGCCCGTCGACTTCGTCGGGATAATCGAGCGCGTATTTCAGCGCGATCGCACCGCCCAGCGAGTTACCGAGCAGCACGGCCGGCCCGATGCCGAGCGCGGACAGCTGCGCATGCAGCGCACCGACGAAGAAATCGAGCGTGTAGGCGACGTCGGACGGCTTCGACGACTGCCCGTAGCCCGGCAGGTCGACGACGATCGCGCGATGGCCGGCATCCGCGAACGCGGGGTAGTTGTGCTTGAAGTTGCTGAAACCGCTGGCGCCCGGGCCGCTGCCGTGGATGAACACCACCGGGCGGCCTTCGCCCGCCTCGAAATGATGCAGGCGCAGGCCGCCCGGTACGTCGGTGAAGATGCCGGTCGGCGGCGTCGTGGGGGTCGTCATCGCGGATTGTCTCCTTCGTCGATCGATGGATGCCTGCCACGATGATTGCGCCGCCGGCGCCGGCCGGCATCATCCTTTCAGACTACGAAACCGCGCGCGCTTGTTCCTATCATCGGGCCACCGAAACGGAGGCAGACGATGAACGGATTCGACTACAGCGGCAAGACGGTGCTCGTGACGGGCGGCACCAAAGGCATCGGGCGGCGCATCGCCGAGCGGTTTCTCGCGGCGGGCGCGCGCGTGTTCGTATGCGGGCGCAGCGCACCCGACACGCCGCCTTCGTCCGGCGGCCGCACGGCCACCTTCGTCGCGGCCGACCTGCGCGACATCGAGCAGGTCGACGCGCTGCTCGCGACGATCCGCGACGCCACCGGCTGCCTCGACGTGCTGGTCAACAACGCGGGCGGCTCGCCGCTCGTGCTCGCGGCCGACGCATCGCCGCGCTTCACCGAATCGATCGTGCGGCTGAACCTGATCGCGCCGCTGCAGCTCGCGCAACGCGTGAACGCGATCATGCAGCCGCAGCCGCACGGCGGCGTGATGCTGTTCATCGCGAGCGTCAGCGCATCGCGGCCCTCGCCCGGCACCGCCGCCTACGGTGCCGCGAAGGCGGGCCTCGTCAACGCGGTCACGTCGCTCGCGGTCGAATGGGCGCCGCGCGTGCGCGTGTGCGCGATCAGCCCGAGCCTCGTGCAGACGGAATCCGCGACCGAAGGCCATTACGGCGACGATGCCGCGCTCGACGCGATCCGCGCGACGATTCCCGCCGGACGGCTCGCGACGCCCGACGACGTCGCGTCGGCGTGCCTGTTCCTCGCGTCGCCCGATGCGTCGTACACGTCCGGCGCGAACCTGCGGCTCGACGGCGGCGGCGAACGGCCCGCGTTCCTGGCGGCCGCGCAAACGAAACCACGCTGACGCGCGCGACACGACCGGCGCGCCCCGATCGTTTCCAGTCCTAGGGAAGTCATCTAGTTCATTTTGACGATTCCCTGCTACCGCGATCTCCCTACTCTGCCTCTCACGACAACCACAGTCGACCGTCGTCGATACCCCAGAGGAGACACCATGCATCAACGGATTTCGCGCCGTACCGACAAGCGGGCCACCGCCACGCTGTCGACGCTGGCCGCCGCGCTGCTCACGTGCGCCGTTCCCAACGCGCACGCAGGCAGCACGATCGACCTTGGCGCCGACACGACGCTGGACTACACGTTCACGCTGAGTTACGGCCTCGGCATGCGCACGCGTGCGCCGAGCGGCAATCTGCTGACGCCCGCGAACATCAATGGCGACGACGGCGATCGCAACTTCGCGAAGAACAAGCTGATCGAGAATCAGGTCAGCCTGCTCGGCGAAGTGAACCTGAAGCACGACGACTGGGGTGTGTTCGTCCGCGCGAGTACGTTCTACGATCAGGCCTATCACCGCCCGAACTACAACGACGCTCCGGGTACCGTGAACCAGTCGGGCCAGTACAACAACTTCACGAGCGATGCCCGCTACTGGTCGGGCGGCCACACGACACTGCTCGCCGCCTACGCGTACAACACGTTCAAGATCGGCACGACGAGCCTGAACGTCAAGGTCGGCGACCAGGTGGTCGCCTGGGGCGAAAGCCTGTTCTTCCCGAACATCGCAGGCGCGCAAGGCCCGGCCGACGCCACCAAGTCCTATGTCGCCGGCGCTCAGGTGAAGGACATCCTGCTGCCCGTGCCGCAGATCTCGACGCAGTGGCAGATCACGCCGAACTTCAGCCTGCTCGGCTACTACCAGTTCTCGTTCCAGCAGAACCGCCTGACCGCGCCCGGCACCTACTGGAGCTATTCGGACGTGGTCGGCCCGGGCGCGCAATTCATCATCGGCCCGGGCGGGATGATCATTCCGCGCGGGGCCGACGAAAAACCGAGCGCCCGCAACCAGTGGGGTATCGGCGCACGCTTGCGCGTGTTCGGCGATACCGAGCTCGGCGTGTATCACCTGCATTACAACGACATGAACCCGAGCGTCGTCACGTCGTTCTATCCCGTGCTTCAGTACCGGCAGACCTATTTCAACAACATCAAGCTGACCGGCGCGAGCTTCTCGACGCAGGTTGGTCCGGTCAACGTCGCGGGCGAAGCGTCATACCGCCAGGGCGCGGCCGTGCTCGTCAACACGCCGACCGGCGCGCAGGCGACGCGCGCGAACGTCACGCAGCTCAACCTGTCCGGCATCTACTCGATCGGGCCGAGCTTCCTCGCGAATTCGCAATCGCTGGTCGGTGAAATCACGTACGTACACGCCGGCGGCATCTCGGCCGTCGACGGCTCGACGACCCTCGCGAACTCGCGCAACGCGCTCGCCCTCGAGCTGGCCTGGACGCTCAGCTACAAGAACGTGTTCAACGGCTGGGATCTCGACGTGCCGCTCACGTACACGCATGACCTGGCGGGTACCTCGCCGCTGGCCGGCGCGCTCGGCTCGCTGACGGGCCAGGGCGACCACCGCGTGACCGCCGGCGTCACGTTCACGCGCCTGAGCAACCTGTCGCTGGCGCTCGTCTACGCGAAGTTCCTCGGTTCGCCGAACCCCGTCACGCGTCCGCTTGCCGATCGGGACTACGTGCTGGCCACGGCGACCTACCACTTCTGAGCGGCCCGGCCGCTCGTCACTCAGCAAGAAGAGGATTTCTCATGAAACGAACTCGTCTCCCCCTCCTGCGCGCGTCGGTGATGGCCGCGTGCGCGCTCGTCGCGACGGCGTCGTTCCCGAAGGTCACGCCGGACGACCTGAAGGCGCTCGACGGCCCACTCACGCCGATGGGCGCGGTGCGCGCCGCGAGCAAGGACAGCAGCGTGCCGGAGTGGTCGGGCAAGTGGCTCGGCACGCCGCCCGACGTGCAGTACAAGCGCGGCAGCCGCTACCCCGATCCGTTCGCGAGCGAGAAGCCGGTCGCGACGATCACCGCGGAGAACATGGCGCAGTACGCGGAGCACCTGACCGACGGCCAGAAGGCGATGTTCAAGCGCTACCCGGCCACGTTCAAGATCAACGTGTACCCGAGCCATCGCGACTTCCGCTACGCGGATTCCGTCTACAAGGACATTCGCACGTACGCGCCGGATTCGACGATGACATCCGACGCAAACGGCCTCACGAACGCGCCGCCGACGGTGCCCTACCCGATCCCGAAGACGCCCGCCGAGCTGCTGTGGAACCAGCGCTTCTCGTCGGCGATCGGCGCCGAGCAAGCGACCTACGACCAGGCGGTCGTGTACTCGGACGGCAACATCGCGTGGGGCAAGGTGCGCTACGACATCTACTCGCCGCGCAACTCCGGCAAGTTCGACGTGAAGAGCGACCTGAACAACCGCACGTACTACCGCAATGCGACGGAGCTGCCGTTGTCCGACCGCGGCTCGCTGATCGTCGGCTTCACGAACTGGGACAAGGCCGGCGCCGACAACTCGTCGCGCACGTGGATGTACAACCCCGGCACGCGCCGCGTGCGCCAGGCGCCCGAATACGGCTACGACCAGCCGCAGGGCCCGGGCGGCTTCCGCACCGTCGACGACGACCGCCTGTACAACGGCCCCGGCGACCGCTACGACTGGAAGATCGTCGGCAAGCGCGAGATCTACGTGCCGTACGACAACTACAAGGCGATGGACAGCTCGGTGAAGTATGCAGACCTGCTGACCAAGGGCCACGAGAATCCGGCCTACATCCGCTACGAGCTGCATCGCGTGTGGGTGCTGCAGGCGACGCTGAAGAGCAACTACCGTCACCAGTATGCGAAGCGCGTGCTGTACATCGACGAGGACTCGTGGATGACGCTGCTCGCCGACAACTACGACGCGCGCGGCCAGCTGTGGCGCACCAACGTCGCGACGACGCTGTATGCGTATGACGCGAAGGTGTTCTACCCGGGCGTCGTGTTCTACCACGACCTGATCTCCGGCGCGTACATGGCCGACCGCCTGACGAACGAAGGCCCGATGCCGAAGCTCGACAACAGCCCGCAGTTCAACGAGGCGTATTTCTCGCCGGACGCGATCCGCAGTTCGGGTAACTAAGCAACCTGCTGACGCGGCACGCCCGCGACCCACGCGCCGGAGCCCCGCTCCGGCGCCCGACGCCGCCCGCGACGGCGGCCTTTTTCCATTCGAGATTCGAGGGCCCTTTCATGTCTTCCCGCCTGCATACGACGCTCGGCGACGAGCTGTACGCCGCGTGGCACGCGCGCGCACCGGTCGCGCCGCTGTCGAGCCGCCCGCGCCGGCTGTCCCTCGACGATGCCTACCGCATCCAGCAACGCTTTATCGAACGCCGCGTCGAGCGCGGCGAAGCGGTGGTCGGCAAGAAGATCGGCGTGACGAGCCAGGCCGTGCAGGACATGCTGAACGTGCGCCAGCCCGATTTCGGCATCCTGCTGTCCGGCATGCACTACGCGGCCGGCGAGGCGATTGCCACCGAATCGCTGATCGCGCCGCGCGCCGAAGGCGAGATCGCGTTCATCCTCGCGCGTGACCTGCGCGGCCCCGGCATCGACCGCACCGACGTGATCGCCGCGACCGCCGCCGTCGCGCCGTGCTTCGAGATCGTCGATTCGCGCATCCGCGACTGGGCGATCCGCATCGAGGACACCGTCGCCGACAACGCGTCGTGCGGCGTGTACGTGCTCGGCGAAGCACGCGTCGACCCACGCACGCTCGACCTCGCCGCGTGCGAAATGACGATCGAGAAGAACGGCGAGCGCGTCGCGCAAGGCCGCGGCGACGCGGCGCTCGGCCATCCCGCCGACGCCGTCGCGTGGCTCGCGAACACCCTCGCCGAATACGACGTGCCGCTGCTTGCCGGCGAAATCGTGCTGTCCGGCTCGCTCGCGAAACTGATTCCGGTCACAGCCGGCGACGCGCTGTCGATGCACATTTCCGGCATCGGCAGTTGCGACGTCCGCTTTATCTAAAGGAACGAACCTGATGAAGAAAATCAAATGCGCACTGATCGGGCCCGGCAACATCGGCACCGACCTGCTGTACAAGCTGCGCCGCTCGACCGTGCTCGAACCCGTGTGGATGGTCGGCGTCGACCCGGCATCCGACGGCCTCGCGCGCGCCCGCGAATTTGGCCTGAAGACCACCGACAAGGGCGTCGACGGGCTGCTGCCGCACGTCGCCGACGACGACATCCGCATCGCGTTCGACGCGACCTCCGCCTACGTGCACCGCGACAACTCCGACAAGCTCACCGCGCTCGGCGTGAAGATGATCGACCTGACGCCCGCCGCGATCGGGCCGTATTGCGTGCCGCCGGTGAACCTCGACGCGCACCTCGACAGCGCGCAGATGAACGTGAACATGGTGACCTGCGGCGGCCAGGCGACGATTCCGATGGTGTACGCGGTGTCGCGCGTGCAGCCGGTCGCGTACGGCGAGATCGTCGCCACGGTATCGTCGCGCTCGGTCGGCCCCGGCACGCGCAAGAACATCGACGAATTCACGCGCACGACGTCCGGCGCGATCGAACAGGTCGGCGGCGCGCGCAAGGGCAAGGCGATCATCGTGATCAACCCGGCCGAACCGCCGCTGATCATGCGCGACACGATCCACTGCCTGACCGACGGGCCGCCCAACGTCGAAGCGATCACGGCCTCCGTGCATGCGATGGTCAAGGAAGTGCAGCGCTACGTGCCCGGCTACACGCTGAAGAACGGCCCGGTGTTCGACGGCAATCGCGTGTCGGTCTTCATGGAAGTCGAGGGGCTCGGCGACTACCTGCCGAAATACGCGGGCAACCTCGACATCATGACCGCCGCCGCGGCCGCCACGGCCGAGCGTTTCGCCGAACAGATGCTGGCCGCTGCGGCCGCCACCGCTTGAGTCGAGGAGTCACACGATGTCACTTGCAGGCAAGAAGATCACCGTCCACGACATGTCGCTGCGCGACGGGATGCACCCGAAGCGCCACCAGATCACGCTCGACCAGATGCGCAACATCGCGCGCGGGCTCGATGCGGCAGGCGTGCCGCTGATCGAGGTCACGCACGGCGACGGACTCGGCGGCGCGTCGGTCAATTACGGTTTCCCCGCGCATACCGACGAGGCATACCTGAGCGCCGTCATTCCGGAGTTGAGGCAGGCGAAGGTATCGGCGTTGCTGCTGCCCGGCATCGGCACCGTCGAGCATCTGCGCATGGCGCACGAACTCGGCGTCGGCACGATCCGCGTCGCGACGCACTGCACCGAGGCGGACGTGTCGGAGCAGCACATCGGCCTCGCGCGCACACTCGGGCTCGATACGGTCGGCTTTCTGATGATGGCGCACATGTCGTCGCCGGAGCAGCTCGTCGTGCAGGCGAAGCTGATGGAGTCGTATGGCGCGAACTGCATCTACATCACCGATTCGGCCGGCCACATGCTGCCCGACGACGTGACCGCGCGGATCGGCCAGGTGCGCGATGCGCTGAAGCCGGACACGGAACTCGGCTTCCACGGCCATCACAACCTCGCGATGGGCGTCGCGAACTCGGTCGCGGCCGTTGCCGCGGGCGCAAACCGGATCGATGCGGCCGCAGCTGGCCTCGGCGCCGGCGCGGGCAACACGCCGATGGAAGTGTTCGTCGCGGTGTGCGACCGGATGGGGATCGAGACGGGTGTCGACGTGTTCGCGATTTCCGACGTGGCCGAGGATCTCGTCGTGCCGATCATGGACGCACCGATCCGCCTCGACCGCGATGCGCTGACGCTCGGCTATGCGGGCGTCTACTCGTCGTTCCTGCTGTTCGCGAAGCGTGCGGAAGCGAAATACGGGATTCCGGCGCGCGACATCCTCGTCGAACTGGGCCGCCAGCGGCTCGTCGGCGGGCAGGAGGACATGATCGAGGACGCGGCGCTGACGATGGTGCGGGCGCGGGAAGTCGCGGCCTGAGCGAACGTTGTATCCATTCGTCCGGAAGCAACGGGAAACGGGGCGCAAGCCCCGTTTTCATTTCGGGTGTCGGGATCGATCCGCCCCGGCCACGCATCGTCAACGATGCTTCCCGCCGTGCCGCTTGCGCCGATGCGCCGCGCGCGCCTGCAGCAGCGACGGCATCAGCTCCTCGATGTACTGCCGCGCCTGCCCGCGCGTGACGATCTCGCTGAAGCGCCGATGGGCCTTGTCATGCCCGACCAGCGCCGCGTGCGCTTTCTTCAGGATGTGCAGATACGCGACCAGGCTCGTGCCGTCGCGCACGGGCAGCGCATCGCGCGGGTCGGGGGCCGGTGTCGTACTCATGATCCGATCCTTTGCGGGCAGTCGGTGCGGCACGTCGTGGTGACGAGCGCCAGCAGGTCGTTCGCGAGACGGTCGCGGTCCGTCAGCGGCGCGAGGCCGAACAGCCGCTCGAGCGTCGCGGCGACCGACGCATGGTCGTACGGCGTATGGTCGACCTGCCCGGCCGCGACCCACGGCGAAATCACGATCGCCGGCACCCGCACGCCGTACACGTCGAACCCGAAGCCGCTCGCGTTCAACGTCGCCGCCGCGCCATCGTTCGGCGGCGGCGCGGCGCCCGGCCTGACCGAATCGTAGAAGCCGCCATGCTCGTCGTAGCAGATCACGAACAGGCTGCTCTCCCACACCGGCGAATTGCGGATCGCGTCGTACACGCGCGCGACGAGCTGGTCGCCACCGGCCAGGCCATCCATCGGGTGCTGCGAACTGCCGTTCCGGTAGGTGCCGTGCACGATGTCGCCATAGCCGGGCTCGATGAACGTATAGCGCGCCGTATAGCCGGCCGCGAGATCGGCCTCGAAATGCGCGAGGTCGTCGATGTCGAAGAAGCTCACGCCCTTCAGCGATGCCACCTGCGGCACGTGGCCGAGCGGGTCGCCCGACTGGTCCTGGTAGATGCGCCAGTTGTCGTCGCCGAGCGCGGCGAAGATCGAACCTTTCGGATAGGGGAAGCCGTCGAACGCGTCCCATCCGGCCATTTCCTCCCTGGTCGGCGAATGGTCGAGCCCGGCCGACGACGCGCCGTGCAGGAAGAAGCGGTTCGGCCAGGTCGGCCCTGGCATCGACGCGTGCCACGCGTCGCACAGCACGAATGCGTTCGCCAGCGCGTGAAGCGACGGCGCTTGCATCGCGATATTGACGCCCTGCATGATCTTGCCCGCATCGGCTGGCTGCGGCGGCGTGCCTTCGGAATGCGACGTCGCGTAGTTCGACACGAATCCCGAATTGTTGATGCTCGGATAAGGTCGCCCTTTGACGAACGGCACGCCCGTGCCGCAAAGCTGTTCGAGCACGTCGGTGAATTCGTGACACGGATCGGTCGGCATCCGGTCGGGTGCGCCGCCGCCGAACGGGTAGACCGCATCGCCGTACGTGTTGCTGTTACCCGGTGATGCGGCAACGATGTCGGGATAGCCCGACAGCGCGAACAGATGGTCGAACGAGCGGTTCTCGAGCATCAGCACGAACACGTGCCGGATGCGGTCCTGAACCGACGAAACTGCGGGAACTGAAGGATCTGCGGGGGCTGCGTCTGCACTCATGGCGCCTCCTGGCGTCGCGCGACGAAAGTCCTGCTGGCACGATCGCGGCGGCACTGAAAGCAAATGAAAGGAAAGGCGCTGCAGCGTGCGCGTGCCGCGAATTGCCGACGAGTGTACGGCTACGCCGGCCTGCGCGTAAAGCCGGGCACGGCGCGCGGCAAGACACGGGCATTCAGCCGACGACCGGCGTGGGTGGGGAAAGCGATGCGCGGCGAATCGACGCGTGCGGGAAAAGCGAGCCGAATCGGGCGATTCGACCGGAGAGAATGCGGCCTCGGCCGCCGCAGCACTGCCCCGCCGCTGGCGACCGCCGAACGGCGCGAGCCGCGCCGCCCATCCGGTGTGCCCGGCCACATGAACGGGCCGGACGGGTTTCGATCGGTGCGGCGTTGCGCTGGCCGATCGCTACTGCTTTAGCGACGCGGTTGCCCGGGGCGCTGCGGACGCGTCGAATTCGCGTCCTTGTGGCGGAAGTTGATGCGGCCCTTGGTCAGGTCGTACATCGACAGTTCCAGCGTCACGCGATCGCCCGCGAGAATGCGGATGTGGTTCTTGCGCATGCGGCCCGACGCATACGCGCCGACCACGACGCCGTTTTCCAGCGTGACACGGTATTTGCTGTCCGGCAGCACTTCGTCGACGATTCCGTCCAGTTCCAGCAGTTCTTCTTTTGCCAAACCAATTCCTCCAGACAAGGTGATGACCGCGGCCGCGGCGAGCTCACCGGCGCCGTGCCCCTCAACGGGACAGCGGCCGGCGGGATGCCGGGGATCAATTCGTTCAGACGGACGACGCGCCCGTCTTGCAATCGGAGCCCGGCGCAATGCGGCGGTCGGGCGGTCGGTGGCGGCGGTGCAATCGGCACCGCGCAAAGTCGGGACCGCGCCGCGTGAGGCATGGCCACGGTCTACTCGGGTTGCAGCATGGGCCGCTGGCGACGCGGCGAGCGCTTCGCGAGGGCGTTGGATCGCACGTCGTACGGACCTGCGATGGATGAGAGAAGCACACGACCGATGCATCGTGAATTCCGCGATGCATCGGTCGTGTGCGTCGAAACGCGCAGGACGCCGGCTCGGGCCGGCATCCGCGCGAAATTCGTCCGGCAGCGGCCGCCATTCGACGGCCGGTGCCGACGCGGCTTACTGCGGCGTGATGTTCGACGCTTGCAGACCCTTCGGGCCACGCTTCACTTCGAAGCTGACCTTCTGGCCTTCGGCCAGGGTCTTGAAGCCCGTGCCGCGAATTTCCGAGAAATGGGCGAACAGATCGTCGCCGCCGTTGTCCGGGGAGATGAAACCAAAGCCCTTGGTTTCGTTGAACCACTTGACGGTACCGGTATCCACAAATACTTCCTTAATACGATTGATACGAACGATGAACATGCGCCCGTGACAGGCACAGAAAGAATCAAAAGAGGGAGAGACCAACGACTGCCGCACCGCGTGCGGCCAATGATGAGCAATCGAACTTCTTGAAGACTTCGGTCTCGGACACTACGCGGTGCGGATCGATCCGTCAAGCTCTTTCGATACGATGCAGGCGCGCGGCAGCGCGCGCGCCTTGCCTGGCGGGGGTGCGCGGCGATCTGGAGGCGAAACGATGCAGCCCCTATTTTCGCCGCGTTCGCCCCCGTTCACCCCGTTACTGCCCGTCACCGCGGTTCGAACACGTGATGCAGCGCCGGCGGCGTCGCACCGTCGCGGATATTCATCTCGAACGTCTTGCGCGCGACGCTCGACGGCCGCACGTCGACCGCGTCCAGGTAGAACTGCGAATACCAGTCGCGCATCTGGTACAGCGGCCCGTCGCCTTCGCACAGCAGCGGGTTGTCGATGCGCGTCTTGCTGTGCCAGATGTCGACGTCCTCGTAGAACGCGCGCTGCGCTTCCTTCACGTATGCGTTCGCGATCTCCATGTTCTGCGCGTCGCTCAGGCCGGCCACCTTCTTCACGATCACGCCGTAGCGCAGCTCGAAGCTGTTCATGTCGATCGGCACGTGGCAGTTCAGCAACACCGAGTGGATCGGCTGCCCGCCGCTCTGCCCCGTCATCTGCGTGATGTGCACGGCCGGCCCGAAATACGTCGACAACGCCGTCAGGCTGTCGCCGCCGAGCTTCTCGCTGCGGCCGACCATCAGCTGCGTCGCCTTGTGATCCTCGAACAGGTTCGCGAAATAGTCGATCGGTGCGCGGTGCACGGTCGCGAAGTGCGCGACGTCCGAGATGTTGTCGACCAGCTCGCGGCAATTCGCCTGGATCACCATCTTGTCGACGACCCAGTCCGACCATTCGTCGGAGAAGCACACGTCGAGGCGCGGAATCGCGACTTCCGGCGGCGGCGCGTTGCCTTCCGGGTCGTTCCACACGAACAGCAGGTTGTTTTCCTCGCAGGTCGGCCACGCGCCGATGCGCGCCTTCGGCGGAATCCGCTTGCAGTACGGGATCGACGCGCACTGCCCTTCGCCGTTCCACGCCCAGCCGTGGAACGGGCACACGAGGTTATCGCCTTCGACCTTGCCGAGGCTCAGGTCGGCGCCCATGTGCGGGCAATACGCGTCGACGACGTTGATCTTGCCGGTCGAATCGGCGAACGCGGCGAGCTTGCGGCCGAAGACGTTCAGCGTATGCGGCTTGCCGTCCTTGTAGTCGCGGGCGAGCCCGAGGCAGTGCCAGCCGCGCGCATAGCGCTGCGCGAGCGGCTGGGCTTCGATCTTGTAAGGGCGTGCGGACATGTGGGTTGACTCCTCTTGGTGGGACGCGCGGCGGCCCGCCGCGCACCGGGTAACGGGGGTTGCGTCGCTCAGCGCACCGGATTGCCGGGTTCGAGCGTGCGTGTCGGCTTGAGCGCGGGTGTCGGCGCGACCTGCGGCGATGCCGGCTGCGGCTCGTGCGACACGCGGCGCTCGGCGCGCTCGACGCCGAGCCATGCGGCCAGCGCGGGCAGCAGGAACACCGCGCCGAACAGGTTCACGAGGAACATGAACGCGAGCAGCACGCCCATGTCGACCTGGAATTTCAGCGCGGAGAACGCCCAGGTGCCGACGCCGATGAACATCGTGACGGCCGTGAACAGCGCCGCGGTGCCGCGCTGGCGCATCGCGTCGGCGAATGCGTCCGGCAGCGTCGCACCGTGGCGGATGTCGTGCTGCAGGCGTTCGTACAGGTAGATCCCGTAGTCGACGCCGACCCCGACACCGAGCGTGATCACCGGCAGCGTCGCGACCTTCAGCCCGATGCCGAGCCACGCCATCACCGCGTTGCACAGGATCGACACCAGCGTGAGCGGCACGATGATGCACAGCACCGCGCGCCACGAGCGGAACGTGACCGCGCACAGCAGCGCGATCGCGCCGAAGATCGACAGCAGCATCGCGATCTCCGCGTCGCCGACCGCCTCGTTGGTCGCCGCCATCACGCCGACGTTGCCGCCCGCGAGCCGGAACGCGACGTTCGGCGTGGGGTTCTCGGCCGCGAAGCGCTTGATCTCGTCGACGATGTGCGCGATGGTCGTGCCTTCGTGGTTCTGCGTGTAGATCAGCACCTGGATCGCCTTGCAGTTCGCGGTGTTCATCCCGTTGTCGGGATCGAACGCATTGGCGCCCTGCGTGAGCCCGTCGCTGGAGCGCGGCAGCGCGGCCCAGCGCGGGTTGCCTTCGTTGAACGCGGCGATGAACACCTTGCCCTGCGACGACACGCTCGTGACCGACTGCACGCCGGCCACACCGCGCATGTTCATCTCGAACTTCTCGATCGCGCTCATCACCGGGTAGTGCAGGCACGCGTCGTCGAAACCGGTCGTCTCGACGATCACCGACAGCACGTCGACACCGATGTTGTACTGGTGCGTGATGGCGGCGTTGTCGATGTTGTAGCGCGAGTTCGCGCGCAGCTCCGGCGCACCGGTACCGATGTCGCCGATCTCCAGCTTGCGCGACTCGAGCGTGCCGTATGCGAGCAGCGCGAGCGCCACGGCGAACACGCCGAGCGCCGGCGCCGGCCGCGCGAACACCGCGAAGCGCGACCACTTCCCGCTGCCGCCCGCAGCGGCCGTGCGCTGGGCGCGCGCGAGCGTGCCGCGCTCGAGGCGCGTGTACGACAGCAGGATCGGCAGGAACACCTTGTTGGTGACGATCATGAGCAGCACGCCGAGGCACGCGGTGATGCCGAGCTCGCGCACGATGTCGATCCGGATCCGCATGATCACCATGAAGCCGAGCGCGTTGGTCAGCAGCGCGACCGTGCCCGGCACGAACAGCTTGCGGAACGCGTCGCGCGCGGCTTCGACCGACGACGCGCCGCGCACCAGCGCCTGCTTCCACGCGTTGGTCATCTGCACCGCATGCGACACGCCGATCGAGAAGATCAGGAACGGCACGAGGATCGACATCGGGTCGATGCCGAGCCCGAGCAGCGGCAGCGCGCCGAGCAGCCAGACGACCGGCAGCAGCGCGACGACGAGCGCGAGCACGGTGGTCTTCAGCGAGCGCGTATAGGCGAACAGCAGCGCGGCCGTCACGAGGAACGCCAGCGCGAAGAACGCCATCACGCCGGCGATCCCGGCCTCGACGTCGCCCACCAGCTTCGCGAAGCCGATGATGTTGACGTCGATGCCCTGCTTCGCGTAGCGCGCACGGATTTCCTCGAGCTGGCGCGCGACCGCGCTGTAGTCGAGCCGCTTGCCGGAGGCCGGATCGGTCTCGCGCAGTTCCGCGCGGATCAGCGCCGACTTCAGGTCGTTGCCGACCAGCCGGCCGATCTGCCCGGAGCGCGCGACGTTGCGGCGCACCTTCGCGAGATCGTCCGGGTTCGCGCTCGAGAACTGGCCGGGCACGACCACGTCGCCGCGAAAGCCGGCTTCGGTCACTTCCGTGTAGTGGACGTTCGGCGTGAACAGCGAGAACACGCGCGAGCGGTTCACGCCGGGGATGAAGAACACGTCGTCGGTCGCGTGGCGCAGCGCGTCCATGAACGTCTGGTTGTAGATGTCGCCGTCGCCCTTCCAGCGCAGGCTGACGAGGATCGTGTTCGCGCCGGGGAACGCGCCCGCGTAGCGCTCGAACACCTGCATGTACGGGTGCTGCATCGGGATCATCTTGTTGAAGCCCGGATCGAGCTTCAGGCGCGTCGCGGACAAGCCGAGCGCGAGCGTCACCGCGACGCACAGCAGCATCAGCAGCCGGCGCTGCCGGATGATCGTGTCGGCGCAGCGCTCGACGAACGCGGCGAGGCGCGATGCGGGAACGGCTTCGGTGGGGTGTGACAGGTCGTTCATGGATTTCTCGGGTCGGAACGGACGGGACGGACGATGCGGGCGAAACGGATCGGCTCGGCGAGGCGAACGGAAGCGGGCGACGGCGAGCGCCGCCGCCGCGCATCAGGACGGCGACGCGGCGAGCGGCGCGACGCCGGCCTCTCCGCCGAGCAGCAGCGCGCCGGAGCCCATGTCGAGCACGGCCGCGAGGCTCTGCACGCCGCCGAGCTTGCGCACGTCGAAGGTCAGGCCGCCGTCGCGCGACGCGACGATCGCGCCGCCCTGGCCGACCAGCACGAGTTCACCGTCGGCAAGCTGGGTCGCGCCGAAGTACGACACCGGCACGCGGCTGTCGACGTGCGTCCAGGTCGCGCCGCGATCGGTGCTGCGCAGCACGTTGCCGCGCATGCCGTACGCGACCCAGTCGCCGTTCGCCAGCATCAGCGCGCCGAACAGCGAGCCTGCGTACGGCGACGGGAGTGTGTCCCAGGTTGCGCCGTTGTCGGTCGAGCGCAGCAGCGTGCCGCTCTCGCCCGCGATCAGCAGGTTGCCGTGGCGGTCGCCGACAATCGCGTTCAGGTGGCGGTCGCCCGCCGGCGTCTTCAGCGGCTGCCACGTGAGTCCGGCATCGTCCGAGCGCAGCAGCTGGCCGAAACTGCCGGCCGCGAACAGCGGGCCGTTCGCGCTGCCCCAGACGGACAACAGCGGATCGGAACGCGCGTGGTCGCTGTGGACCTCGCGCCAGTGCACGCCCGCGTCGTCGCTGCGCACGATCCGGCCGTCGTGGCCGACCGCGATGCCGAGCGTCGGCGTGATGAAGCTCACCTGCGTGAGCGTCGAGCCCTGATCGGGCGTGACCGAGGCCGGCCGCCAGCGACGGCCCGCATCGTCGCTCAGCAGAATCACGCCGCGCTCGCCGACCGCGACGATGCGCGTGCCGGCGCGGGCGAGCCCGTTGATCTGCAGGCGGTCCGCATGGATCGCGGTGACCGGGAACGCCGGCAGCGGTCGCGGCGAGAACGCGAACAGCGCGGCGCCGAGCACAAGCGCCGACATCGTGAGTCCTGGCAAGGTACGTTTCATCGGTTGTCTCCTGTCCTGGCAAGCGGCCCGGGCCCGCGCCGACGCGCTCGCCCTGCCGCTGCAAGTCTCCGGGCCGTCGGTCGTTGCCGCGGCCTCGCATGGTTCCGAATGGATGGCGGCCGTTCCGGGCTGCCGGTCCGGCAGCCGGTGCGGCTGCGTCGAATGCCGTTACGCGCCGACCTCGAACAGCGCGGCGGCACCCATCCCGCCGCCGATGCACATCGTCACGACCGCATGCCGCACGCCGCGGCGCGCGCCTTCGAGCAGCGCGTGCATCGTCATCCGCGTGCCCGACATCCCGAACGGGTGGCCGAGCGCGATCGCGCCGCCGTCGACGTTCAGCCGCTCGTCGGGAATGCCGAGCGTGTCGCGGCAATACAGCGCCTGGCACGCGAAGGCCTCGTTCAGCTCCCACAGCCCGACGTCGCGCACGGTCATCCCGAAGCGCGCCAGCAGCTTCGGGATCGCGAACACCGGGCCGATGCCCATCTCGTCCGGCTCGCAGCCGGCCACGGCCAGCCCGCGGAAGGTGCCGAGCGGCGCGAGCCCGCGACGCGCGGCTTCGGCGCGCGACATCACGACCACCGCCGCCGCGCCGTCCGACAGCTGCGACGCGTTGCCGGCCGTCACGAACTCGCCCTGCTCGACGACTTTGCCGCCGCTCCACGATGGCTTGAGCCCCGCGAGCCGCTCGGCCGTCGTATCGGCGCGCACGCCTTCGTCGCGCGCCGCGCGCACGGCCTCGTGACCGGTCAGGTTGCCTTCCTTGTCGAACAGCGCGCGCATCACGTCGAGCGGCGCGATTTCCGCGTCGAAGCGGCCGGCCGCCTGCGCGTCGGCCGTGCGCTGATGGCTCTGCAGCGCGAATTCGTCCTGCGCCGCACGCGAGATCCCGTAGCGGCGCGACACGATCTCGGCGGTTTCCATCATCGCCATGTACGCGGCCGGCTGGTGGTCGAGCACGGCCTGCGAACGCGCGCGGTAGCCGTTCTTGTGCTTGTTCTGCGTGAGCGAGATCGATTCGACGCCGCCTGCGACGACGATCCGCGCGTCGCCCGCGCCGATGCTGCGCGCGGCGCTCGCGATCGACATCAGGCCCGACGAACACATCCGGTCGATCGCCATGCCGGGCACCGACGCCGGCAGCCCCGCCGCCGCGGCCGACAGGCGGCCGATGTTGTAGCCCTGCGTACCCTGCTGCGCGGCGCAGCCGATCAGCACGTCATCGACGTCGACCGGCGCGACGCCCGCGCGTTCGAGCGCGGTGCGCACGACGTGGCCGCCCAGCGCGGGCGCCTCGGTGTCGTTGAACATGCCGCGAAACGCCTTGCCGATCGGCGTGCGTGCGACGGAAACGATGACTGCGTCTTCCATGAGCTGGCTCTCTGAATCTGGAACTAGAAGTAGTAACGGCTGATGGTGTCGGCAACGCAGCCGGGCTTGCCTTCGCCTTCGATCTCGACGGTCACGCGGATCCACGCCTGCACGCCGCCTTCGAGCGGCTCGACGCGCAGCAGCTCGCCGACGCCCCGCACGCGCGCGTCGACCTTCACCGGCGCCGGGAAACGGATCCTGTCGCAGCCGTAGTTGACGCCGAGCCGCGCGCCGTCGATGCGCACGATCTGCGGCAGGAAATGGTTGACGAGCGACAGCGTCAGGTAGCCGTGCGCGATGCACGCGCCGAACGGGCCGTCCTTCGCCCGCACCGGGTCGACGTGCACCCACTGGTGATCGCCCGTCGCGTCGGCGAAGCCGTCGATGCGGATCTGGTCGATCGCGAGCCACGCGCTCGCGCCGAGCGTGCAGCCGACGGCCGCCGCGAGTTCATCGGGATGCGCGAACACGCGGGGCGTCGCGCGCACGGGGTCGAGGGTCGTCTCCATCATGCGTGCTGGTTGCTGACCGACAGCACTTCGCCCGTCATGTACGACGCGTAATCGCTTGCAAGGAATACCATCACGTTCGCGACCTCCCAGACTTCGGCGGCGCGCCCGAAGGCTTCGCGCGACGCCAGTTGATTCAGCAAGTCGGCCGAGGCCGACTTCTTCAGAAAATCGTGCATCGCGATGCTCGGCGCGACTGCGTTGATGCGCACCCCGTAAGGCGACGCCTCGAGCGCCGCGCAGCGCGTGAGCGCCATCACGCCCGCCTTCGCCGCCGCGTAGTGCGCCTGTTCCGCCTGCGCACGCCAGCCGAGCACCGATGCGTTGTTGACGATCGCGCCGCGGCCGCGGGCCTGCATGTGCGGCAGCATCGCGCGCGTCATCCGGAACGTCCCGGTAAGGCTAATGTCGATCACCCGCGACCATTCGGCATCGTCCATTTCGACGATGCGTTTGGCGCCGCCGAGCCCGGCGTTGTTGATCAGTACGTCGACGCCGTCGAGCTTGTCCTGTGCATCCGCCACGAGGGCCTGCACGTCGTCCTCGACCGCGACGTTGCACAGGCGGCCATAGACCTGCCGCAGCCCCGTTTCGGCACGCAGCGTCTCCACTGCCTGTTCGAGGCGCTTCTCGTGGATGTCGGAGATGAACAGCGCGCGGCAGCCTTCCTCCGCGCAGCGGCGCGCGGCCGCGAAGCCGATGCCGGCGCCGGCGGCGGCCGTGATCAGCACCGATTTGCCGGCGAGCAGCTGGTGGCCCGGCACGTAGGCCGGCGCTTTCTGGATCTGGGTTTCGGTCATGCTGTGCCTCGTGGTTCTCTGGGCATGCCGAGCCCGCGCTCGGCCATGATGTTGAGCTGGATTTCGTTGGTGCCGGCGTAGATCGTGTCTGCGCGGGAGAACAGGAATACGCGCTGCAGATGGGTGAGCTTCTCGTCGGCCGGATCGATCACGTTCGCGCGCGGCCCGAGCGCGTCCATCGCGAGCTGGCCGAGGTCGCGGTGCCAGTTCGACCAGAAGTACTTGTAGATCAGCGCCTCGCGGCGCAGCGGTGCGGTGGCGCCGCCGTTCGCGTCGGCCGCGCCGGACAGCATCCGTAGCGCGTTGTAGCGCATCACGCGCAGCCCGGCCCACGCGCGGCCGATCCGCTGGCGCAGCACCGGGTCGCGGTCGGCGCCCGATTCCCGCGCGGCGTCGATCACCCATTCGAGCTCGCGGACGAACTGCATCTGCTGGCCGAGCGTCGACATCCCGCGCTCGAAGCCGAGCAGCGTCATGGCGATCCGCCAGCCGTCGCCCGGCGCGCCGACCAGGTCGCGTGCTTGCGCGCGCGCACCGTCGAAGAACACTTCGTTGAATTCGGCGCCGCCGTTGAGCTGCCTGATCGGGCGGATCTCGATGCCCGGCTGGTCGAGCGGCATCAGCAGGAACGACAGCCCCTTGTTGCCCTTCGATGCCGGATCGGTGCGCGCGAGCACGAAGATCCAGTCGGAATCGTGCGCGAGCGACGTCCACACCTTCTGGCCGTACACGTGCCACGTGCCGTCCGCGTCCTGCTCCGCACGCGTGCGCACGTTCGCGAGATCGGAGCCCGCGCCCGGCTCCGAGTAGCCTTGGCACCAGAACTGCGTGCCGGCGAGAATGCCGGGCAGAAAGCGCGCGCGCTGGTCGTCGGTGCCGCACGCGACGAGCGTCGGCCCGAGCAGCCCTTCGCCGATATGGCCCATCCGGCCGGGGCCGCCGGCGCGCGCATATTCCTCGTGGAAGATCACCTGCTCGGCGACCGTGAAGCCACGGCCGCCCGCGTCGGTCGGCCAGCCGAGGCCGGTCCAGCCACCGTGCGACAGTTCCCGTTCCCACGCCTTGCGCAGTTCCGGAAACGCTTCCTCGTCGCCGGGGCCGCCGCGAAATTTCAGGCAGGCGAATTCGCC
This sequence comes from Burkholderia sp. Bp9004, assembly GCF_003858025.1. Lineage (NCBI taxonomy): Bacteria > Pseudomonadati > Pseudomonadota > Betaproteobacteria > Burkholderiales > Burkholderiaceae > Burkholderia > Burkholderia sp. Bp9004. Next base: position 99,648 of record NZ_QTQD01000024.1, on the reverse strand, counting down.
GGTCAGGTGCGACTGCACCCAGTCGGCGACTTCGTGCCGCAATTGCTGTTCGCGCGTTTCGCTGTTCATTGGAGTGCTCCCGTGCGCGCGGCGGACGCACGCGTGGCCATCGACGCCTGTGCCGATGTCGGTGCCGCCTCGCGCCGCGACGTGTCGCCGTCGATCGCGTGGCGTGCGAGCCATTCGAGCAGTTGCGGCGTGCTGCCGAACTGCGCGAGCGACGCCTGCGCGCGCTTGAAGTAGAGATGCGGGTCGTATTCCCACGTGAAGCCGACACCGCCGTGCAACTGGATCGCTTCCTGCGCGCAGAACGCATACGCGTCGTTCGCGGCGGCTTTCGCAGCCGCGACGTCGCCGCGCACCATCGCGCCCGGCACCGCCCCGCCCGCTTCCGCATCCCATGCGTGCGCCGCGCCGAGCACGGCCGAGCGTGCGGATTCAATCAGCACCATCATCTGCGCGCAGCGATGCTTGACGGCCTGGAACGACGCGATCGCGCGGCCGAACTGCACGCGCTGGCCCGTGTAGTCGAGCGTCAGGTCGAGGCATTGCTGTGCGCCGCCGAGCTGCTCGGCGGCCAGCGCGAGCGCCGCGAACCATCCGGCGCGCTCGAGCACCTGCGAGGCAACGGCGCCGCCGGCGAACAACGCCTCGCGGTTCACACGGATTTCGTCGAGGACGATGCGCGCGATCGGCCGCGTCGCGTCGAGCGTGTCGAGCGGCGTGATGCGCAGGCCGGGCGCCATCGCGACGTCGATCGCGAACAGGCCGATCGACTGCCCTTCGTTCGCGATCCGCGCGGGAATCAGCAGCAGATCGGCGCGCGCGCCGTCGATCACCTGTTCGATCGTGCCGGACAGCGCATAGCCGCCCGCTGCTTCTTCCGCGACGACCGGCAACTGCCCGGCACCGGCCGGAAGCTCGAACGGCAATGCCAGCGTCGCGCTGCATGCACCTTCGGCGATCTTCGCGAGCCAGCCGGTCGCGGGCGGCGAGTCGGGGCAGCTCGCCAGCGCGGTCGCAGCCAGGCACGCCGTCGAAAAATACGGCACGCACGCGACGCGCCGGCCGAGCTGCTCCATCAACAGGGTCTGTTCGACCGCGCCGAGCCCCATCCCGCCTGCCGCCTCCGGCAGCGACAGCGCGTTCCAGCCGAGCTCGCCTGCGAGCGCGGCCCACAGCGTGTCGTCGCGGCCGGCCGATTGCTCGAGCGCGCGGCGCACGTCGGCGGACGCACTGCGTTCGGCGAGCACGTCGGCCGCAGCGTCGCGGATCATCGCCTGTTCGTCGGTGAGCGCCAGATCCATGCCTCAGCTCCCGTAGACACGCTGCGCGGGACGCGCGTCGGCGAGCAGCCGCGCGACCGCCGGGCCGACCTCGGCCGGCGCCCAGCGCGCGCCACGGTCGACGCTCGGGCCGGTGCGCCAGCCTTCGGCGACCGCGATCATCCCGCCTGCGACCTCGAACACCTGGCCCGTCACGTCGGCCGACAGCGGGCTGCCGAGCCACACGACGAGCGGCGCGACGTTGGCCGGATCGAAGTAGTCGAAGCCGCCGTCCTCGGGTATCTTCATCATGTCGGCGAACACGCCTTCGGTCATCGACGTGCGCGCGGCCGGCGCGAGCGCGTTCACGCGCACGCCGTACCGCTGCAGCTCGGCCGCCTGCATCAGCGTGAGCGCCGCGATGCCGGCCTTCGCCGCGCCATAGTTCGACTGACCGATCGACCCTTGCAGCCCGGCGCCGGAACTCGTGTTGACGATGCGCGCGTCGACCGGATTGCCGGCCTTCGCGGCGTCGCGCCACACGCGCGCCAGCACGTTCGACAGGCAGAAGTGGCCGCGCAGATGCACGCGCATCACGTCATCCCAGTCGGTTTCGGTCATGCTGGTGAACATCTTGTCGCGGCAGATGCCCGCGTTGTTGACCAGCACGTGCACGTCGCCGAACGCTTCGCGCGCGGCATCGACGATCTGCTGCGCTGTGTCGATCCTGGTGATGTCGTCGGCATTCGCGAGCGCGCGGCCGCCGCGTCGTGCGATCTCGTCGCACACGGCTTGCGCGGCCTCGTGGCGGATGTCGTTGACGACGACCGCCGCGCCTTCGGCCGCGAACGCGAGCGCGTATTCGCGCCCGAGCCCGCCGCCGGCGCCGGTGATGATGGCGGTGCGTCCGTTACAGATTCCCATGCTTGTGCCTCCTGGATCGAGAGATCGTGAAAGTGCCGCGCTCACAGGCGCTCGATGATCGTGACGTTCGCGAGGCCACCGCCTTCGCACATCGTCTGCAATCCGTAACGGCCGCCGATACGTTCCAGTTCGTGCAGCAGTGTCGTCATCAGCCGTGCGCCGGTCGCGCCGAGCGGGTGACCGAGCGCGATGCCGCCGCCGTTCGGGTTGGTTTTCTCGTGCGGGAAGCGCGTGTCGGCGAGCCACGCCTGCGCGACCGACGCGAACGCCTCGTTCATTTCGACAACGTCGATCCGCGACCAGTCGAGCCCGCTCTTCTTCAACGCGGCCTTGGTCGCCGGAATCGGCGCGGTGAGCATCCACAGCGGATCGTCGCCGAGCACGCTCAGGTGGTGAATGCGCGCGCGCGGCGTGAGCCCGTAGCGCTTCAGCGCGTCCTCCGACACGATCAGCAACGCGGCGGCCGCATCGCAGGTCTGGCTCGCGACGGCGGCCGTCAGCGAGCCGCCCGGCATCAGCGGTTCGAGCGTCGCCATCTTTTCCAGCGACGTGTCGGGTCGCGGCGTTTCGTCGTGCATCACGCCTTCGAGCGGCACGATTTCCCGCTTGAAATGGCCGGCCTCGATCGCCGCCACCGCGCGGCGGTGGCTTTCCAGCGCGTAACGCTCCATCGCGTCGCGCGACAGGTTCCAGTGATCGGCGATCCGCTGTGCCGCGACGAACTGCGACACCGGCGCGTCGCCGAAGCGCGCGCGCCAGCCGGTGCTGCCCGAGAACGGGTCGTTGAAGCCGAGTGGCGCCGCGCTCGTCATCGCGGACGAGATCGGGATCTGCGTCATCGTCTGCACGCCGCCCGCGACCACCACGTCCTGCACGCCGCTCATCACGGCCTGCGCGGCAAAATGCACGGCCTGTTGCGACGAGCCGCACTGGCGGTCGACCGTCACGCCCGGCACCTGCAGCGGCAGCCCGGCCGCGAGCCAGCAGGTGCGCGCGATGTTGCCGGCGAGCGGGCCGATCGTGTCGACGCAGCCGAATACCACGTCGTCGTATTCGTCGGCCGGAATCGCGTTGCGTTCGACGAGCGTCTTCAGCACGAAGCCGCCGAGGTCCGCCGCATGCACGTGCGCGAGCCCGCCCTTGCGGCGGCCGGTCGGCGTGCGCAGCGCGTCGACGATATAGGCTTGTTTCATCAGTGGGTTTCCTCGAAGTCGAAGGTCTGCGCGGGGCCGATCGGCAATGCGCGGCCGACGATCGCGTCGGCCACGCGGGCCTTGTGGAATGCGTTGTCGCCCCAGCTGCCGGAGAGCGCCCAGATCCGCTTCATGAAGATCTGCAGGTCGAGCTCCCACGTGTAGCCGATCGCGCCGTGCACCTGCATCGTGTGGCGCGCGGCCAGTTGCGCGGCGGCGGTCGCCGCGAGCTTCGCGTGCGACACCAGCACCGCGCGCTGCGGATGATCGTCGGCGATCGCCTGGGCCGCGCGCGCCACCACCGGCCGCGCGAACTCATAGCGAATCGCGACGTCGGCGAGCAGATGCTTGAGCGCCTGGTACGAGCCGATCGCCTTGCCGAACTGCTTGCGCTGCGCGCTGTAGTCGATCGCGACGTCAAGCACGCGCTGCGTGAGGCCGAGCAGCTGCGCCGCGACTGCAAACGCGCCGTGGTCGAGCGCGCGATCGAGCAGCGGCGCGGCTTCGTCGGCGCTCGCGATGCGCGTGGCCGCCGACGGCTCCCAGTCGAGCGTGAACAGGCGCCGCGACGGGTCGACGCTGTCGACCGGGCGCCACGCGCACTGCGCGGGATCCACGCGGTGCAGCTCGCCGCGGTGCTCGCACAGCAGCGCTTGCGCGACGTGCACGTCGGCCGCATACGGGTTCACCGGATGCACGAGCGCGACACGCGCGCGCCCTTCGGCGATGTCGCGCAGCAGCGCGTCGCGCCAGTCCGCGGCGGGCAGTCGCGCGAGCACGCCGGCCGACACGAGCGCCGTGTCGAGCAGCGGCTCCGGGCTGCCGAAATAACCGTAGGTCTGCGCGAGCAGCGCCCATTCCGCTTCGGTCAGGCCGAGGCCGCCGTGCGCCTCGGGTACCGACACGGCGGTCAGCCCCTGCGACGCGAACAGCGACCACAGCGCGTCGGAGCGGCCCGTCGGCGTGGCCCACAGCTCGCGGATCAGCTCCGGGGTCATCTCGGTCATCAGCAGGCGCTTCACGCTGTCCGCGAGCGCTTCCTGGTCTTCATCGAATACGAAATCCATACGATGTCCGTTCAGTGAGGGTGGCGCCTGCGCGCTTACGCGCGCGGCATGCCGAGCATCCGTTCGGCGACGATGTTGCGCTGGATCTCGTTGGTGCCCGCATAGATCGGGCCGGCCTGCGCGAACAGGAAGCCGTCGAGCCAGTGACCGAGCATCGCGTGCTGCGCGGCCGACTGCGGGACAACCTCGCCGTGCGCGCCGAGGATGTCGAGCGCGGTCTGGTGCATCCGCAAATCGAGTTCCGACCAGAACACCTTGTTGGTGCTCGACTCCGCGCCGATATGGCCGCCCTTCAGCAGCCGGCTCGCGGTCGCGTAGGTCGACAGCGCGTACGCCTGCGCATCCATCCACGCGGACACCACGCGTTCGCGCAGCGTCGGGTCGCGATCCGCGCTGTCGCGGTGCGCGAGATACAGGTCGCGCAGCGCCTGCGCGGTGCGCTGGAAACGGGCGGGCGAACGCAGCATCAACCCGCGCTCGAAGCCGGCCGTCGCCATCGCGACCTGCCAGCCCGCGCCTTCGGCCGCGAGGCGGTTCTCGACCGGCACGCGCACGTCGTCGAAGAAGATTTCCGCGAAGCCCGTCTGCCCGTTCAGCTGGCGGATCGGCCGCACCGTGATGCCCGGCGTCGACAGCGGCACCATCAGGAACGTGAGCCCGTGGTGACGCGACGATTCGGGATCACTGCGGAACAGCCCGAACAGCCAGTCGGCCCACACCGCGCGTGTCGACCAGATCTTCTGGCCGTTGAGCACGTATTCGTCGCCGATGCGGATCGCCGTCGTGCGGATCGCGGCCATGTCCGAGCCCGCGTTCGGCTCCGACCAGCCCTGCGCCCACACGTGTTCGCCCGCCGCCATCGCCGGCAGGAAGCGCGCCTTCTGCTCCGCCGTGCCGAAATCCATCAGCGTCGGGCCGAGCAGGAAGATGCCGTTCTGGTTCACGCGCATCGGCGCGTCGGCGCGCCAGTACTCTTCCTCGAAGATCAGCCACTCGATCAGGTCGCAACCGCGCCCGCCCAGCTCGCGCGGCCACGTGACCATGCTCCAGCGCCCCGAATGCAGCGTGCGCTCCCATTCGCGGTGCGCGATGAAGCCTTCCTCGGTGTCGAAGCTCGGCAGCCGCTCGCGTGGCACGTGCGCGGCGAGCCATTCGCGGATTTCCGCGCGGAACGCCTGCTGTTGCGGCGTATAGGTCAGGTTCATGCGCGTGCCTCCTCGGCTTGCGCGTCGAACCGCGCGTCGCGCTTCTCGACGAACGCGGCACGCGCCTCCGTCGAGTCGTTGGTCATGTACGCCTGCAGCGTGAAGCCCTGCTCCCAGCGGTACTTGTCCTCGAGATCGCCGTCCTCGACGCCGTTCAGCGCCTCCTTCGCGAGCCGCACCATCGCCGGGCTCTTGTCCGCGATCTTGCGGGCGATCGAGCGCGCCGCGTCACGCAGCGCATCGCGCGCGACGACCTGCTCGACCGCGCCGAGCCGATATGCTTCGGCCGCGTCGATCATCTCGCCGGTGAAGTACATCGTGCGGACCTTCTGCACGCCGAACAGTCGTTGCAGATGCGCGCCGCCCCCCATCGCGCCACGGTCGATCTCCGGCACGCCGAAGCGCGCGCAATCGGCCGCGACGACGATATCCGCCGCGCCACAGATGCCGATCCCGCCGCCGAGCACGAAGCCGTGAACAGCCGCGATCACCGGCTTCGGGTTGCGGTGCACCGCGCGGAACGTCTCGTAGTTGCCCGCGTTGACCGACACGATCCGTTCCGGATGCGCGGCCAGTTCCTTGATGTCGACGCCCGCGCAGAAGCCGCGGCCTTCGCCGCGCACGACGATCACGCGCACGTCGTCGTCCTCGCCGAGCGCATCGAGCGCCCGCGCGAGCGCATGCCAGCCCTGCGCATCGAGCGCGTTCACGGGCGGATGGGCGATCACCAGTTCGGCGATGCCGTCGGCGCGCTCGATCCGGAACGGCATCGCGCCACCCGGTTGTTTGGATGTAGTCATCTCCACTGCCTCCCTGTGATGTCTTTCAAGCCGCGTGGGTCGCCGTCGCGCCGCGCAACGCGGCCAGCGCGTCGAGCCGCTCGCCGGCTTCCACGACGATCCGCGCGATCAGCGCGTCGCACGATTCGATCGCGCCGATCATCGCGGCCGCCTGGCCGCTCGGCAGCACGCCCTCGTCCGGCCGCCCCTCGACGATCGCGCGCTGAATCAGGAACGGCGCGTTCGCGGCCATCAGCGTCTGGCTCGCCGTGTAGTCGTGCGAGCGCAGCGCCTTGATCGCGAGGCCCAGCATGTCGGTCGTGCGCAGCCCGTTCTGACGGCGCCAGGCTTCGGCCGTCTTCAGCGCGAACAGCGTGCGGCGCAGCGGGCCGAAGCGCTCTAGCTTCAGCAGATACGGGTTGTCGATCATGCGTTGCGGCAGCCCGTCGAGCGCGTCCGACACGCGGATCCGCGCCGGGTCGCCGACCGCGACGTACCGGTCGAGCGTCGCGCGCGGCACCGGCGATTCGGCGCTCATCAGGAAGCGCGTGCCCATCGCGATGCCGGCCGCGCCATACGCGAGCGCAGCAGCCAGCCCGCGCCCGTCGAAGAACCCGCCGGCCGCGACCACCGGCACGCGCACCGCGTCGAGCACCTTCGGCAGCAGCAGCGTGGTCGGCACCGAGCCCGTGTGGCCGCCGCCTTCCGCGCCCTGCACCGTCACGACGTCCGCGCCGAGCTCGACCGCCTTCGCCGCGTGCTTCGGCGCGCCGACGGTCGGCATGCAGACGATGCCGGCGTCCTTGAAGCGGCGGATCGTCTTCGCGTCCGGCCCGCGGCCATAGCTGACCGCGCGCAGCCGGTGCTTGATCGCGAGATCGACCACCTGCGCGGCGTTCTTCTGGAACATGTGGAAGTTGATGCCGAACGGCTTGTCGGTCAGTGACTTCACCTTCAGGATCTCGGCCTCGACCTGCTCCGGCTCCAGCGTCGCGCCGGCCAGGAAGCCGAAGCCGCCGGCGTTGGCGGTCGCCGCGACGAGCCGTGCATCTGCCACCCAGCCCATCGCGGTCTGCACGATCGGGTAGCGGCAGCCGAGCAGATCGCACAACGGGGTATGCAGCGTCGTGCTCATGCCGCGGCTCCGTTGACGGCGGCCGGTGCCGCATCGGTGCGTCCTTCGCCGTCGGTCTCCGCCGGCCTGCGCTGCGAGCTGGCCATCTTGCGCGCGTCGTAGCCGCCGAGGCGGTCGCCGCTGACGAGCTCGTTGTGGGCATGCGCGAAGTGATGCCATGCGAAGGCCGCATCCATCGCCGCGCGCTTGCCCTGCAATTCCTCGACGTGGTTCAGCGCCTGCTTGGTCAGCGCGAGGCCGAGACGCGGCATCGTCGCGATCTTCGCGGCGATCGCGTAAGTCGCGTCGCGCAGCCGCTCGCGCGGCACCACGCGATTGACCATGCCCATCTGGTACGCACGCTCGGCCGGCATCCGCTCGCCGAGGAACAGGAATTCCTTCGCGATGCGCGGGTTCAGTTCGTACGCATGTGCGAAATACTCGACGCCCGGAATGCCCATCCGCACGACCGGATCCGCGAAGAACGCGTCCTCCGACGCGACGATCAGGTCGCATACCCACGCGAGCATCAGCCCGCCCGCGATGCACGCGCCGTGCACCATCGCGATGGTCGGCTTCGGCAGGTCGCGCCAGCGCCGGCACATTCCGAGGTACACCTCCTGTTCGCGCGCATAGAGGAATTCGCCGCCCTCCTTGTCGACGTGGTCGTACCACAGCGACGCGCGGTCGAACGACTCGTGAATGTCGCGGCCCGGCGTGCCGATGTCGTGGCCCGCCGAGAAATGCTTTCCGGCGCCCGCGAGCACGATCGCCTTCACGGCGTCGTCGTGCGACGCGCGCCGGAACGCCGCGTCGAGCGCATACGTCATCTTCGAGTTCTGCGCGTTGTGATACTCCGGGCGGTTCATCGTGATCGTCGCGATGCCGTCCTCGACCGCGTAGTCGACGACACCTTCGCCGAACGTCATCTGGGTCGCTTCCATGTCGGACCTCATCCGCGGCGCGGCGCCGGATTGTTGCGCACGATCGTCGCGCGCAGGTTGTGAGGGTCGAGCGCACGCACGATGCGCAGGTCTTCCGCGCTCGGCGCGGCCGTCGTGCCGAGTTCCGGTGCGGCGACCAGCGGGAAACCGGTCGCATCCTGCACCTCGTCGAAACTCACGCCCGGATGCAGCGAACGCACGCGGATCGCGTGATCGGGGCCGCCGAAATCCATCACGCACAGGTCGGTGACGATGCTGCGCAGGTCGACGAAGGTCTTCATGCCGGGCAGCCGGCGCGCCGGGTTGTAGCCGACCGTGCAGACCATGTCGACTTCGCCTTCGACGAACGTGCGCTTGCCGTGGCCGCTGACGAAGAATGAATTCGCGTGATTCGTCGAGTTGCCGGGGAAGCCGCGCGCGCCGAGCAGCTGCGTCTTCGGACGCGCGTAGTCGTCGCCGAGCCACGAGATGTTCGCCTGGCCGAAGCGGTCGATCTGCGTCGGCATCACCAGCGCGTGGCGGCGGCCGTGCCACAGGCAGTCGAATACGCGTTCGTAGGTCATCCAGCCGCTCGCCTTCACGCGATGGCCGTCGGGGCGCGGGCCGAGCGGGACCGGCTCCTCGACGAGATACGCCTCGCCGTCGGTCAGCATCAGACCGTTGTTGTAGGCGAGCCGCGCGAGGCCGGCCGCGAGCCGCGGACCCGTGCCGATGCCGGTCGCCAGCACTTCGCCGTCGTCGCGCCAGAGTCGCGCGGACGCGACGATCATCAGTTCCGCGAGGGAATGGTCGAGAGATTCGCTCACAGGCGCTCCTTTACAGAATCGGCAACGGCAGCGTCGTCACATGCGGCAGGCCGCCGACGCCTTCGAGATACTGGCGCTCGTCCTGGCCGACCACGTCGCGCAGGTACGCCGCCGTTTTCGCATCGTCTTCCGCGCTCGCGCAGTACGCGCGCAGGTGCGGCAGGTCCCAGCCGTAGGCCGGCCCGCACGACGTCGGGTGCGCGCCGCCCGGCGCATGCACGACGCCGGTGACGAGCGAGCGCTCGAACGGGTTGCGTTTCGCGGCATCGAGGTCTTCGGTCGCGAGCGACGCGTCGACCGTTTCCGCCGACACGTAGCAGCGCTGCGCGGCGCGCGCCATCCACGCGTCGAAGAACGGATCGGGGCCGTCGATGCGCGTGTTGCCCATCCGGTCGGCCGCGTTCACGTGCAGCAGCGCGACGTCGAGTTCGAGTGCCGGCATCGCGAGCAGCGTCTCGCCGTCGTCGTACGGCGACTTGACCGTGCGCAGTTGCGGCGCGTGATCGAGCAGCGCGGTGCCGAGCCCGGCGCGGGTCGGCAGGAACGGCAGGCGCGCGGCGGCCGCGCGCAGGCCGAGCTGCAGCATCCCTTCGTCGAGTTCGAGCACGTCGATACGGCCGTGTTCGCGGGCACGGCGAAAATGCGGTTCGAGCGGGATCACGTCGAGCGACACGAAGCCGAACACCACCTTGCGCACCTTGCCCGCCGCGCACAGCAGGCCGACGTCGGCGCCGCCGTAGGCGACGACCGTCAGGTCCTTCAGGTTCGAGCGCGCGATCTCGCGCACCAGCGCCATCGGCTTGCGCCGCGGCCCCCATCCGCCGATGCCGATGGTCATGCCGTCGGCGAGTTGCGCGACCACGTCGCGCGCGGACATCGTCTTGTCGAGAGGTTTCATCGTCATCGTGCTGGCTTACCGGTATCCGATGCTGAAATCGTGGCCCCACTGGCTCACCTTGGTGGCCTCGAACACCGCGTGCTTCGACCAGTCGACCGTGAGGCCGCCGAAGCCGTATTCGAGATCGAAGCCGCCGGGGGTCTTCATGTAGAACGAGATCATCTGGTCGTTGCAGTGCCGGCCGAGCGTCGCCGACATCTTCACGTCGTGCGCGGCGACCCGGTCGAGCGCGCGGCCGACTTCGTCCATCGAGTCGACTTCGGCCATCACGTGCACGCAGCCCGACGGCACGGCCATCTCGAACAGCGCGAGGCTGTGATGGCGCGCGTTGCGGCAGTGCATGAAGTGGATGCGCTTCTCGGGTTCGGCGGGGTCCGGCGTGAACTTCACGCGGTAGATGTCGGACAGCTCGAAGCCAAGCACGCCGCGCACGAATGCGTCGGTCGCGTCGAACTGCGGCGCGGGCAGTACCGCGTGGCCGAGCCCCATGTCGCCGGTGACGAAGCGGGCGACGCCGAGCGGCGACACGAAGCGGCGGAAGTCGCAGCGCGCGCCCCAGTACAGCTCGTGGCGATTGCCGGACGGGTCGGTGCACCACGCCATGGCCTGCACTCGGCGCAGCGCGGCCTCGTCGCGCGTGGCGCGCACGGCTTCGATGCCCGCGCGCTGCAACGCAGCGAGCGCGGCGTCGAACGCGGCGCCGTCGGGCAGCTCCCAGCCCGACGCGAAATAGCGGTCGGTTGTGCCGGGAACGATCACGTAGCGGAAATCGCGCTCGTCCATCTTCAGGTACAGCGCGCCGTCGGGCGCGTCGAGCGCCTGCATGCCCAGCACGTCTTCCGCGTAGCGGCGCCACGCATCGACGCGGGTCGCCTCGACCACGACGTAGCCGAGCGCACGGACATCGATCATGTCGGCCTCCTCCAGGTTCAGATTCCGTTGTTCGTGAAAGGATTCTGGCCGGTCGGGGATGGCGTCACATCGTCTGTTGGGACGAGAGCCTGCGGGGAGAGAGAGCGTGGCGCGGCGGGTGCGCGCAGCGAAACGATGCCGCGTTGCTGCGGCGCCGCAAACGACATTGCAGTGATGACGCTCGCTTCGTCAGGTGACGCAACGGGTGTCCAGCTCGCCAATCCGGGCATCTACAACGGCGGAACACCGATCACGTTCGGCGGGCAGGCGGTCGCGCTGAATGGCGCATGGAACGGCACGCCGCAGCAGACGCTTGCCGTCGCGAAACAGCAGGTGGCCGTGAGGGTCGCGCCGGTGAGCGCCGCGCTGATCCGCATCCAGTAGCACGTCCTGCTCAGAAGCGATACGAGATCCCGATCTGCAGGACCGGATACCACCGATATCGCGACATCATCCGGTTCAGTTCGTCGAGGCCGCTGGAGGTCAGGATCTGGCTCTTCTGCGGTCCGGCCGCGGCGGCGAGTTCCGGCGACAGCGTGTACGAGCAGCGCGGAATCCCGTATGCGACACCCAGATCGGCGACGAAGCCGAGCCCTTTCGACGCCGGCCGATGCCCGTAGCCGATCCCGACATACGGCATCACGGTCGGATAGCGCGCCTCCGCGACCGCGTACATCCCGGGCAGCGCCGGGTAGCGCTTGCCGGCGAAGACGTAGGTGCCGTTGGTGGGCACCGACACGCCGCGGATTTCGTCGTCGGTGAAGCGCAATCCGATCGTCGCGCGAAAGCCGCTGCCGCGCCATGGAAAGATGTCCGCATACAGGCCGCCTTGCCGCAGCTTGATGTCGTCCTGATAGCGATTGCCGGCCACGGTGAAGTCATGCGTCAGATTGATCGCATTGAAATCCGCGTGTGCGCCCAGCACGGAGTTGAAGCTCACGGCCGCGCCGATGCCGACGCCTTGCGTGCCGCCCTGCAGGTAGATTTCCTGCGCGTGCGCGCCAGCCGCGAACACCATCGCCAGCGCAGCCCATTGGTTCATTGTCATTTTCACGGGCGTCTCCCCGACATGTGCCGGGCGCGCCGACCCGCCGCGTGCAGCGCATGCCGCCACGCGCAGCGGGCCCCCCGGCACGACATCTCGCAAGCAAGCTTGCTATTTGACGGATCACACGTGTGGTGTCCGTTCGTGTCGCCGATACGACGCATTGCGCGTCCGACACGACCGGCCACCATCCTGCGGCGCGATCCGATCCCCGATATTTCGATGTCATTGCGTGCCGCTCCCGCGATTCGTCGTTGCCATCGGTCGCGGTTGTGTCGAGCGGCCCCGGCCTAACCGCAAGGCGTGTGCCATGCGGCGCGGACCGGCGCGGGACAAGCGTCGCGGCCTGACGTCCGGGGTTACGCGGGAGGGAATCGACGGAAATGTTTCAGAAGCGCATCTGTTTTCGGCGCGTCAGCGCCGTGCCCGGTGCCGGGAAGCAGCGAATCGGGCGTCGCGACGCGCGCCGGGAAAGCGTGCGCGGCCGTCGGCGCACGCGAAGTCGCAACGGCCGGCAAGCGCGTGTGACGCCACGCACGGAAGAAAATGTTTCATCAACGTGACCTCGCGCGAACCGCTCGTGGTCCGAGAGGCGAGATCGCGTGATACGGGTCAGGGTGAATACCGAGGACGATGCGTGCGCAACCAGTCGCTGGTGGGATGGCCGTTCATACGCATCGATACATGCAATGTGGGCCGACGATCCCGTTCGCCGGCGGTATGCAGATCCGGCGCCGGGAGCAACTGACGCGTTCCTCTACCGAGCCCGCTCGTCCGAGCCGGCCCCCTGCATCCGCTACAACCCGTACCCGCCTGACACGTTCAACTGCTGCCCCGTGATGTAGTTCGCGCGGTCCGACGCGAGAAACACCGCCGCGCGCCCGATATCGTGCGCCTTGCCCCAGCGCTTGAGCGCGAGCATTTTCTGCGTCTCGTCGATCCATGCCTGGTCGAACTGCCCTTGTTCGAGCAGCACCGGAAACATCCCCGCCTCGATCACGCCGACCAGGATCGAATTCGCGCGAATCTCGTGACGGCCCTCCTCGCGCGCGAGCCCTCTTACGAGCGCTTCGTTCGCCGCCTTCGGCGCGACCGACAATCCATCTCGGTCCGGCCAGCGCAAATGCCCGGCCGAGCCGAGCGTCACGAACGACCCGCCGCCCGACGCGCGGAAATGCGGCAACACGGCCTTCGCCGCGTTGAAGAAGCCGACGGTCTCGACCTCGATCACGCGCCGCCAGTCGTCGTGCGTCATGTCGCCGATTCGGCGCTGGTTCACGAACGGGCCGGCCGCCCACACGATCGTGTGCACGCGGCCGTGCGCGTCGATCGCAGCCGCGAGCGCCGCATCGATCTGCGCGGGATCGGTCACGTCCACGCAATGCGTGGTGGCCGCGACACCCGTGCCGCGCAGGTCGCGCGCGACACGCTCTGCCACGTCGGCCTTGCTGCGATAACCGAGCGCGACCGGCACGCCGGCGCGCGCGAATTCGAGCGCGACGCCCTGCCCGATCCCGCCGCTGCCGCCGAACATGAGCACCGCGCCCTGTGGAAATCCCGTGTCGTTCATGCGTTCATCCCGTTGGTGACATATCGCGCGCCGGCGGTCAGGCCGCCGCTTCGGTTCCCGCGCGCAGCCGGTACTTCAGCACCTTGCCGGCCGCGCTCGTCGGTAGTTGCTCGACGAACGTGAAGTGCCGCGGCACCTTGTAGTTCGCCATGTTGCTGCGCGCCCAGTCGTTCAGCGCGGCGGCGTCGGTGTGCGCGCCGGGACGCAGCACGACGTACGCATGCCCGACTTCGCCGAGCCGCGTATCGGGCACGCCGACCAGCGCAACCTGCGCGATCGCCGGGTGCGCGGCCAGCAGCCGCTCGATCTCGGCCGGATAGCAGTTGAAGCCGCCGACGATGAACATGTCCTTGATCCGGTCGGTGATCTTCAGGTTGCCGTTCGCGTCGACGCAGCCGAGGTCGCCGGTATGCAGCCAGCCGTCCGCGTCGACGGTTTCGCGCGTCGCGTCCGGCTGGTTGAAGTAGCCGCGCATCACGTTGTAGCCGCGCACCCAGATCTCGCCGGTCTCGTCTGGTCCGAGCGCCGCGCCGTCCTGCCCCGCGATACGCAACTCGACGCCCGGCATCGGCCGGCCCGACGTGCAGGCGATCGTCTGCGCGTCGTCGCCATGACGGCACAGCGTCGCGAACCCGCACGATTCGGTCAGCCCGTAGCCGGTCAGCACGGTCTCGAAGCCGAGCTCCGCGCGCATCCGCTCGATCAGGCTCGGCGCGATCGCGGCCGCGCCCGTCACCGCGATCCGCAGCGACGACAGGTCGCGCGTCGCGCGATCGGGCGTATCGAGCAGCGCGTAGTACAGCGTCGGCGGGCCGGGCAGCACCGACACGCGTTCGTCGGCGATGCGCCGCAAGACGTCGGCGGGCTGGAACACGAGATGCGGCAGCACGGTCGCACCGCTCGACAGTGCGGCGAGCCAGCCCGCCTTGTAACCGAACGTATGGAAAAACGGATTGACGATCAGGTAGCGGTCGTCCTGGTGCACGCCGGCGATCGTGGCCCACGCCTGCGCGGCCCGCAGGTTCTGTCCGTGCGCCGTCATCACACCCTTCGGGCGGCCCGTCGTGCCGGACGTGAACATCAGGTCCATCACGGTATCCGGTGTCACCTGCGCCTCGCGCTCGCGCACGGCGGCGAGCGGTACCGCCGCGCCGCGCGCGAGGAACGCGTTCCAGGTTTCGTCGCGCGAGCCGGACGGCGGGTCGCCGTCGAACACGACGACGCGTTCGAGCGTCGCGGGCCGGTGCGGCGCGAGCATCGCCGGATAGGATTCGCCGAGGAAGGTGCCGCAGCAGAACAGCAGCCGCGCGCCGCCGTCGTGCAGGATGCCGCCCACCTCCATGCCCTTCATCCGCGTGTTGACCGGCACGAGAATCGCGCCGACGGTGTGGATCGCCAGCGCCGCGACGATCCATTGCGGCAGGTTCGGCGCCCATACGGCGATCCGGTCGCCGGCGTCGATGCCGCTCGCGAGCAGCGCGCGCGCCGCTTCGAGACGCGCCGCATCGAGTTCCGCATAGGTCAGCCGGCCGTGTTCCGACTCGATCGCCGGATGCGCGCCGTGGCGCGCGGCAGCCCGCGCGATCAGCGCGGGCGTGGTGAGGATTTCGTTGTCCATCGTCATAGGCATCGCAACAGGGTTGCCGCGCGCGCCGCCGGCGCGCCACGGCTCAATCGGGGAACACCACGCGCAGCGCGTCGCTCGCGGGCCGCGCGCGGCAGGCGAGCGTCCAGCCGGCCGCGATCTCGTCGTCGTCGAGCACGTGGTTGCCGTCAAGCGCCACCTCCCCGCGTTCGACCCGGCACATGCATGCGCCGCACTGCCCCATCCGGCAGGAATTCGGTGCGGGCAGCCCGGCGCGCAGCATTGCGTCAAGCAGTGTTTCGCCGGGCGCGCTGTCGAACGCGAACGCCTCACCGTCGAGCACGGTCTCGATCGCCGCGCCATCGCCGGAGTCAGCCGCAGCGGTCGTTGCGGACGATGCCGCCGGATCGGTCTGCGCCGGCGCATCGGGCAGCGACGCGAAGCGCTCGACATGCACGCGCGCACGCGGCAGCCCGAGGCCGAGCATCGCGGAGAGCGCATTTTCCATGAACATCGCCGGCCCGCAGATGAACGTTTCCTGCTGGCTGAACGGCCGCGCGAGTTCCTCGAGATGCCGCTGCTGCGGCACGCCCTGCACGCTGTCGAGCCAGTGGATCACGCGCAGGCGCCCCGGATGGCGGTGCGCCAGCTGCTGCAGTTCGTCGCGGAAGATCACCGAGCGCTCGTCGCGGTTCGCATAGATCAGCGTCAGCATCCCGCGGCCGTGCACGAGCGCCGATTTCAGGATCGACAGCACCGGCGTAATGCCGCTGCCACCGGCGAACAGCAGCAGGTCGCCGTCGAGCGTGCGCGGTGTGAAGACGCCGGCCGGCGGCAGCACGTCGAGCGCATCACCCGCACGGATGCGGTCGCACAGCCAGTTCGACGCGCGACCGTCGCGCACGCGCTTGACGGTGATCTTCGGCGCCGCATCGATGCCCGGCGCGCTCGACAGCGAATAGCAGCGTGCGACGGTCGCGTCGGCACACGGCACGTGCAGCGTCAGGAACTGGCCGGGCCGGTATGCGAACGCATCGCGCAACGCGGCGGGCACGTCGAACACGAACGAACATGCGTCGTCGCTTTCAGCAATGACGTCGGCAACGGTCAGCCGGTGAAAACGGGAATCGCTCATCGCCGGCTCCTCATGCCGCACCGGCCGCATGCCGGCCGGTTTCGCTCGTGCGGACCCGTGCCGGGTTCGACGCGAGCGCCGGTGCGATGCATGCGAACGCATTGAGCACCTGCGTTGCCGCAGCACCGATCAACAGCACAAGCGCTCGCATGATCGTTGTGTCCGCACCGTTCGCGATATTGCGGTTCAGTCTGCGTGTCATGAGTCGTCTCTTTCCGATGCGGTCAGGCGCGCGGCCGTCACGCGGCCGCGCGGTTCGCGGGCGCGCCGGGCGTCGTATACGCGCCGTCGAGATAGACGAGCGGATCGACGTCGCCGCTCATCAGCACTTCGCGGATTCGCCCGATGAACACCGTATGCGTGCCGTATTCGAAACGGCCGTCCTGCTCGCACACGAGGCTCGCCTGCGAATCGTGCAGATACGGGACGCCGAGCGGCGACGTGCGCCACTCGCCCGTCGTGAAGCGCGCCTCGCCCTTCAGGCGGCCGCTGCAGTCGATCGCGATGCCTTCGTGGCGTGCCGACAGCACGTTCACGCAGAACGGCGCGCCCGCGTCGAGCGGCGGATACAGCGACGCATTGCGGTTGATGCAGATCAGCAGCGACGGCGGATCGGTCGACAGCGAATCGACCGCCGTTGCGGACATCGAGTAGCGCCGGCCGTCGTGCGCACTGCTGATGACCGTGACGGAGCGCGCGAGGCGGCGCATCGCCAGCAGCATGTCGGTGCGCAGCGGATGGGTAGTGAGATCGCTCATCATTGGACTCCGTCAAGTTCAGTCGTGGACGGCCGGTCTGACCGTCCGCCGGCGTTGGCCGCCTGCGCGGCCAGGTGGTCGGCGGCGATGAATCCGAAGGTCATCGCCGGACCGAGCGTCGAGCCCGCGCCGGGGTAGCTCGCGCCCATTACCGATGCACTGGTGTTGCCGATCGCGTACAGGCCGTCGACCGGCGCGCCGTCGGCGCGCAGCACGCGCGCATGCCCGTCGGTGACCAGCCCGCCCTTCGTGCCGATGTCGCCCGCGTCGATCCGCACCGCATAGAACGGCGCCTCGTCGACCGGGCCGAGACACGGATTCGGCTGGTTTCTCGGATCGCCGTAGTACGTGTCGAACAGGTTGTCGCCCTTGCCGAACGCTTCGTCGATACCGGTTGCCGCGTAACGCGCCATGTCGCGCAGCGTGTCGCTCAGCCCGGCCGCGTCGACGCCGATCCGCCCGGCGAGCGCATCGATCGTGTCGGCCTTCACGAGCACGTCGCGAAACGCGTCCGGAATGCGCGAATCGGGCATCATCGGTGCCGGCATGATCGGACCGCACGGATACTTGCGGCGAAAGCGCGCGTCGAACACCATCCACGCCGGCACGCACGCGCCGGTGCGCGCATGGTCGCGATACATCGCCGGCACGAATTCGGAATACGGCGCGGCCTCGTTGACGAAGCGCTTGCCGAGGCCGTTGACGATCACGCAGCCCGGCAGGTTGCGTTCGACGAACAGCGCACGCTGCTTCTCCTCGCCCGCGACGCCGACCGTCGGCGCGCCCCATACGTGTTCCATCAGCGCGAGCGCGCCGCCGAGCCGATGGCCTTCGGCGATCGCGTCGCCGGTGTTGGCCGGCGGCGTCGCGCTCCATTGCATCTGCGTCGGTTGCGGCAGGTAGCGTTCGCGCATCGGCTGGTTGCGCTCGAAACCGCCCGCGCCGAGGATCACGCCGCGCCGCGCGACGATCGTCACCGGCTGCCCGAAGCGCTGCACGCGCACGCCCGTCACGCGGCCGTCGACCTCGAGCAGGTCGCGCATCGGCGTGTCGAGCCACACGGGCACGTTGCGGTCGAGCAGCGCGCGGCGCAGCCCGCCGATCAATGCATTGCCCAGTGTCAGGCGCCGGTCGCGCCGCGTGCGGCGGCGCACGCCGAAATCGAGCCAGTACCGGCCGAATTGCGCGATCGCGAGCTTCATGAAGCCCGGCCCGCGCGAGAACAGCGTGTGCGCCTCCTTCGACGTCACGGCCACACGGCCGCCGATCAGCGTGCCGGGCGAAGGCGGACGCAGCCGGTCGAGTTCGTCGCCGAGCAGCGCACCGTCGAACGGCAGCGGATCGAGCGCGCGATAGCCCGGCATCGCGCCCGGCAGCTTCTGGAAATAGTCCGCGTACTTCGGCAGCGCCTGGTAGCGCACCGGCGTTTTCGTTTCGAGGTAACGCAACATCTCGGGCGCCTGGTCGAGATACGCGTCGAGCCGCTCGCGCGACGACGCGCCGGCCGTGCACGCATCGAGATAGCGGCGCGCGGCCTCGCGCGTATCGGTCACGCCGAGTTCCGCGATATGGTGGTTGCACGGGATCCAGATGCCGCCGCCGGAGATCGCCGACGTGCCGCCGTACAGCGCCGTCTTCTCGATCACGACGGCGGACAGCCCGCGGTCGGCCGCGCGGCATGCCGCGAGCAGTGCGCCCGCGCCGGAGCCGACGACCACGACGTCGAACACGTATTGCTGCGCTTGCGTGTCGTTCATCGCGACCTCGTCAGATGAAGTAGTCCGTGTTCTCGCGGCCGAGCATCACGGCGCCGAGGTTCTGGCCGAAGCGGTCCACGTTGTTCGCGTAGTGCGCGCGGGCCGCGTGCAGGTCGAGGAAGCGGCGCACCAGCGGATTGCGGTGATAGATGCCGTTGCCGCCCGCATAGCGCAGCAGCGCGTTCGCGGCCTGCGCGCAGCGCTCGGCGACCTGCGCGGACTGGTAGCGGAAATGCACGCGACGCTCGATCGACACGGCCGGGCCGCCCGTCACCGATGCCATCAGTTCTGCGAAATTGCGCTTGAGCAGCACCTTCATCTCGTCGATCGCGACGGCCGCGTTCGCGCACGCGTTCTGCGCACCCGGATCGTCGGTCGTCTTCGCGCCGCTGTTGGCCGACACGCGCGTGGCCGCATAGCCGGTGAAATCGTCGAGCGCGCCCTGCAGCGCGCCGATGCACGACGTGCATACCGCACGCACGAAGATCTGCGCGAACGGCAGCTTGAACAACGGCGCGTCGTTGACGGCCAGGCCCGGGCTCGTGCCCATCATCCCGTCGAGCGCCTTGTGCGTGCGGTAAGCGGGCACGAATGCGTCGTCGACGACGATGTCGTGGCTGCCGGTCGCGCGCAGGCCGAGCACGTCCCAGTCCTGCTGGATCCGGTAATCGGATTTCGGCAGCAGGAACGTGCGGTATTCCGGCGGCTGGCCGGCTTCGGCCGGCGGCACCAGCGCGCCGAGGAACACCCATTCGCACAGTTCGCTGCCGCTCGAGAACTTCCAGTGGCCGGACAGTCGGAAGCCGCCTTCGACCGGCGTCACGCGGCCGACCGGCATGTAGGTCGACGCGATCAGCGTCGCGGGATCCTTGCCCCACACGTCCTGCTGCGCGCGTTCGTCGAACAGCGCGAGCTGCCAGTTGTGCACGCCGACGACGCCGTATACCCATGCCGTCGACATGCAGCCGCGCGCGAGCGCCATCTGGATGTCGAAGAAGGCTTGCGGATCGAGCTCGTAGCCGCCGTAGCGCTTCGGCTGCAGCACCTTGAAGAAGCCGGCGGCCTGCATGTCGGCGATCGTCTCGGCCGGGATGCGGCCCTGCGCTTCCGCCTGCGCGGCGCGGCCGGCCAGCGTCGGCGCCAGGGCCTCGGCCCGGGCGATCAGCGTGGTGGCCAGTGCGTTCGAATCGTTGTCGCGGTGCACGAATGTCTCCTGTGATACGGGGCGCGCGCGGCGGCGCTCATCCCGGTCTCTCTCTAAGTGGTTCGTCGCGGCCGGCGCCGCGAGCCAGGGCTCCTGCCGACGATGGTCGGGCTCGCGCGGCCGCGCCGCATCGTCCGAAGGGACGACGGGCGCGGCCCGCCCCGCCTTACGCGCAGGCGCGCTCCTTTTCCTTGTTGAAGAACGGGATCACGTGCTCGCCGATGTTGCGGATCGTCTCCATCTGCGCTTCGTGCGGCACCGTGCCCATCTGGCACAGGAACAGCACTTCGTCGACGCCGGCTTCCTGCAGGCGGCCGACATAGCCGATGCAGTCGTCCACCGTGCCGTATGCGTGGTTCGGGTTCATCATCGCGAGCGCCGGGTCGGCGAAGTTCACGACGACTTCCTCCGACGCGAAGCGCGAGCGGATCACCATCTCTCCGGTGTCGGCCTGCACGAGGTCGTCGCCCCACTTCGCCGGGTCCGGACGCTCGCCGCCCGTGTACCAGTACGCGAGCGACTCCATGAAGTAACGCTGGCCGCGGATGCCGATCTTGCGGGCGGCCTGGCCGTCGGCCATCACGACCGTCGGGCACAGCGCCGCGAGGTGCTGGGTCGGGCGGAAGCCGACCTGGTCTTCCGGCTTGCGGTTCGCCCACGCTTCGCGGTACACCGCGTTCTTCTTCGCGACTTCGTCGGGGCCGCCGAAACCGAGCACCAGCGCGCCCATCCCGCGCTGGCCGGCACGCAGCAGCGCGTCGGTATTCGTGCACGCGAGGTACATCGGCGGGTGCGGATCCTGGAACGGCTTCGGGTGGATCGGGCGCTTCGGGATCTTGATGTACGTGCCGTCGTGCTCGATCTCGTCCTGCACGAACATCTTCGGCACCAGGTACATCGACTCGTCGATCATCGGCTGCAGTTCGTTGAGGTCGTAGCCGAACGCACCGGCTTCCTGCTGGCTGCCGCCCTTGCCGACGCCGAAGTGCACGCGGCCGCCCGACAGGATGTCGAGTAGCGCGACGCGCTCGGCGACCTTGATCGGATGGTTCATCGCCGGCGGCAGGCACACGACGCCGTGGCCGAGGCCGATGCGCGTCGTGCGGCCGGCCAGGTAAGCAAGGAAGGTTTCCGGCGCGCTCATGTGCGCATAGTTGGTCAGCGACGTGTGCTCCACGCACCAGATCGTGTCGAAGCCGACCTGCTCGGCGAGCAGCGCCTGTTCGACCGTCTCCTTGAATACCCGGTGGTCGCCCTCGCGCGATGCGTCGGTGGTCTGGGCTTCGTAGATGAGGGAAAACTTCATTGCGTGCGTCTCCATGTATGTTGGACGAGTCGGGGTCGTGCGGCCCGCCCGCACGATACGGACGAATAGCGACGGTCCACGGATGGGAGTGTCGGCGCGCGGGCCCGCACAGGCATCGTCTGTTTGGAGTAACGGCATGCCTGCGGGGACAGAGGGGTTTCACCGTCATCCGAACAGACTGCGTCGCGGCCGGCACCGCGCGCTAGCATCGAATGACGGCCCGGTGCGGACCGTAAACATCAAGACGAGGGAGAGAGGGAATGAAGGTATCGATGCTGCTGTATCCGGTCGACGACATCGACACGGCCTTGCCGCTGTTCGTCGACGGGCTGGGCCTGAACGTGAAGTTTCGGGACGGCGACCGCTATTGCGCACTCGACGGCGGCCCGCTGACGATCGCGCTGGTGGCCGGCGACGAGCAGATCGTCGAACGCGCGGCGCTCACGCTGCGCGTGGACGAGGACGACGACCTTTACGCGGCAATGGCGCGGGTCGTGAAGGCAGGCGCGTCGGTACGCGTGCCGGTGCAGGCGGGGCCGCACGAATACCGCGCGGTGCTGGAGGACAGGAACGGCGCGCTGCTGGTGATTTCGCAGAAACGCGCCGCGTGAGCGGCCACGTGTGGCGCGCATGCCACGCGATACGGCCGGCGGAAACCCGGCCGGATGCCACGGGAACGTCCGGTGTCGGGTAATGAACCGGGCGGGATCGAGCGTCCCGCCTCTTCATCGGCGATGTCGATGACGGTCAGTGCCATAACGCGGCTTCCCGATGGCCACCGGAATCGGTACCATCGGACGTTCGTAGACCGGCCGTGCGCCGACGCGAGCCTGCCGGGCCGCGTCGCCCGTCACGTCGCCACCGCGCCGGTCGCCGCACTTCCCGTTTCGTCATGTCCCGCGAACCCTCACACTCCGCGCTGCTGTGGATCGTCGCCGCCGCGTTCTTCATGCAGTCGCTCGACACGACGATCGTCAACACCGCGCTGCCGTCGATCGCGCAAAGCCTGCATGCTTCGCCGCTCGCGATGCAGCCGGTCGTGGTCGTCTACACGCTGACGATGGCGATGCTCACGCCGGCGTCCGGCTGGCTCGCCGACCGGTTCGGCACGCGCCGCGTGTTCTCGCTCGCCATTTTGGTGTTCTCGCTCGCGTCGATCGGCTGCGCGGCGTCGCACACGCTCGGCCAGCTCGTCGTCGCGCGCGCCGTGCAGGGCATCGGCGGCTCGATGCTGCTGCCGATCGGTCGGCTCGCGGTGTTGCGCCGCGTGCCGGGCGAACGGTACGTCGCGGCGATCGCGTTCGTGTCGATCGCCGGACAACTCGGCCCGATCGTCGGGCCGACGCTCGGCGGCTGGCTCACGCAGGCGATTTCCTGGCACTGGGTGTTCATCGTCAACGTGCCGGTCGGCGTGGTGGGCTTCATCGCGGTGCAGCGCTTCCTGCCGCACGATCAGGCGATGCAGCCGCCGCCGTTCGACTTCGTCGGCTGTGCGCTGCTGTCGGTCGCGATGATCGCGCTGTCGCTCGCGATCGATCCGCCAATGCCCGCGCACCGCACCGGCTGGGCGATCGGGCTCGCCGTGCTGGGCATGGCGAGCGCGCTCGCGTACCTGCCCCATGCGCAGCGCCGCGCGCAGCCGCTGTTCCGGCTCGGGTTGTTCCGCGAACCGAACTTCGGCTCGGGGCTGCTCGGCAACCTGCTGTGCCGGATCGGCACGAGCGCCGTGCCGTTCATGCTGCCGCTGCTGATGCAGGTGCAGCTCGGCTATACGCCGCTCCAGTCGGGGATGATGATGCTGCCGGCCGCGATCGCCGGCGTGATCGCGAAGCGCTGGATCGCGCCGCTCGCGACACGCTTCGGCTATGCGACGTTCCTGGTCGTGAACACGGGGATCGTCGGCTGCGCGATCGCGGGGTTCGCGCTGGTCTCGGCACGGCCCGCGCCGGCGCTGGAGATTGCGTTGCTGATCGTGTTCGGCGCCGCGAACTCGATGCAGTTCGCCGCGATGAACGCCGTGACGCTGAAGGGCCTGTCGCATGCCGACGCCGGCAGCGGCAACAGCCTGTTTACGATGATGCAGATGCTGGCGATGGGGCTCGGCGTGTCGATCGGCGGCGGGCTCGTGAACCTGTTCGCCGCGCATTGGGGCTCGATGGCGAACGGGTTCATCCTGTCGTTCGTCTGCATGGGCTCGGTCACGCTGCTGTCGTCCGTCGTGTTCCGGCGCATCGATACCGCCGCGCCGCCGAGGCCAGTCGCGCCGCGGCAGTCCGCGTAAGCCCCACTGCGGGCGGGCACGACCGGCCGTCAGTTCACCTGGCGGCGCTCGACGACCCGCTTGAGCACCCAGCGGATCGACGAGCCGTCGGCCGGCGGCTGCGCGACGCGGTATTCGTCGACTTCCAGCACGTATTGATAGCCCGGCTGGTACGCAAAACCCTCGATACCCGCATACCACAGGCTCCACGGCTCCGCCGGGCTGCTGCGCACCTGCAGGCAGTCCATCGGCGCGACGCCCGTGCAGCGCGCCGCCTGCGGCGCGACATAAACGGTCCTGGTCACGGGGCGGCCGTCGGCCGGGCGAGCCGCGCGAGCGTCCGTCGCGGCCGCTCCGGTCTGGCATCCGGCGAGCAGCATGCTGCCGGCGATCACGGCCGCGCCGAGCAGCGTTCTGGTCTTGCGAATCATCGGGTGTTCCTCAGGAAGCATTGGCGGGCCGATTAGACGAACGCTGCTTCGGGAAAGTTCACGAATGGCTTACAACGGCATGCCGCCACCCTCATTCGTGGGATGTCGTGCGTGCGCCGGCGCGCTACCGTATTCCGGTGCAGGCCGCCGCGCGCCGCCGTCGGCGGTCCGGATACGCCCGTGCACGCACCCGCACGCCCGGCGCACCGCGACCCGGCGCTGCAACAGGAGACAACCCCGATGACCACGGCGCCCCCGGCCCTTCCCCCGAGCCTTGCCCGATCGAGCCTGACGCTCGAGCAGTTCGACGCGCTGCTCGCGACAATCTACGAAGGCCCGCTGGAAGACGTGCCATGGGGCGGCGCCCTCGAACGGATCCGCGTGCATCTGGACGCGAACTACGTGACGATGATCCTGCGCTGGCCCGCCGGCGGTCACGCGGGGCTGATGATCAATGCGTCCGGGCACGGCGCGCCGTTGCCGGGCGTCGCGTCGTACAACAACTACTATTACGCGCTCGATCCGTTCGTGAACCTGCCGAGCGATCGTGTCGTCACCGTCGACGAGTTGCCCGGCGTCGGCGTGTGGCGCGGCAGTGCGATGTATCGCGAGTTTCTCGAGCCGTTCGACGTCGGCTACCTGATGGGCGCGGACCTGCGCACGCCGGACGGGATCGAATGCCGGTTCCGCGTGTGCCGCTCGCATCACGGCCACGCGTTCTCCGTGACCGACAAGGCCGTCTGCAACGCGTTGCTGCCGCACCTGAAGCGCGCGGTGCGACTGCATGCGAAGTTCGGGATGGTCGAATCGGAGCGCATGCTGTACGCGAGCACGATCGACCGCATGCTCGTCGCGACCGCGATCCTCGACGAGCGCGGCACGATCATGAAGACCAACTCCGTCGCGGACGAGATCTTCGCCGAATGCGACGGCCTGCGCGTGCGCGGCGGCGCGCTCGAGGCCTCGTATCCGCTGGAGGACCGCAAGCTGCAGAAGCTGATCCGGCAGGTGGTCGCGGAGCGCGCGGGCGGCGCGCCGACGGTCGCGCAGGCGATCGCCGTGTCGCGCCCGTCCGGCAAGCCGCCGCTCGGCGTGCTGATCCGCACGGTCCCGCTCAGCGAATGGTCGGAGGACAATCCGCGCCGGCCGGCATGCGCAATCTTCATCCGCGATGCCGAACGCAAGTCGCAGGCGTCGCACGACATCGTGCGCAAGCTGTTCGACCTCACGCCGGCCGAGACCGCCCTGGCGCTCGCGCTCGTCAACGGGTCGACGCTCGAGGAGGCAGCCGACGAGCTCGACATCAGCAAGAACACCGCGCGCTCGCACCTGCGTGCGATCTTTTCGAAGACGGGCGTCACGCGGCAGGCGACGCTCGTGCGGACGTTGCTGAACAGCGTGTTGTCGCTGGGGTGACGTGACCGTGCTCGTCCGCCACGCGCTCCGTCACCGGCCAGACACGCGCGATCGACGTCGGCTTCACCGCATGGCGATCGTGTATTACCATCGGCGCTTCCTCGTACGCTTCGTCGCGCCGCGCCCGCCCGCCCGCTCACCGGCGAGCCGCGCCACCTCTTCGCATGACCTCACCCGTTCCGTCCGGCGTTGCGCTGCGGCCGCAGCCGATCGATACGCTGACCGTGCCGGCCGCGCTCGACGGACGGGCGGGCACCAATCGCTCGACCAGCGCGCATCCTCAGATCGCCGCGACGCATGATCTCGACGCCGTGCGCGCGTGGCTCGCACGCTTCGTCGATACGCCCACCACGTTCCAGAACTACCGCAAGGAAGCCGAACGCCTGCTGCTGTGGGCCGTCATCGCGTGCGGCAAGCCGCTGTCGTCGCTCACGCACGAGGATCTCGTCGGCTACCGGCAGTTCCTGCTCGCGCCCGTGCCGGCCGACCTGTGGTGCGCGAACGGCGGCCGCAAGCATCCGCGCGGCGACCCGCGCTGGCGGCCGTTCTACGGGCCGCTGTCGGCGGCCAGCCAGCGGCAGGCGATGGTCATCCTGAACGTGATGTTCTCGTGGCTCGTGCAGGCCGGCTACCTGGCCGGCAATCCGCTCGCGCTGTCCCGGCAGCGGCAACGACGGCCCGCGCCGCGCGTCACGCGCCATCTCGGGCCGCCGCTGTGGCAGGCGGTCAAGGATGCGATCGCCGCGATGCCGCGCGACGACGCGCGCGCCGCCTTCCATGCCGATCGCGCGCGCTGGGTATTCACGCTGCTGTATCTCGGCGGGCTGCGCATCACCGAAGCAGCCGACACCACGATGGGACAATTCTTTGCGCGACGCGATGCGAACGGGCGCGACCGCTGGTGGCTCGACGTGACCGGCAAAGGCGGCCGGCAGCGGCTCGTGCCGGCCACCGCCGAGATGATGGTCGAGCTCGCGCGCTACCGGCGCGCGCATGGCCTGCCCGCGCTGCCGGCCGACGGCGAACCCACGCCGCTCGTGCTGCCCGTCGGTCGCACGCGCAAGCCGCTCACGCGCGCGGCGCTGCACCGGATCGTGAAGCAGGTGTTCCGGTTCGCGGCCGAGCGGTTGCGTGCGCAGGGAAATGCAGGCGAAGAACAGGCGCGCGTGCTCGAACAGGCATCCGCGCACTGGCTGCGCCACAGCGCCGGCTCGCACATGGCCGATGGCCGCGTCGATCTGCGGCTCGTGCGCGACAACCTCGGGCACGTGTCGCTGACGACGACGAGCCAGTATCTGCATGCGGACGACGACTGGCGGCACAGCGAAACCGAAGAGAAGCACCGCATCGGGTGGTGAGCGGCGCGCCGTTCACGCGCTTCAATACACGGCCACCCAATGTCCGGGCACCCACGCCCAGTGATTGCCGGCCCAGCGGTAATGGCCCTTCGCCCAGCGATAACCGGGCGCCGGCGGCGGCGGCGCCACCTCGACGACCGGCGCGGGCTGCGGCGGCCGCGCCGGTTCCACCACGCACGCGGACATCAGCACGGCACTCATCGTCGCCAACACGGCAAGCGATACGGATCGGATCTTCATCGTCGATTCTCCCTGTTGTGTCATATGTAATCGGCTGGCGGATGCGAGCGCGCGCATGCCGCGCGTCACGCGGTTCCGCGAACGAGGCCCGTCATCGGCCGCGTCGCGCCGCTTTGCGCGAACAACGTGGCCGCGGTATGGCCGGGATCGAGCCGCAGGCTTTCGGCGGCCGCGCCCGCGATCAGCGCATCGAGCGACGCGGTCGGCTTCAGGTCGCGTCCTTCGTACAGGTCGCCCGGCCGCAAGCCCGGCCAGTCGGCGATCACGCGCCCGCCCGCGACCGCCCCGCCCGCCAGCATCGCGACCGACGCCTGCCCGTGATCAGTGCCGCCCGTGCCGTTCGCGGCGGCCGTGCGGCCGAACTCGGTCGCGACGAGCACCGTGGTCTGCCGCCACACCGGCCCGAGTCCGTCGCGCAATGCGGCGAGCATCGTGTCGAGTGCCTTCAACTGATTCGCGAGCCGCGCGTTCTGCGCGCTGTGCGTGTCCCAGCCGCCCGTCTCGATCATCGCGATCCGCGGGCCGTCGTCGCGCGCGAGAAACGTCGCCGCAAGCTTGCCGACGCCCGCCGGATCCTGGCGCGCATGCGCATCGCCGGCGAGGCCCCGCGCGGCCATCGCCGACTGCCACAGCGGCCCGAGCTGCGCGTCGGCCTCGTAAAGCGCCGATACGCGCGCGAGCAGGTCGTCCGGCGCGGCCGGCAGACCGGACGCCGCATACGACGCGGCCTGCACGCTGCCGCGCAACGCGAGCGGCACCGTCGGCGCGAACGCGATCGCGCGGTCGCGCGTCGCCGGCAACATCGCGGCGAGCCGGTTGAGCCAGCCGTCCCTCACCTGGTACGGCGCGCGCCCGCCCGTCTCCAGCACGTTCTGGCCGTCGAAATGCGAGCGGTCGCGATACGGCGACGCAATCGCGTGGACGAACAGCGCCTGCTTGTCCCGAAACATCTGCGCGGTCTGCACGAGCGCCGGATGAAGCGCGAACATGCCGTCGATGCGTGTCGCCGCCGCAGCGTCGATCGCCAGCGGGCCGCGCAGCGACGCATACGCCGGTTCGGCATACGGGACGACGATGTTCAACCCGTCGGCGGCGCCGCGCTGGATCACGAACACGAAGCGCCGGTCGGTTTCGACGTTCGCGAACACGATGCGCGGCGCGACGAGGATCGCGCCCGCGCCGGCCGCGGCGATGCTCAGGAAATGTCGACGAGTCAAGGATCGGGCCATGTTCATCTCCGTTGGAAATCGGGCGACACGAGCAGCAGCGCGAGCGACGTGGTCGCGCTTTCGGCACGCGACAGCGCGGTCGCCGTCGGCGCGCTCAGCGAGCCGGCCAGCAGCGTATTGCCGAGCGTGCGCGGGTCGAGCCGGTCGCCCGTGCGTGCAGCCAGCCGCTGTGCGATCTCGACGCGGCGCACCAGCGCGTCGGGCGCGGCCCAGCTCGCGGCGACGTCGTCGTAACCGGCCGGTGATCCGGGCCGCCATACCGGCTGGCCGAGTTGCGCGAGCAGCGGCGCGACCTTCAGGTCGCCCGCGTCGCGCCAGCCGAGCCCGCGCAGCGACGACACGGCCCACTCCCACGGCGTCTTGAACTTGCGATTGACCGGCGCCCAGGCGTCTGGCGCATCGACCAGCGCGCGATAGACGGTCGGCAAATCGCCGCCGCTCGTCTCGAATGCGCGGGCGAGCCGGTCGGTGAGCGCAGGCGGCGGATTGTCGGCGACGAAATGGCGGGCGAGCTGGAACGCGATATGCCGGCCCGTCGCGGGCGAACGTGCCAGGTCGGCCAGGATCGCGCGTGCCTGCGCTTCGCCCTGCTGGTCGTACGTGCGTCCCATCACCGTGCGTGCGCCCGGTTCGTGCAGCTTCGGACGGAACACGAACGCACCCGGCGCCGCATCGCCGGGCTGCGGCCCGCGTCCGCCCGCGATGCTCCAGCCGGTCAGCGCGCGCGCGAATTCCGTCACGTCCGCTTGTGTGTAGCCGGTCCGCACGCCGAGCGTATGCAGTTCCATGATTTCGCGCGCGAGGTTCTCGTTGAGGCCGCGTCGCGCCGCCGGATTGCGGGCTTCGGCGCGCAGCGCGGCCGGGCTGTCGGGGCCGACCGAGCGCGCCTGGTCGAGGAACAGTTGCATTGCGGGATGCTGCTCGACGGCGACGAGCATGTCCTCGAAGCGGCCGAGCACGTGCGGGCGGATCGCATCGCGCTCGAATGCGCCTGCATACGCGGCCACCTGCCCCTTGTCGACCGACACCGCGAAATGGTTCGCCCAGAAATGCACCAGACGCTCGACGAACGGCGCGGGCGTGACGAGCGCGCCGTTCAGTCGTGCGGCGACCGCGCTGCGATATGCGTCGTAGCCGTCGCGGCGGATCGACTGCTCGGTTGCACGTCTGGCCGCCGCGTCGTCGCTCGTCATCGCGTTGCGGGCCGTCGCGAAGCGCGTAGCGAGCGTGACCGCGTCGGGTTCGCCAGCCCATGCGGCCGGCCGTGCGTCGTAACGGTCGAACTGGGCGACCAGCGCAGCCTTCGGATCGACAGGCGGCGCTTCGTCGGGCCGCGCGCCGAGGCCGAAACGGTTCAGCGCGATGGCGGCCGGTGAGATGTCGTTCGGATGGTCCATGAAGGGGGCTCTCGCGATGCGTACCCGTGTTTAACGGTGGCTGGCGGGAAATCCGTCGCTGGATGGACGAAATATTTCCGGTTCGGCTCGTAGACGCCGAATCTGCCGCTTCTTGCACGCGGCTTTCAACTGGCGTCGAGCATTCGCTTGCGCTGCCCGATCGCCGGATCGATCGCAACCACCGGCCGGTAGGCAAAAGGAGCATTGATGGCGGCCCGCGCCGTTGCCCGTGGCATCCACGGCATCGTGCGCGCGGAAACGGTGTCCCACGCCAAGGCGTTCAACCAGAACCGCACCGAGTTCGAATACTGGTTCGAGAAGTAGCCAGGAGACGGCGTCACGTCGGCAGACGCATGTGCAAATCCGGCGTCCGTTCCGGGCCGGCCATGCTCGCGACGATCACCCGAGCTCGAAAGACGTCACCCCGAACACGCGGTCGATCGCAATCGCGGGCGCTTCCTTCGTATACATCCGCGCGGTCTCGAACACGCTCGACATGCCGTGACGTTCCGCCAGCGCGACGGCTGCGGGGTTCGTTTCCGGCACGTCGAGCACGATCACCTCGCCGGGCATGCGCGACGCCAGCGCACGAAACAGCCCCGTCGCGACATCGGCGTCATCGGCAAAGAGCGGGCCGATCTTGCAGCCCGCGTGGCAGCGGCGCACGACACCGTATCCGGCAACACGGCCCGCGTCGATGGTCGCGAGCGCCACGGCATCCGGCTGCGCGATCCAGACGGAGACGAAACGCTCGCGCGCCGCCGGAAAACACCGGCGATCGTAGGCGAGCAACTGCTCGAACGGTACGTCGGCCGCTGCCGCAACCTGCGCGCACCCGATGCCGCCCACGCGCCCCTGATAGCG
Source organism: Burkholderia sp. Bp9004 (assembly GCF_003858025.1). Taxonomy (NCBI): domain Bacteria; kingdom Pseudomonadati; phylum Pseudomonadota; class Betaproteobacteria; order Burkholderiales; family Burkholderiaceae; genus Burkholderia; species Burkholderia sp. Bp9004. The sequence continues at coordinate 68,986 of NZ_QTQD01000024.1, read as the reverse complement.
GATGTTGCGATACGCGAGCCGGAACCCTGACTTCCTGTAATTCGCCTGCTGGGCAACGACACCGTCCAGGCCGATGTTTCGTTCTCCAAGGTAACGCATGCCGTGCTGCCAGATGCGCATGCCGAGGCCTTTGCCGCGAAACTCCGGTTTCACGATGTAGAGACCGATGAAGCCGAAGTGTTCGTCATAAGCCACCGCCGCGAGGCAAGCGGCCGGCTCGCCGCGCCAGATGCCGACGAAGAAACCGGCCGGGTCCGCTTCCCTGAAACAACGCGCGTCGTGCCGGCCAGGGTTCCACCCTTCCGCGGCCGCCCATTCGACCGACATGGCCACTTCACTGGCCGACATGGTGCGCACGATAAAGTCTTCGCTTCGATCCATGGCTCGTCCTTGCCGCGGCTCTCGAGATTGCCGCCTCGCGTTGCGGTGCGTTCATCGGGAATGTGCTGCCGATCGGGCCATCATAATCCCGGGACGGGTATCGGCGTGAACGGTCATTCCGTGCCGTCACTGGACGACGTGTGGCTTATTCGTTTCCCGCCGCTCCCTGCTGCTTCTGCAATCTCGCCGGCAACCGCCAGTTCCCGCTACGCCGCAACCCGTCGACGAACTTCGCGCGCTCGTCCGGCGTGAGCGTCGCCGCGAAATCGACGACACTGCGCTCGACTTGCCCTCGCAACGCACTATCGGCCGCTCGCGTCCGATCGAGCGCCGCATCGATCGCCGGACGATCGAGCTGCGGCGCGGCCAGCAGATCGAGCACCGTGATCCGCCCATCGCGCCCTTCCCGCGCGAAATCCCGAGCGTCCTTGCGCGCCGCCTTCAGCACCGCCGCGAACGCCCGCTGACGCGCATCGGACAATCCGTCCGCGGCGAACCGCAACGCCGTGCGCTGTCCGGGCATCCCCGTTCCATGCAGGTCGCGATGCGTCGAGAACCACTGATACGCGCCGCCGCCAATCGCGCCGAGCATGAACACGTTCAGCACGACCGACCCGACGAGCAACAATTTCCAGCCGCGTTCGCTCATTCGTCGCCTCCGTCGATGCTCGGGCCGCCGAACGTCGTCGTCAGGTAGCCCGGTTCGTGTTGCGCGATCGGCGCGCTGCCGAGCATCAGCATCGACACGGCCACCGCGCCGGCCAACGCGCCGGCCAGCCCGACACCCGCGAACGCCGCGCCCGACCACCACACCCTGCCCCGGCGCCGCGCACGTTGTGGCACCGGCGCCGACGCGACGATGCGTTCGACGAGCGCCGGCGCCGGCGGCGCGACCGTGTCCTGCATGAGCCAGGCATCGAGCTCGGCGGCATCGTCGAGCGCCTCCAGCGCGTCGCGCGGATGCGCATGCGCCCACGCTTCGGCCGCCGCGCGTTCGTCTTGCGGCCAGCGCCGCGCATCCGAGCCGTACGCGGCGACGATGGTACGGAATCTTTCGGGTGTCATCGCTTGTCCTCGCTAGGTGGGTCGCCGGCCAGTTGCGCGCGCAGGTTGCGCCTTGCGCGCGCGAGCAGGCTTTCCAGCGCATCGACGGTGATGCCCATCAGGTTCGCCGCTTCAACGTTCGACATGTCCTGATAGTACTGGAGCACGAGCGCTTCCCGCTGCCTTGGCGGCAACGCGGCGAGCGCCTCGCGCACGCGCGCGTCGCGCGAGCGCAACTCCGCGTGCGCGGCCGGCTCGGGTTGCGGGTCGGGCATGTCGGGCAATGCGTCGACCGGCTCCTCGCGCCGCCCGCGCAAGCGGTCGTAGCACAGGTTCAGCACGACGCGATGCAGCCACGTGTCGAAGCGCGCTTCGCCATCCCGCCAGCGCGGCGCATGATTCCAGATCCGCAGGAAGGTTTCCTGCGCAACGTCTTCGGCTTCGGTCCGGTCGCCGAGCATGCGTGTCGCGAGCGCGAGCAAGCGCGGCAGTTTGCGTGCGACGAGCGCACGCACGGCCGACGCGTCGCGCGCGCCAACCCGCGCGACGAGTTCCGCGTCCGGATCGGCGTCGCTCAACGCAGGCCGCTCCGCGATGCGCGGTGCGAACGCCGCATGCTGCCGGCGGTTGCGCCCGTTGTCCGGCTGAAGCTCATCGTCGTGCTCTCCTTGCATGCATCGGACCGGCGCTTCTTCGACACTTGGTGCGCCGCGCCCGGGATCGGCCCGGTCGATTTCGTCGAGATCCGGTTCGAACGGCATATCGATCCTGTCGATCGCCCGCCGGCCGGCGCGATCAATATACGACGACCGGCGCGGGCCGGTAATACACCGGGCGCGCCGGCACCACGACGCAGCCGGCCAGCACGATGGCCGCGGCTGTCAGGATCACGATGGTTCGAAAAGGCATGGCTCGACCGATGAGATTGTGTGGAAGTCCCGCCGCGCGGACACCGCACGCCGCGCGGCGCCCTGCGCGTCACGCCCAGTGGCCCGGCACCCAGCGCCAGTTCGGGCCGCGCGCGGCCCAGTGTCCCGGCACCCAGTGATAGCCGGCACGTACCACTTGCCAGTGACCTGGGATCCACACGTAGCGGCCGTGGCGCCAATGCCAGTGGCCCTGATCCCATACGTAGCCCGCGCGCGGCGCCGGCATCACTTCGACGCGCGGCGGCGGCGGTGCGACCGGTGCGACGATGACGGCCTGCGCGAATGCGGCGGACGTCGCCAGCGCGGCCACGCATCCCGCGGCAAACCGTAATGAAATGGAAAGTTTCATGCAAGACTCCGAAGCATCGTTTCCCGGCCGGAAGTGGCCGTTCGTTCGTTAAACGACGCATGCGAAAAAATCCGTCGCGACACACGCAAAAAAATTTCCGCCGTGACGGCAACGCCGCGCGCGCCATCGACGCATCGGGCCCGCGCATCGATTACCGTCTGTCACAACCCGGCAAAACTGAACTTCGACAATGCGTGTCACCGGGATCCCGCTCGTTTCCGGCCCACGCCCCCGACGCGCTCGCGCACGGCCGGGCAGTTCCGCATCTCGCGTGTCATTCAACGAAAATACGATCATGTCGAACCAGGAAAACCTCCCCGCCGAGTCGAACGAGCCGGCCGCTTCCGTATCGCGTCGCGGCTTCCTGAAACTGGCCGGCGTCTCCGGCCTCGCCACCGCCGCAGGCGGGCTCGCGGCCGCCCGCGCCGCCGGGTCGAATCCGGACGGCACGCCCGAGCAGGTGCACCTGACATGGGGCAGCGACCCAACGTCGGAAGTCGCGATCTCCTGGGCGTCGCTCGCACCGGCCGTCAATCCGCGCGCGCGGATCGTCGCCGACGGCGAACCGGCACGCACCGTGCACGGCGTGCAGCGCATCTACACCGACGGCCTGAACGGCGAAACCGTATTCACGTACCACGCACGGGTGCACGGCCTGAAGCCGAACACGCGCTACCGCTATGAACTGACGGCCGACAACGACAGCAACGCCGCGCAGCCGTTTGCCGCGACCTTCACGACCGCGCCGCGCGGGCGCGCGCCGTTCCGCTTCACGAGCTACGGCGACCTCGCGACGCCGAACGGCGCGTGGGTGCTGTCGTCGCCGCAAAGCCGCTTCGCGGTGCAGGCCGTCGAGCAGTTCCAGCCGCTGTTCCACCTGCTGAACGGCGACCTCTGCTACGCGAACCTGAACCCCGCGCATCAGCCGGAGGTGTGGCGCGACTTCGGCAACAACAACCAGACGTCGGCTGCGAACCGCCCGTGGATGCCATGCCCGGGCAATCACGAAATCGAATTCAACAACGGCCCGCAGGGGCTCGACTCGTATCTCGCGCGCTACATGCTCCCGGAGAACGGCACGCGCTTTCCGGGCCGCTGGTACAGCTTCCGCGTGAGCTCGGTGCTGTTCATCTCGCTCGACGCCGACGACGTCGTGTACCAGGATGCGGCCGCATTCGTCGGCGGCCCGAATCCGCTCGTGCCGGCCGCGAGCACCGGCCGCGCGCCGATCGAACCGGGCACGTCGTTCTACGTACGTGGCTACAGCAACGGCGAGCAGACGCGCTGGCTCGAGCACACGCTGCGTCACGCGTCCCACGATGACGACATCGACTGGATCGTCGTGCAAATGCACCAGGACGCGCTGAGCTCGTCGAAGACGGGCAACGGCTCCGACAAGGGCATTCGCGAGGCATGGCTGCCGCTGTTCGACCGCTATGGTGTCGACCTCGTGCTGTGCGGTCACGATCACGACTACGAGCGCAGCTACCCGGTGCGCGGCTGCAATCACCGCGCGGGCGTCGATGCCTCGACCGGCGAAGTCGTCGAGACGCTGCAGCCGCGTCCGGTCGGGTCGACCGACCCGAACAGCACGACGTTCGACACGAGCCACGGCACGATTCACCTGATTCTCGGCGGCGGCGGAACCAGTGCGCCGCTCGACGTGTACGGCGAAAACCCGGCGACCGGCTTTGCGCAGGCCAAGGTCTTCACGAAACCGAACCGGCCGGTGCCGGGCACCGCGCCGAACACGTTCGTGCGCAAGCCGGCCGATGCGCTCGAGGATGCGATCTGGTCCGCGCGCCGCGATACGGGCACGGGCTACGGGATCGCCGTGTTCGACCACGATCCGGGCAAGCCGGGCGGCCATACGACGATCACGATGCGCTATTACCACGCGCCGGGTGCGGATCAGCACCCGACCGCGCAGTACGAGCTGTTCGAGACGATCGAGCTGAGCAAGAAGCGCGGCGAGCGCTGACGCGGCGGCCGCCCGCGGCGCGCGATCGCGGCGCGCGATCGCGCGGCGGGCGGCCGGGGCTGGCTCGTGCGGGACATCGTGCGCAACGCGCACCGTCCACTTACCGGCACGGCGAATGCGCGACGGCCTGCTTCACGCGGATCGGCTGCACCCGTTCGTCCGCCGAAGGTTGCATGCGCATCGGTACGTCGATTGCCTCCGCTAGCCGTTCCACCGGCTAGCTTCGCGATTCCAGCGCGATACGCACGGCCAGTCCGGCCAGCACGGTCCCCATCAACCAGCGCTGCCCCCGTGCCCAGGCGGGCCGACCGGCAAGGAACCCCGCGATCGAGCCGGCCATGCTCGCGATCAGCGCGTTGACGCTGACGCTGACCGCGATCTGCACGCAACCCAGCGCCAGCGATTGCGCGAGCACGCTGCCGTGCCCCGGCGAAATGAACTGCGGCAGCAGCGAGAGGTACATCACCGCGATCTTCGGGTTCGCGAGGTTGGTGACGAAGCCCATCGTGAAGAGTCGCACGCCGCTCTCGTGCGGCAGCTGCCGCACCTGAAACGCGGAGCGGCCGCCCGGCTTGAGCGCCTGCCACGCGAGAAATGCCAGGTACAGCGCGCCGGCGAAACGCAGCACGTCATACGCGTATGGCACGGTCAGCACCAGCGCGGTCAGGCCGAATGCCGCGCAGAACATGTAGAACACGAACCCCAGCGCGACGCCGCCGAGCGACACCAGCCCCGCGCGGCGGCCCTGGCAGATCGAGCGGGAGATCAGGTAGATCATGTTCGGGCCGGGCGTCAGGACCATGCCGAGCGACACGAGTCCGAAAGCAATCAGGGTGGGCAAGGCCGGCACGGCGGTCTCCTTCGAGGCAGTGAAGTCAGGGCGAGTGACCCACAATGTATTGCATGTCGACGGCTACCGACATGAATAAACTGCAAGTCGCCCATGAACGCGCTTCATCCCCTCATCGCGCTGCCGACGCGTTACTTTCCCTTTCTCGCTCGCACCTGAATCGCCTTTCCCGCCTTCGCGCGCTGGGCGTCCACCAGCTTGACGAATGCGTCTGCGACCGCATTGCCGGTCGCGTTCCACGACAGCCGCACGGAACGGCGCAGCCTGGGCGACAGCTCCAGCACCCGGCCGCCGAACCGGGTGTAGGTGAGCGTGATGCGCGGGACGATCGACACGCCCATTCCCGCCTCCGCCATCGACAGGATGGTCCGCATCTCGACCACGTTGAACGCGGCGCGAAGCGACGCACCGTTGCGCGCGAAGTAATCCGCGATGACCGGCCCGCACCCCGCCTTCGAGAAAACGAACGGCATCGCGGACAACAGTTTCGCGGACACGCTCTTGCGACCGTCGAACATGCCGTCCGCTGCCACCGCGACGAAATCCTCGTCGAGCAGCGGCAGATTGTTCGCGAAGGTCTTCGTGCCGGCGACCACGCCGACGTCGGCGGTGCCGTCGTCGAGCCATCCTTCGACCTCCGCGTCCGTGCCTTCGAGCAGTACCGCCGTCACGTCCTTGTGCGCCGCCTTCAACGCCTCGAGCGCGGGTACGACGAATGCGAGCGAAACGCTCGGCAGCGACGCGACCACCAGCCGCCCTTCGAGCTTGCCGCGCGACAGGCCGAACTGCTGGCGCAGCGTCTGTGCCTCGCGAACCACGTTCTGCACGTACGGCCACAGGCGTTCGCCGGCAGCAGTCAGGACGACCGGCTGGCGGTCGCGCAACAGCAGCTTGACCTCGGTGATGTCCTCCAGTTCGGTCAACGCATGACTGATCGCCGATTGACTGCGACTGAGCCGCTCGGCCGCGGCCGTCAGCGAGCCGAGTTCGACCACGGCCGCCAGGGCCTGCAACTGCGCAAGCGTCATCTCGCCTCCTTGTTTCTGTCCATGTATTTTTCACATGATAGAGCCACGCATCATGAAGCATATTGAAGCGCTCCAACGATATTCGACGGGCGCGGCCCCACGACCGCGCCCGATGCCCCGCATCGCGCTCGGGTAAGATTCAGCCTCGAACCGTGTCGAACGCCGGCGCCGTGGCACGCGCGGGCTTGCGCCAGCGCGCCGATGCCTCCCTGTCGAATGCCGACGGCGGACGATGCAACGGGCGACCGGTTCGACGCAAAACCAAACAACGGCGTGCGCCATCGCACGCACCGGCAACGGGTGCCGTCGACCGCCCCGCCGCCGCTCATGTCTCGACCTGCTCCCGATGACTCATCTCGATCTGACTGAAGGTGTATTGGTGTCCAGCCTGCACGGGCTCGCGCTGCTCGACCTGATCGGCATCGCCGTCGCACTGCTGCTCGGCGGGATGGTCAAGGGGATCACCGGCATCGGCGTTCCGCTGGTGGCGATGCCGATCCTGAGCCAGTTCCTGCCGATCCGGCATGCGGTGCTGCTGCTGTCGATGCCGATCATCCTCGGCAACATCCCGCAGGCGCTGGAAGGCGGCGAGGTCCTGGCGACCGCACGCAAGATCGCTGCACCGATCGCGGGCACCGTGCTCGGCAACGTCGTCGGCGTCGCGATTCTCCTGTCGCTGAACGCGGGCCACGCACAGGCCGCGTCGGGCGCGCTGCTGATCGTCGCTGCGGCGCTGATGCTGAGCGCGCCGAAGCTGAACCTGCCGGAGGCATGGCAAAAGCCGGTCGGGTTCGCGCTCGGGTTCGGCGCGGCGCTGATGGAGAGCATCGCGTCGGTGCCGGGGCCGCTGCTCGCCACCTACCTGATTTCATCCGGCGTGACCGGCCGCGCGTTCACGAAGCAGATCGCGATCATCCTCGTGGTGTCGATCGTCACACTGATCACGACGTTCAGCGGCGCCGCACACGCGAGCGCCGCCGACCTCGCGATTTCGGCCGCGGCCAGCCTGCCCGCCATCGCCGGCATGTGGCTCGTTCGCCCGCTGCGGGACAAAATGTCACCGCGCGTATTCCGGATGGTCGTCCTGCTGTTCGTGCTCGTCGCCGCGTCCCAGATGATCTGGAAGTCGGGCGTCTTCCGGCACGCGGCATCGCCCGTCGCGCAGGTCGACAGCCCGCATGCAAACGCGAAATGACGTCGGCCGCCCGCCGGCCCCGTCATGGTCCGCTCCCCCTTCAGCCCCGATCCCCAAGACGCGTTAGACTGTCTCGATGGAACAATGCCGTTATTGCCAGAGAATCCGCGATGAATGGGATTGCCACGGGGACGAATGCCGCCGGGCAATCGCGAAGGCACTGCGCCGGCAGCGCGCGGGCCTGCCGATGGTGCCCGATCGCATCCGCAACGAGCTGCCGTCCGGCGCGCCCACCCAGCAGGTGATCGCGGTCCTGTCGCGCCAGCGCCTGCGGGCGCGCCGCGGCAACGAAGAACGCCGCGAGCGCAAGGAGATCGACGACGCCGACGGCGTCTGATCCGGCCCCGTCCCTCGTCCCACCTGCCGGCGCCCGCCGCCGGGTGTTCGCCCATGCGCGGCGCCTCGCCGCTCCCGCCCGCCACCGGTCTGCGATTCCCACGACACGGAACAGGGACGGATCGGATTTCCGCTGGGATTATTATCCCGTTTGCAACGATCTTTAGTCGGAATCCACGTTTACCCTGAATCGGCCGACGCCTACGATGTAATCAATCGCTTACGACATGGTGTCGCCGGCGAACTCAATAGAACATCGGAGGTCATCATGAAATCGCTCGTTTCCGCAGTCGTTGCCGCTGTTGCCCTGTCCGCTTCGTTCGGCGCCTTCGCCCAAAGCACCGTGACCCGCGCGCAAGTGCGCAACGAACTCGTCCAGCTCGAAAACGCCGGCTACAAGCCGAGCCAGTCGAGCCCGCACTACCCGGCCGACATCCAGGCCGCGCAAGCGCGCGTGCAGGCCGCCGACGCCAGCGGCTACGGCGCGCAACCGGCCCCGGTCGTCCAGGGCGGCGCACCGGCAGTCAAGGTGCACAACGCGCGCGACTCGGTCTACTTCGGCCACTAAGCCCGCCGCTGCGCGCATCGCGCGCAGTCAACCCGGATCCGGCGAGCCCGTCCCATGACGGGCTCGTCGCATTTGCGCGGCACGCTACCGGCCCGCCGTCAGCGGCCGCCGCCCGCCGCTATGCGGGCGCCCGCATCCGCGCCGCCGCCGCCCAGCAGTTCCTGGTAACGCACGCACGCGCACTGCGCGGACGCCTTGGCCGCGTACATCGCCGCGTCGGCCTTGACCAGCAGTTCCTCCGCCGACGCGCCATCGACCGGATATTCGCTGACACCGATGCTCGCGCCCACGGCCAGGTGACGGTCGCCGAACTCCAGCTCCTCGGCCATCACGATCTGGATACGCGACGCGATATCGCCGATCACCGCCGGCGATCGCACGTCCGAAATCAGCACGATGAATTCGTCACCGCCGAGCCGCGCGGCCATGTCACCGCTGCGCAGCACGAGGCTCAGCCGTTTCGCGACCGCGACGAGCGTGCGATCGCCGGCCGCGTGCCCGTGCTGATCGTTGATCTGCTTGAAGCGGTCGAGATCGACGAACATCACCGCCAGCCCCTCGCGCTCCGCGGCCGCATGCCGGATCGCCGCATCGAGATGCTCCATGAACAACAGGCGGTTCGGCAGGCCGGTCAGCGGATCGTGACCGGCGAGGTGTGTGAGCTCCAGTTGCTTCGCGCGCAGCATCGCGACCTGCGTGCGAATCTCGACGCGCATGCAGTCGAAACAGCGCGCCAGCACGCCGATTTCGTCGGCCCGCGCAACGGGCAATCGTTCGGCGGCCGGATCGTCGAACACGTGGGTCGCCGCGCGCGCGAGCATCTGCAACGGACGCGTGATCGCACGCGCGAACAGGATCGCGAGAATCACCGCTGCCAGGCTCATCAGGAACACCATCCGGATGATCCGTTCGCCGAGCATCCCGGCCGGCGCCAGCACGTCCGTGAGCGGACGCGCCATGCCGAGCACGACGAAGCGGTTGCCCTCGTTCTTGCCGAACGGCGTGCGCACGAACGCGAGCATCTCGCCCGGTACTTCGTCGGGCTGCGCGAGACCGTTGAGCGTCACGTTCGTGCGCGTCCCGGCGAACAGCAGCCGCGTGTCGGGAAAGCTGTCCTGCATCAGCACGCGCCGCCCGCGATCGAAGCCGAAGATCTGCGACGGATCGGGGTGCACGAGGAAGTCGCCCCACTCGTTCGCGAGGAACACCACGTAGTCTTGCGGCAGGTCGCGCTCGAGCCGATCGAACATGCGCGACAACTCGACGTCGACGACCAGCGCGCCGACGACCACGCCGGCCTGGTCGACGACCGGCGTGCCCACGCGCAGGATCGGCAGCCCTTCGGCCGCATGCGAGCCGGTCTCGTGATTGATCACGATCGGCGACAGGTAGATGTGACCGGGCGCCGTCGCAAGCGTGTCGAATACGTAGGAAAACTGCCCTTTCTCCTGGAATGCACTCTCCGGCAGCACGACGATGCCGTGTGCGTCGCGATCGACGCGGATGCGCTCGAGCCCGAAATCGCCGCGCGCGATCAGCCGAACCTGCAGGTATTCGGGGTGGTTCTTCATGAAGCTGAAATACACCTGCTCGAGCCGCGAGCGCGGCGCGCGATCGGTGCCGCCGCCGCCCGCGACGAGCGCCGCCGACGGCAATTGCGCGAGCACGAGCGCATCGTCAGCCACGTCGGACAGCGCGGTCGTGAAGCGCTGTCCGAGCAATTGCGTCGACATCAGCAGGCTGTGCTGTGCTTCCTGCACGAGCATCGTCCGGTTCGCGCGGTAGGTGTAGTAGCCGGTCGTGCCGGACGCGATCACGCCGATGCATGCGAACAGCACCGACAGCTTCGACGTCAGCCCGAGCCTGATCATTTGTCGAACCGCTCCGGCCGATCGCCCGATACGATGCGGCTCCACAGCGACTCGCGCCACGCGATGTCCTCGACCGGCTGGATCCAGACGAGGTGCTGGTGGCCGGCCTCGAGACCGGGTGGCGGCTCGAGCGTATTCGCGAGCCCCTGGCGTTCGGTCAGCAGCGCGCCGATCGCCGGCTCGAGCATGTAGTTGATCCATGCGAAAGCGAGCTCGCGATGCTCCGCGCCGCGCGTGACGCCCCAGCAGTCGAGCCACGCGAGCGCACCTTCGTTCGGAATCACGTAGCCGACATCCGCACCGGCGCGACGCAGTTGTTCGACCTGTTGCGTGCCGTAGTTGCCGAACATCAGCGCCGCGCGATGCTGGACGAACAGCGCGGTCGCCTCTTCCGGAAACGTGTAATACGTGAGCAGGTTGCGTCGCAGGTCGACCAGCTTGTGCGCGACGGCAAGAGTTTGCGCGGGCGACAGGTGAAACGGGTCGGGATAGCCGAGCGCGAGCGCGGTGAACGAAAAATTATGCTGCGCGCTGTTGAAGTCGAGCACCTTGCCGCGGTAACGCGGATTCCAGAGTTCCAGCATCGAACGTGGCGCGACCGGCACCTGCTTGCGATCGTAGATCAGTCCCATCGACGAATACGTGAATGGAATCGCATAGGTCGCGCCGTTGTGCACGAGCCCGCCGATCGTCGCGAGCTGCCGGAAATTCGGCAGTTGCCGTCGACGGTTGGGGATCTGGGACAGGTCGATGGGTGTGAGCAGGTCGCCGCGCGCATAGCGCTGGATCTCGGCCGTGTTGGCCGCGAGCACGTCATACGGCGGTGGCGACGCGCTGTGCATTCGCGTCCACAACGCTTCGTCGGAATCGACGAACGTCACTTCGACGCGCACATGGAATTGCGTCTCAAATGCATTGACGACATCGTTGTCCGCATAGCCGGGCCATGCAAGGACGCGCAGTACGTTGTCGTTGACGGTCTCGGGAGAAGCGGCCAAAGCGGGCACGCATGACACGCCCAGCGCCAACAGGACAAGCAATCGACGGACGGCACGAAGCCCACGCTCGCGCGCGCCTATTCCCCTGATCAAAGGGACCCCGTATGAATGGCCCGACTGCATCCGCCGTCCTTTTTCGAGTCGACGCGTGATCGTGCAACAAGACCATAAAAAATATCGCGGCGCAATTGGAACAAGCCGCACGCGAATCGTGTCCGCCTCATGCGGAGGACGACATGCGTGCACCCGTTCGATCGCGTGTCGTCGCGCTCAGACGAATGCGTATGCGAGAACAACGAATGATCAGGAGAAAGTCGTTACGCGTCGTTGGCGCCGGACGCTTCCAGGCGAAAGGGACGGTGCTAACGGCCGCAACGCGGAGCAGAACGCGGCCTGATGCGGCGCAAGCATCGGCACTGGCATCGCCCCGAAAGCGCGGCCAGCCGCCGCGGCCGTCGCGCTTTCCTTTTCGGGCCGCTCGTCAGACAATGACCCGCCCCGCCGGCGTGGCGCCGCACTGGCCCGCGCGTGGCGCAAGCATGCACCACCCGCACCGATGAAACGCTACGAAACCCTCGCCCACACGATCGCCGACGAAATCCGCCACGGCAACCTCGCGGTCGGCACGCGCCTGCCGTCGCTGCGGCAGATCATCGCGCAACATGGCGTGAGCCAGTCGACGGTGTTTCGCGCGTATTACCTGCTCGAACAGTGGGGGCTGATCCGCGCACGCGAACGCTCCGGCTATTACGTCGCGCCGGGTGCGGGCCCGGCGGCGAACCCGCCCGCGAAACGCCGCGCGAGCCGCGCCGGCGCGACGCGCAAGGTCGACATCAGCGATCTCGTGTTCTCGGTGCTCGACGCCGCGACGCAGCCCGGCATCGTGCCGCTCGGCTCCGCCTTCCCGTCGCCGCAGCTGTTTCCGCTGCCGCGCCTCGCGAAGTCGCTCGCGCAGGCGACGCGGCTCGTCAGCCCGTGGAGCACGGTCGTCGATCTGCCGCCCGGCAACGAGGCGCTGCGCCAGCAGATCGCGCGCCGCTATCTGGCGACCGGCGTCGCACAGCCCGTCGACGAGATCGTCGTCACGAACGGCGCGCTCGAAGCGCTGAACCTGTGCCTGATGGCCGTCACGCGGCCCGGCGACGTCGTCGCGGTCGAATCGCCCGGCTTCTATGCGGCGCTGCAGGCGATCGAGCGACTCGACCTGCGCGCGGTCGAGATTCCCGTCGATCCGCGCACGGGCCTCGATCTCGATGCGCTTGCGAACGCGCTCGACCGGCACGACATTCGCGCGTGCTGGTTCATGACCAATTTCCAGAATCCGACCGGTGTCACGTTGTCGCTCGACAAGAAGCGCGCGCTCGTGGAGATGCTTGCCGCGCGCGAGGTGCCGCTGATCGAGGACGACGTGTACGGCGAGCTGCATTTCGGCCCCGACTACCCGCTGCCCGCGCGCGCTTTCGACCGGCACGGCCTCGTGATGCATTGCAGTTCGTTCTCGAAGACGCTCGCGCCCGGCTACCGGATCGGCTGGGCCGCCGCCGGCCGTTTCGCGGAAAAGGTGCAGCGGCTCAAGCTGATGACCACGCTGTCGGCGAGCATTCCCGCGCAGGCCGGCATCGCGAACTATCTGGAGCACGGCGGCTACGATCGTCACCTGCGAAAGCTGCGCGGCGCACTGCAGGCGCAGCTCGCCCGCATGGACGACGCGCTGCGGCGCTGGCTGCCGGACGGCGTCGAGTGGGTGCGGCCGGACGGCGGGTATTTCCTGTGGCTGTCGTTTCCCGATGCGATCGATGCGATGGAACTGCACCGCCAGGCGATCGCGCGCGGCATCAGCTTCGCGCCGGGACCGCTGTTCTCGGCCGCGCACGGCTTCGAGCGCTGCGTGCGCGTGAACTTCGGCCATCCGTGGAACCGCGACATCGAACGCGCGATCCGCGTGCTCGGCGAACTGGTCGCCGAGCCGGCCGTACGCAAGGCCGGTTGAGCCCGCACGCAGGCGGCCGCCGCCGTGCAGCCGACGCACGCACGGGTTACAGTGCACCTCTTTTCGCCCCCTCGACCCATCCCATGAGCGCATTGCCGTACCTCGATCACGCCGCGCTGCTGAGGCTCGCCGCCGAAGCCGCTGGCGTCACGCAGCCGTGCACCTGCACGAAGACCCCGCTTGCCGGCTGGACGAGCCTGCCGCTGTCGCTACGGGACACGCAGCTCGTCGAAGTGGCGACGCTCATGCCGCCCGACGACCCCGAGCCGACCTACGACGAATACCATCCGGACCGCACGCGTTACGGGTCCGACGACGCACCGATCGCGCCGCGCCACTTTCCGTACAACCGCTGCAACGTCAGCCGCTGCGTGTCGTGCGGCCGGCTGTATCTGCGCTACCAGGAAGGCGGCGGCTACTTCATCGACCAGCGCATCCGCGCGCTCGATCCGGCGTTGATCGTCGACGCGCAGGCGTGAACCCGGCGCAGGCATGCGCAACGCATGCCCGCGCCCCGCGAATCTGCTGTGCCCTTTTCGTCCCGATCTGCTTCTTTTCCCGCCGCCCCGCGTTCCCTACGCTGTCTCCGGTTGCCCGACACCCGTCGCAACGTCCCCTCCCGAGCGGCGCGCGCCCCTGCGCCGCCGCTCCTCTCGCGTATCACGTCATGTATCGATATACCGATTTCGACCGGGCGCTCGTGCTGAGCCGCGCCGCCCAGTTCCGCGACCAGCTCGAACGCTGGCAGCACGGCACGCTGAGCGAGGACGCGTTCCGGCCGTTGCGCCTGCAGAACGGCTGGTACGTGCAGCGCCACGCGCCGATGCTGCGCGTGGCCGTGCCGTACGGCGAACTGTCGAGCGCGCAGCTTCGCGTGCTCGCCCGAATCGCACGCGACTACGACGTGCCCGACGACGCCACCTATCGCGCCGCCTGCGACGCGCAGGCGCTGCTCGGCACGCTGCGCCTGCCGACCCGCAACGCGCACTTCACGACCCGCACCAACGTGCAGTTCAACTGGATTCCGCTCGCGAAGGCGGCCGACGTGATGGACCTGCTCGCGACCGTCGACATGCACGGGATCCAGACGAGCGGTAATTGCATCCGCAACATTTCGTGCGACGAGCGCGCGGGCGTCGCGCCCGACGAGATCGCCGATCCGCGGCCGTTCGCGGAGGTGATGCGCCAGTGGACGACGCTGCATCCGGAATTCGCGTTCCTGCCGCGCAAGTTCAAGATCGCGATCACCGGCGCGGCCGAGGACCGCGCGGCGACCGACTGGCACGACGTCGGGCTGAAGCTCGTGCGCAACGACGCGGGCGAGCTCGGTTTTCGCGTGAGCGCCGGCGGCGGCATGGGCCGCACGCCGCTGATCGCGACACTGCTGCGCGCGTTCCTGCCGTGGCAGCACGTGATGAACTACATCGAGGCGATCGTCCGCGTCTACAACCGCCACGGACGCCGCGACAACAAGTACAAGGCACGCATCAAGATCCTCGTGAAGAGCGAGGGGCAGCGCTACATCGACGACGTCGAGGAAGAGTTCCGCCAGATCGTCGAGCACGACGGCGGCCCGCACACGATTCCGCAGGCCGAGTTCGACCGCATCGCGGCATCGTTCGTGCCGCCGCGGCTGAAGCCGCGCACGCTCGACCTCGACGATGCCGAAGCACGCATGGCCGCCCACGCCAATCGCCATCCGGCCTTCGCGCGCTGGCTCGCGCGCAACGTCGCCGCACACCGCGACCCGGCGCTGCGCATCGTCACGCTGTCGTTCAAGCGTCGCCTGCAGGCGCCCGGCGATGCATCGCCCGAGCAGCTCGACGCGCTGGCCGAACTCGCCGAGCGCTTCTCGGCCGGCGAGGCGCGCGTGACGCACACGCAGAACGTGGTGCTGCCGTGGGTGCATGTCGACGACCTGTTCCTGCTGTGGGAGAACGCGCGCGCGATCGGTCTTGCCAGTGCGAACGTCGGACTCCTGACCGACATGATCGCGTGCCCCGGCGGCGACTTCTGCGCGCTCGCGAACGCGCGCTCGATCCCGATCGCCGACGCGATCGCCGAGCGGTTCCAGGATCTCGACATGCAGCACGACGTTGGCGACATCGACCTGCACATCAGCGGCTGCATCAACTCGTGCGGCCACCATCACAGCGGGCACATCGGCATCCTCGGCGTCGACAAGGACGGCGCGGAGTGGTACCAGGTGACGATCGGCGGCTCGGACGGCTCGAGCGCGAGCGGCCCCGCGCGGCCGGGCAAGGTGATCGGCCCGTCGTTCTCGGCGGACGAGATCGTCGATGTCGTGGACGCGCTCGTCGACGTGTATCTCGACGCGCGTCTCGATGCCGACGGCCGCAGCGAACGATTCATCGACACGGTGCGCCGCATCGGCACCGAGCCTTTCAAGGCCGCGGCGAACGACGCACGTCACCACGCGGAGCACGCATGAACCCGATCGACGAAACAGTGAACGCGAGCGCGAACGCACGCATCCGGCTGCTGACGCCGGCCGAACACGCCGACGATACGAACGCGCCCGACACGGCGACGCGCACGACCCTGACGATCGGCAACGACGAGGAACTGCCGCCGCTCGCTGAACGAATCGCGCAGGCCGCGCGCATCGACCTGCATTTCCCGTCCTTCACCGACGGCCGCGCGTACAGCCAGGCCTATCTGCTGCGCAAACGCTTCGGCTTCGCCGGCGACTTGCGTGCGACGGGCGACGTGCTGATCGACCAGTTGCTGCTGATGGAGCGCACCGGGTTTTCGAGCGCGGTGCTCGGCGTCGATGCCGATCTGGCCGCCGCGCGCCAGCAGCTCGACCGGTTCCCGGGCTTCTATCAGCGCGATGCGAGAACGGCAGCGCCGCGGCAGGATCCGGCGACGCAGACGGAGCAATGAAAACGGGCGGCCCGCAGGCCGCCCGTCCGATGAACCGCAAGCGCCGCGCCCGCCGCGAAGCGGGCGCCGGCGTTCAGCGCGCCGCCACCGGCTTGCCGAACGCGCCGAGGATCTTCCTCTCGAGCGCGATGTAGTCGTGGCCGAAGTGGTGGTCGCCCCCCGTCTTGATCACGTCGGCGCCGGTATTCGCGAGCGCCGGACACATCGTGTCCTTCTCTTCCGCGCCGTAGAAGCACTGCACGAGCTGCGGCGGCACCTTCGCGATTTCCGGCGCGACCTTCATCGCCTTGTCGCTCGCCGGCATGCCGAGCCAGCCCGTCACGCGGATCTGGAAATCCGCCGCCGGCGCGAAGCCGAGCAGCGACATCACCGCGACCTTGTCGCGCAGGTCGCCCGGCAGCCGGTTGTACGCGAACGGCATCACGTCCGCGCCGAACGAGTAGCCAACCAGCGCCACACGGTTCGCATGCCAGCGCGCCATGTACGTACGCATCACGCGCGCGAGGTCGCGGCTCACCTGTGCGGGCGGCTTCTCGCTCCAGAAGTAGCGCAGGCTGTCGATGCCGACCACGGACACGCCGTCGCGCTGCAGCGCCTCGGCGATCGTCTTGTCGAGATCGCGCCAGCCGCCGTCGCCCGAGATCACGATCGCGAGGCGGTCGCTGCCGCCCTTGGCCGGCAGCTCGACGAGCGGCAGGTCCGACACGTCGAGCTCGTCGCTGCTGCTGGTGTCGTGCAGGTGCGACGTGACGAGCGACACGAGCTTCGTGGTGTCGCCGGCCGCGGCGGTTTCGACGAAGCCCGGCATCGCGCGGCGCACGATCGTCGGATCGGGCGGGCACGGCTTGAAGCGCGCATCGAGCTTCGCCGCCGGCGCGACCGACACGACGCCGGCGATGGTGTTCTCCGGCGCCATCGACAGGATCTGCTTCGCGATCGCGCCGCCCTGGCCCACGCCCGCGACGATCGGCGTGTAGTAACGCGCCGATTGCGCCAGGCGTTCGAGCTGGTGGCTGACCGCCTCGGCGTCGCCGTCGAGGTGGTGACAGGTTTCCTGCTTCGCGGCAAGGTTCGCCGCGTAGCGCTCCGAATCCACACCGACCGTCATCGCCCCCGCTTTAGCGAGTGCGTCGGCTGCCTGCTGATCGGCGGCGCCCCAGCCGCGCTCACGCGAGAACAGCACGACGAAGCCGCGCAGCGGGCCGCTCGGCTTCGTCACGGTCACGGGGCCGTAACGGCCGCCCGACACGGTTTCCGGTTTCGCCGCAGCCGGCTGCGCCGCGAGCGCGGCGCCGGCCAGCATCATTCCCGCGCAGGCGACTGCCGCCTGCGCGATACCCTTCTTCAACATCATGAACGCCGACCTCCAGCCAGCAGGGACAGATCCGCGAGCGTGACGAACACGCCGACCGAGCCCGAGGCCGCGAGATAGCGCGGCTCCCAGTGCGGCTCGAACTTGCTCTTGAATGCACGCAAGCCACGGAAGTTGTAGAAGCGGCCGCCGAAGCGCCAGACCATCAGCCCGAACCGGTGCCACGGCGACGGCATCTTCGCCGCCCCCATCCCCGAGAACGGCGCAATGCCCAGGCTCAGCTTGCGGAACCCCGCTTCCTTCAGATGCAGCGCGAGCTGCGTAAACAGATACTCCATCGCATACGGCGACGCTTCCGGCAGATGACGCATCACGCCGACCGTCGCCTCGGTGTTGAGGTCGGTCGTCATGAACGTGACGAACGCGATCGGCTTGTCGGCCTGGCGCACGAGCATCACCGACTGCGTCGCGAGATAGCCGTCGTGGAACGCCGCCACCGAGAAGCTCTTCTCGCGCGCGTCGCGGCTGTCGAGCCAGCCGTCGGAGATGTCGCGCAGCGCCGGCAGCGCGGCCGGCACGTCGCTCGGCGCGATCACCTCGACCGTCAGCGCGTCCTTGTCGCCGCGACGCAGCGCATAGCGCAGGTGCGACCGGTTCGAGCCTTTCAGGTCGAACCGGTCGAGCGCGATGTGCGCTTCCTCGCCGAGCTTCATCAGCGTGAGCCCCGCGTCGAGATACAACGGCAACGCGTTCGCGCGCACCTGGTAGAACGCCGCACGGCCGCTGTGCGCGTGTGCGAGCGCAATGAACTTGCTGATCAGCGCCGGCCATTCCTCGCGCGGCCCGACCGGGTCGTGGAGCGCGGCCCACGTGCGGCCGTTCTTCGCATACATCAGGAACGCCTGGCGGGACTCCGAGAACAGGAACGACTTGTCGCCCATCAGCGCGAGGCCAGCGTCGCTGCACTCCTGCGCGCGGATGATCCGTTCGGCATCCGACAGATCCTGCTCCGCGGGCTTCACGAAACGGCCCGGCGCCGGGCGCAGCAATTGCCAAAGCGCGAACAGCGCGACGAACACGCCGGCCGCGAGCGTCGCGCGCAGCGCACGCGGCGCACGCGCGTCGAACGAGAAATGCGACCACAGCTCGCGTGTGTACGGCACGTCGCGGAACGCGAAGAACAGCACCCACACGGCCAGCATCAGCACCATCGCCACCGACACGAACCAGCTCACCGTGAAGCGCTCGGCGAGCAGCGACGAATGCCGGTTGAAACGGCGGCGGCTGACGAGCAGCAGCACCAGCAGAATGCCGAGCACGCCGGCCTCGACGAACGCGAGGCCCTTCGCCAGCGACAGCGCGAGGCTCGCGAGCGTCAGCGCGAACGTCATCCACCATGCGCCGTCGAGGCGGCGCAGCAGCCCGCGCGCGACGAACAGCAGCGCGACGCCAAGCACGCTGCAGATCACCTGCGAGCCTTCGAGCACCCACAGCGGCACGAGGTGGCGCAGGATCGCGATCCGGTGCCAGAACGCGGGCGTCGCGCTCGAGATCACCAGCATCCCGCCGACCGCGAACGTCACGAGGCTCAGGAACAGCGGCGCGAGTTGCGACACGCGCGCGGCCTGCCGCGACACGAGCCGGCGCCGCAGCGCGCGGCCTTCGAAACCGGCCAGCAGGCCGGCCGACAGCACGAGCGGCACGCCGAAATAGATCGCGCGATACGCGATCAGCGCAGCGACCATCGCGTGCGGCGGCACTTCGCGACCGAGCGTGAAGACCATCGCGGCTTCGAACACGCCGATCCCGCCCGGCGTATGACCGATCATCCCGAGCAGCAACGCCGCGGCGTAAACGGTAATGAAGGTCGGGAAACCGACCGGCGCGGCCGGCAGCAGCACCCAAAGCGTCAGGCCGGCCGCGACGACGTCGAGCACCGCATAGACGACCTGCGCGACGAGATCGCGCCGCGCCGGCACGTCGAACGACAGCCACTTGAAACGCGTGACGACCGGGCGCGCGGTGTTGCCGCACATCATGACCATCGCGGCCAGCACCACGAGCAGCGCCGCGCCGGTCCACGTCAGCACGCCGGGCGCGACGTGCAGCATCGCGGCAAGCGCCTCCGGCACGCAGACCATGCCGATCGCCGTCATCCACACCATCGCGAGCGCCAGCGTGCCGCTGGTGAATACCGTCATCCGGCCGATCTGCGCGGGCGTGACGCCCGACACGCCGTACACGCGCGCGCGGACCGCGCCGCCCGTCAGCGCGCCGAAGCCGGTCGCGTTGCCCAGCGCGGAGCCGGCGATCGCGCCGATCCACAGCGCGGCGCGCGGCACCTTCGCGGCGACGTAGCGCAGGCCGACCGCGTCGCGGGCGACGAGCGCGAGATAGCTGAGCGCCGTCGCGGCCAGCGACGCGCCCCACTCGCCGGCGGACATGTGACGCAGCTGGCGGATCACCGACCGGTAGTCGACGGATTCCGACAAGTGCTGGAAGACCACGATCAGCAGCAGGCCGATGCCGAGCGCGAGCAGCGGCGACAGCACACGCTCGTTGCGGATCAACGCCCGGGCACGGGCGATCGCCGCCGCGGCGCGGCCGGGCGAACCAGAGTGGCGGGAAGACATAGGTTGTTCAGTGGTGGTGCATAGCGTGTCGCGGCGCAAGACGGCCAGGCGGCGACGTATCTGGTTGTTCTGCGTGGGCGGTCGGCCGACGGAAATCGCGGGCGGCGCCTGGATCAGAACTTACGAGTATACGGAATTTATATTACAGATTCTTTCAGATTCGGATTGTGCGGTTTTGTGGCGTCTCACACATCAAAATCGCATCAAAAATATCGCGTCCGACAAACGCAAGGTGCGCATCATACCGGGAACCGGCGGGGTTTTTTCATCGGATGAATGACCGGGGGCGGAATTGGGAAAAATTCTCCCGGCCGGGCAGCACGGACGAGGACGAATTCACGAACCGGCGCGACCCGCCGGAAATGGGGACGGGTCTGTGTGGCGGGTCGCCCGCCGTATCCCGCGCCGGGCACACACGGCCCCTCATTACTCCGCCCGCTCATGCTCCCCCAACCCGATCGCCTTGTAGTCGTAAGTCGGGTAGAACTCCGTCCGGTACGCGCCCCACGCCGTATCCTCGAGCACGCGATTGACCTCCCGCAGCCGCGACGCCGGCAACCGCAGCACGACGATCTGCCCGATCCCCATCGTCACGGTCCAGCTCACCACCTCCACGCCCGGCGGCGGAAACGCCTTGTAGAACCCCTGCTTCGCGAGTTGCGCATTCAGCTCGGCGAGCGGGCGCGACTGGTCGTGCTTGAGGAACACGGTCAGCAGCACCGCATTGTCGGGCGTCGCGGCGGCCGTGCCCGTGGGCGCCGTCGAGCCCTGTGCCGCGGCCGGCAGGCTCCATGCCGCGGCGGCCGCCAGGATGCCCGCCATGCAAACGGTCGCGGCCCGGTTCGCCGCGCTGACAAATCCCTTCTTCATGCTTGCTCCGGTCGATCGTGAAGGAACGATGCGCACCGGCCGCGTAACGAACCGGCCGGCGCCTGCGCCTGTGCTACGCTGCGACGATCGATTCCCGCCCGCGGCCGCAACGCCGCCGGCCGAACGCAAACGGCATGCCCGCCGCCGCGAAGGAACCCATCGAAATGAAAATGACTTCGCTGAAGAATATGCCGATTTTCGGCGGCGATACGCCGGAAACCGTGCGGGTGGCCGTTACGCTGCTGACGGGCGCGTGGTGCATCTTCGCGTACCGGGTCGCCATTTTCGAGTCGGCGGTCGTTCCGGCGCTGCTCGACCGCTTCCCGAGCGGCTCGTTTCGCGCCGGGATGGTCCGGATGCTCGCGGCGACCTTCGTCGCGATCGCCGTCGCCCTCGCGCTGCTCGTCGTGCAGATCGCGCGCCGGAAGAACTGGGCGCGCATCACGATGATCGGGCTCGTCATCGCCACGCTCGCGTTGATGGCCTTCACCGTCGCGCACCGGCCGGCCGATTTCCTGAGCACGGTCTACTGCCTTTTCACGCTGGCGACCTTGCTGTTGCTGTCGCGCTCGAGCCGGCAGTGGTTCGACCAACCGCGACCGCAACCGGACGAACAGCCGTAACCCTCCCGGCCCGCGTCGCCAGCGTTCAGTACACGTCGCGCATGTAGCGGCGGGCCTTCGAAAGCCGCGCGACGTAGTCGTTCGCGGCTTCGTCCGACATCCCGCCGTGCTCGGCGACCACCGCCTTCAGCGCGGTATCGACGTCCTTCGCCATCCGCGCCGCATCGCCGCACACGTAGAAGTGCGCGCCTTCCTCCAGCCACGCGAACAGCTCGGCGCCCTGCTCGCGCATCCGGTCCTGCACGTAGATCTTGTCGGCCTGGTCGCGCGAGAACGCGAGATCGAGCCGCGTCAGGAAGCCGCTTTCGTGCATCGCGCCCAGTTCGTCGCCGTAGTAGAAGTCGGTCTGCGCGTGCTGCTCGCCGAAGAACAGCCAGTTTCGCCCGCGCGCGCCACGTGCTTGCCGCTCGTGCAGGAAGCCGCGGAACGGCGCGACGCCGGTGCCGGGGCCGACCATCACGATCGGCACGTCGCCGTTCACCGGCGGCCGGAAGTGTGCGGACTTCTGCACGAACACGGGCACGCGGCCGTCGTCCGCGCGATCGGCGAGGAACGTCGACGCAACGCCTTTGCGCGCACGCCGCCCGTTGTGATAGCGCACGGCCGACACAGTCAGGTGGATCTCGCCCTGGTGCGCGCTCGGGCTCGATGCGATCGAATAGAGGCGCGGCTGCATGCGCTTGAGCATCCCGACCAGCTCCGTGCCCGACAGATCGACCGGGAACTCGTGCAGCACGTCCGCGAGCTGTTGCCCCCACAACCATTGCTTCAGGTCGGCCTTGCGATCGTCGCCGAGCAGCGCCTTCAGTGCGCCGTTCGCGCTGCGCGACGCGATGAAGGCGAGCGTGTCGGGGTGCGGGCGCGTGATGTCGAAGTGGCGCGCGAGCGCATCTCCGAGGCGCACGTCGCCGACACCCGCCACCGACACGGGAGCGTCAGCCTTCAGCGCGGTGACGGACAGCAGTTCGTCGACCAGCTCCGGGCAGTTGGTCGGCCACACGCCGAGCGCGTCGCCGGTTTCGTATTCGAGGTTCGCGCCCTCGGTCGACAGCGACACGTAGCGCGTGTCCTTCGCCGCGCCCGGCCGGTTGAGCCGCAGGTTCGCGACGAGCTTCGACGGCGCCGGATGCGCCTTGGTCGGCAGCAGCCCCGACGGGCTCAAGCCGGCGGACGGCACCGCGTGCAGCGCCGCATCCGCTTCCTTGATCCGCGCGACGACGCGTTCGAGCCACTGGTCGGCGTCGCGCTGGAATTCGACGTCGCAATCGACGCGCGCGCAAAGACGCGCCGCGCCGAGTTCCGCGAGCCGCGCGTCGAGCCGGCGGCCATGGCCGCAGAACTGGTCGTAGTTGCGATCGCCGAACGCGAGCACCGCGAAGTGCACGCCGTCGAGGCGCGCGGCGCTGCCGGCCTGCAGCGCTTCCCAGAACTCGCTGCCGTTGTCGGGCGCGTCGCCGTCGCCGAACGTGCTCGTCATCAGCAGCACGTATTGCGCACCGGCGAGCGACGCCACCGGATAGTCGGACATGCACGCGGTGCGGATCTCGAAGCCCGCGTTCATCAGCTGCGTCGCGTAATCCTCGGTCAACGATTCGATGTTGCCGGTCTGCGATGCCCACAGCAGCACGACCTTCGGCCGCGTGCGCACGATCCGCACACCGCCGGTCGCGCTGGCATCGCCCGGCAGCGCGGGCGCCGCGGCACCCGGCACGCTCGCCGGCAACGAGCGGCTGAACAGCCCCGCCAGCATCCCGTCGAGCCAGAACCGCACCGGCGGCGTGAGCGGCGCGCTGGCCGGCAGCACGGGCACGCTGCCCTCGCGCCGGCCGGCGCTCGCCTTCAGCCCGCTGACAAGGCCGGCCACGTACAGCCGTTCGGTGTCCGTCAATGGCGGCGGAGCGAGGTCGGCCACGCCGAGCGCGGCCGCGAAAGTGTCGATGTCTGCCATGTCGGATTCCTGTGAAGCAGTAGCCTGCACCAGCGCCGGCGCGGGCCGCGCGTCGTCGGCGCCTGCGTCGGGTTGCGCCGTCTCGTCGTCGGCGGCCGCGAACGCATCGGTCTCGACGCGCCGCAACGCGACCGCGCAGTATTTCAGTTCGGGTTGCTGCGATTCGGGATCGATCGCGTCGTTCGTCACCGCGTTGATGCACAGGTCGTCGCCGTACACGTCGTTCCAGTGCATCGGCGCGAAGCAGTTGCCGCGCCGCACGCGCTCGGTCACGACGGCCGGCAGCACCGCGCGGCCGCGCGCCGAACGAATCTCGACGCTGTCCTTCGCGGCAACGCCGAGCGCGCTCGCATCGTCCGGGTGCAGTTCGACGAACGGGCGCGGGTTCAGCTTGTTCAGCATTGCGACCTTGCCCGTCTTCGTCATCGTGTGCCATTGATGCTGCAGCCGTCCGGTGTTCAGCACGATCGGGAACGTGTCGTCGGGCAGCTCGGCCGGATCGACGTGCGGCCGCGCGAAGAAGCGCGCCTTGCCCGACGGCGTCGGGAACGCGAGGCGCGGCGCGTCGTGCCCGTCGGTCGCCGGACGCGGCGTCTGGCTCACGCCGTCGTTCATGTAGCGGATCGGGTGCCGCTCGCGCGCGGTGCCCGGCGCGACCGGCCATTGCACCGGGCCCTCGCGCAGCGCCGCATGGCTCGCGCCGCGCAGGTCGTAGCCGGTCGCCGGATTCGAGAAGCGCACGATCTCGTCGAACACGTCGGCCGCCGACGCATAGTCGAATGCGTCGCCGAAGCCCATCGCGCGCGCGACTTCCGCGACGATGCGCCAGTCCGGCAGCGCGTCGCCGGGCGGCGCGACCGCCGCGCGCATCAGCGTCATGTTGCGCTCGGAGTTGATCATCACGCCGTCGCCCTCGGCCCACAGTGCGCCGGGCAGCAGGATGTCCGCGTAGCGGTTGGTTTCGGTGTCGAGGAAGGCATCCTGCGCGATCACGAGCTCGGCGGCCTGCAACCCGGCGATCACGTTCTGCCGGTTCGGCACGGTCGCGACCGGGTTCGTGCAGATGATCCAGCATGCCTTGATGTCGCCGGCCGCCAACCGCGAGAACAGGTCGACCGTGCCCTGCCCCGTCTCCTTGCGCAGCGTGCCGGCCGGCACGCGCCACAGGTTCTCGACGAACCGGCGATCGTCGTCGGACGCCACCGAGCGCTGGCCCGGCAGGCCGGGGCCCATGTAGCCCATCTCGCGTCCGCCCATCGCGTTCGGCTGGCCGGTCAGCGAGAACGGCCCGCTGCCGGTGCGGCAGATCTTGCCCGTCGCGAGATGCAGGTTGCAGATCGCGTTGGTGTTCCACACGCCGTGCGTGCTCTGGTTGAGCCCCATCGTCCAGCAGCTCATCCATTCCTGCGCGTCGCCGATCCATTGCGCGGCCGTGCGGAGATCGGCTTCCGCGAGACCGGTGATTTCCGCGACGCGCTCCGGCGTGTAGTCGGCGAGGAACGCGGGCATCGCGTCCCAGCCTTCGGTGTACGCATCGATGAACGCGGCGTCGGTGCGGCCGTTCGCATGCAGCAGGTGCAGCAGCCCGTTGGTCAGCGCGAGATCGGTGCCCGGCCGGATCTGCAGGAACAGGTCGGCCTTGTCGGCCGTGCCGGTGCGGCGCGGATCGACGACGATCAGCTTCGCGCCGGCCTTCACGCGATCCATCATCCGCAGGAACAGGATCGGATGGCAGTCGGCCATGTTCGCGCCGATCACGAAGAACAGGTTCGCGCGGTCGAAATCCTGGTACGACCCGGGGGGGCCGTCCGCGCCGAGCGACTGCTTGTAGCCGGTGCTCGCGCTCGCCATGCAGAGGCGCGAGTTCGACTCGATGTTGTTGGTGCCGACGAAGCCCTTCGCGAGCTTGTTGACGAGGTATTGCGCCTCGATCGACATCTGCCCCGACACGTAGAACGACAGCGCATCGGGCCCGTGCGTGTCGAGCACCGCGCGCAGCCGCCGCGCGGTCTCGGCGATCGCGTCGCGTGCCGGCAGCGGCACGAGGTCGTCCTCGCGCGCGCGCCGCACGAACGCGCGGTCGAGCCGCCCGGAACGGCGCAACGCGACGTGCGCCGACGAGCCCTTCGTGCACAGCCGCCCGAAGTTGGTCGGATGGTCGGCGTCGCCGGACACCTTGACGACTTCGCCTTCCTCGACGTGCAGCACCATCCCGCAGCCGACGCCGCAGTACGGGCACACGCTCTTGACGGGGGTGGCGGTCATGCGCGCTCCGGGGCGATCAGGCTGCGATCCACACGAAACCGTCCTCGACCCGCGACGGATACGCGCTCACCGACTGCTCGGGCGCCTCGAGGCATTCGCCGGTGCGCAGGTCGAAATGCTGCTTGTACAGCGGCGACGCGACGACGACACGCTCGCCGAGGCTGCCGATCAGCCCGCGCGACATCACGGCCGCCTGCGACACGGGATCGACGTTGTCGATCGCGAACACGCCGCCTTCTTCGGCATGCGCGACGTGAAAGACCGCGACCTGCGCGCCGTTGACGAGTGCACACACGCCGGTGTTCGGCACGATGTCGTCGAGCGGGCACACGCGGGTCCAGGACAGCGGAAGACGATCGTTCATGATGGGCTCCTTGGAAAAGACGCTGGTGTCGGCGAGGGTCAAACGGTTGCGGGTTCGGTGTCGGCCTGCGTCGCGCCAACGGCCACCACGGGAATCGACACGGGCTTGCCGCCCGTCCGTTCGCCGGGCGTCGCGGGCCGGATCTGGCCGCGCGTCTCGACGAATTCGATGGTCGTGTCCGGCGCGTCGCTGTTCACGAAGTGGCGGAAGCGCTTGCGCGTGTCGGGATCGGTGACGGCCTTCTTCCATTCGCACTCGTAGGTGTCGACCACGTGCTGCATGTCGGCCTCGAGTTCGGCGCCGATCCCGAGCCGGTCGTGCACGACGACGTCGATCAGGTAGTCGAGCCCGCCTTCGAGGTTGTCGCGCCACACGCTGGTGCGCTGCAGCCGGTCGGCCGTGCGCACGTAGAACATCAGGAAACGGTCGATGTAGCGGACCAGCGTGGCACGGTCGAGATCGGACGCGAGCAGTTCCGCGTGGCGCGGCTTCATCCCGCCGTTGCCGCACACGTACAGGTTCCAGCCCTTCTCGGTCGCGATGATGCCGACGTCCTTGCCCTGCGCCTCCGCACACTCGCGCGTGCAGCCGGACACGCCGAACTTGATCTTGTGCGGCGCGCGCAGCCCCTTGTAGCGGTTCTCCAGGTCGATCGCGAGGCCGACCGAATCGTCGACGCCGTAGCGGCACCACGTCGACCCGACACACGACTTCACGGTGCGCAGGGCCTTGCCGTATGCGTGGCCCGATTCGAAACCGGCCGCGATCAGCTCCTCCCAGATCGACGGCAGCTGCTCGACGCGTGCGCCGAACAGGTCGACACGCTGGCCGCCGGTGATCTTCGTGTAGAGCCCGTACTTCTGTGCAACCTGGCCCACCGCGATCAGCCCTTCCGGCGTGACTTCGCCGCCCGGCATGCGCGGCACGACCGAATACGTGCCGTCGCGCTGGATGTTCGCGAGGTAGTAGTCGTTCGAATCCTGCAGCCCCGCATGCTCCTTCTTCAGCACGAATTCGTTGAAGCACGACGCTAGAATGCCCGCCACCGCCGGCTTGCACACGTCGCAGCCGAGGCCGTGGCCATGCTTCGCGAGCAGTTCGTCGAAGGTCGTGATGCGCTCGACGCGGATCAGGTGGAACAGCTCCTGGCGCGAATGCGGGAAGTGCTCGCACAGATGGTTGTTGACCGCGAGCCCCTGCTTCTTCATCTCGGCCTTCATGATCTGCGTGACGAGCGGCACGCAGCCGCCGCACGACGTGCCTGCGCCCGTGCACGACTTCAGTGCGCCGAGGCTCGTCGCGCCGTCGGCCACCGCCGCGCAGATCTGCGACTTCGACACGTTGTTGCACGAGCAGATCTGCGCGCCTTCCGGCAGCGCATCGACGCCGATCGCGGGCTTCGCCACACCGTCCGACGACGGCAGGATCAGGAATTCCGGCGACTCGGGCAGCTCGATGCGGTTCAGCATCATCTGCAGCAGCGTGCCGTATTCGGCCGCGTCGCCGACCATCACCGCGCCGTGCAGGAACTTGCCGCAGTCCGACACCACCAGCTTCTTGTAGACCTGGCGGCGCTCGTCCGCATACTGGTAGGTGCGACTGCCGGCCGTCGCGCCATGCGCGTCGCCGATGCTCGCGACGTCCACGCCCATCAGCTTCAGCTTGGTGCTCATGTCGGCACCGGCGAACGCGGCGTCGGCCGCATCGGCCGCATCGGTGACACCGCCGCCGAGCTGCTTCGCGACCACGCGCGCCATGTCGTAGCCCGGCGCGACGAGGCCGTACACCATGCCGTTCCATGCCGCGCATTCGCCGATCGCGTAGATATCCGCATCGCTCGTGCGGCACGCGTCGTCGATCGCGACACCGCCGCGCGGGCCGATGTCGAGGCCGCACGCACGCGCCAGCTCGTCGCGTGCGCGGATACCGGCCGAAAACACGATCATGTCGGTGTCGAGATGCGAGCCGTCGGCGAACGCCATCCGGTGCGTGCCTTCCTCGCCGTCGACGATCTCGAGCGTGTTCTTGCCTGTATGCACGGTCACGCCGAGCGCCTCGATCTTCGCGCGCAGCATCCGGCCGCCGCCGTCGTCGACCTGCACCGCCATCAGCCGCGGCGCGAATTCGACGACGTGCGTGTCGAGCCCCATGTCGCGCAGCGCCTTCGCGCATTCGAGGCCGAGCAGCCCGCCGCCGATCACGACACCGCGCTTCGCGTGCGTGCCGCACGCCTGCATCGCTTCGAGATCCTCGATCGTCCGGTACACGAAGCAGCCCGCGCGATCGCGTCCCGGCACTGGCGGCACGAACGGACGCGAGCCCGTCGCGAGCACGAGCTTGTCGTACGCGAGCGTTTCGCCGGACGCGAGCGTGACCGTGTGCGCGGCACGGTCGATCGACGCGACCTGGGCGTTCAGGCGCAGGTCGAACTGCGGATGACGCTCGAAGAAGCCGGGTTCGACGAGCGACAGATCGTCCGCCGACTTGCCCGCGAAGAATTCCGACAGGTGCACGCGGTCGTACGCGGGGCGCGGTTCCTCGCCGAGCACCGTGACCTGCAGCGCGCCCGCCGCGCCGGCTTGCGCGGCGACGCATTCGAGGAGCTTGTGGCCGACCATCCCGTGGCCGATGACGATGAGTTTCATGATGACGTTTCCTTCGGTCGATCAGTTCATGGCGTTCGCGGCGGCCAGCGCGCGGTCGCGCAGCTCGGCCTCGCGTGCCTTGTGTTCTTCGCTGAAGCGCACGGCCATCGCGCACAATGCGGTCGCGGTGACGGCGAGCCCGAGCAGGCTCAGCGTGTGCTGCACGTCGCCGACGCCCTTCAGCAGGAAGGCCGCGGCCACCGCGCCGACGTTGCCGCCCGCGCCGACGATTCCCGCGACGCCGCCGAGCGCCTTGCGGTCGATGAACGGCACGAGCGCATAGGTCGCGCCGCAGGCCATGTGCGTGAAGAGGCCGAAGGTCAGCATCGCGACGAGCGCCATGGCGATGCCTTGCGCATGCGAGAACCAGATCAGCCCGAGCCCTTCGCCGACGATCAGCGCGCACAGCAGCGTCGCGCGCACGTCGAGGCTGCGGCGCGCGGCGATCTTGTCCGACAGCCAGCCGCCGAGCGCGCGGGCAAACAGCGCGAGCAGCCCGAACAGACCCACCGCGAAACCGGCGTCCTTCAGCGACAACTGGAAGTGATCGACGTAGTACAGCGCGGCGATGTTGTGGATGAACACCTCGACGCCGAAGCACGCGCCGTACGTGACGAACAGCATCCACACGCGATAGTTGCCGCACGCGGCGAAGAAGCTCGCCCAGCCGCCCTTCTTGCCGCTGTCGACCGTCACGCCCTGCTTGCGCAGCGCGACGAAGTCGCCTTGCGGGCAGTCCTGCGTGAAGCGCCAGTAAGCCCAGGCCATCGCGAGCATCGCGACGCCCGGCACGACGAGCGCGATGCGCCACGATGCGTCGTCGCCGAAGCCGAGCATCAGGCCGGCGGCGACCAGGAGCGGCATCATCGCCTGCGTCGCGCCTGCGCCCGCGTTGCCCCAGCCGGCCGTCGTCGCGTTCGCGGTGCCGACCACGTTCGGCGCGAACATCACCGACGTGTGGTACTGCGTGATCACGAAGCCCGCGCCGATCGCGCCGATGCCGAGCCGGCAGATCAGGAACGACAGGTAGTCGTGCGTGAACGACACCGCGAACACGGGAATCGCGCCGAGCAAGAGCAGCCCGGCATACACACGGCGCGGGCCGAAGCGGTCGCACATCGGGCCGACCAGCAGCCGCACGGCGATCGTCGCGGCCACCGCGGCGATGTTGATGTTCGCCACCTGTGCCGCGGTGAGGTGGAATTCGCGCGCGATCAGCGGCATCAGCGGCGCGCACGCGAACCACGCGAAGAAGCACACGAAAAACGCCATCCACGTCATGTGGAACGCGCGCATCGGCGCGGTGCGGAAGCTGAAGAGATCGATACGGGTAGCTTTGTCGGTCATGTCATCCGCCAAACGAAAAACGGCGTCCTGCACACCCGGTCTCGTCGAGACCCGATGTGTAGGACGCCGTTGCCCATGAAGCCCGTTGCCGGGCGCGTCTGTAATCGGTACTGCGGACGAATCGCCGTTGATTCGCCCGAACCAGCTTACGCAAACGCCGTGCCATGTCGGCCCGAATCGCGCTCGCGTCCCCGCCGCACAAGGCTCGCCGGCCGTCGCACGCATCGCTGCGGTGCGCCGTGCACGACGCGTCGGGATGCAGCGAGGCACAGATGTGGTGCGCTGCAGCACTGTCGCCGTGCGACATCGCGGTGCGTGCTGACGGGGCGCGATGCACGCCGATACGGCATCGCGTGCGCCGCTGTCCCCCGGCCGTATGCGGGTCGGCATCCATCGTGGCGCGCCATGCAGCGCATATCGCCCCGCTCGCCGCCAGGCTCGCTCAGGTTGGCCCGGATATTGCTGAATCCTGTCCACACCGGCAACGGCGCCGGTGGGCAGTCCCCGCAAGTCAGGCCCGCCGTCGCAGGCGGGCGCAGCAGACCAGGACAACGACGTCCCCCGTGTTCGGCACGGCCGGATGCCGTGGTCGCTTCGACCGCCCGCCGCCGCCGCAAGTAACAACGCGTTATCGATCGCCGCACGCACGCGGCACTGGAATACGACATGACGACTGGTAAAGTCACGCTGCTGGGCGCCGGCCCCGGCGATCCCGATCTCCTTACGCTGAAGGCCGTGAAGGCGCTGGCGGCCGCCGACGTGCTGCTGCTCGACGATCTCGTCGCGCCCGGCATCGTCGAACTCGCGCCGCACGCGCGCGTGATCCGCGTCGGCAAGCGCGGCGGCTGCCGCTCCACGCCGCAGGCATTCATCGAGAAACTGATGCGCCGCCATGCGCTGCGCGGCGCGCACGTCGTGCGCGTCAAGGGCGGCGACGCGCTACTGTTCGGCCGCGCCGGCGAAGAGCTCGCGACGCTGCGCGCCGCCGGGATTCCGGTCGACATCGTCAACGGCATCTCGTCGGGATTCGCGGCGGCCGCGAGCCTCGGCATCTCGCTCACGCACCGCGAGCACTGCCAGGGCGTCACGTTCGTCACCGCGCACCGCCAGGACCACGGCGAGCCCGACTGGGCGGCACTTGCCGCAACCGGCACCACGCTCGCGATCTACATGGGCATGAGCCGCGTCGACAGCATCGCGGCGGGCCTGCTCGCCGCATTGCCCGCATCGACGCCGGCGGCGGCCGTGCAATGGGCCGGCACACCCGACGAACGCCGCTGGACCGGCACGCTCGGCAATCTCGCGCGCGGTATCGAGGCAGCGCGGCTCGGCAGCCCGGCCGTGATCCTCGTCGGCGGCGCGATCGGGGAAGCGGCCGTGCACGATGTGCCACACGCAGGTGCCGCGATCGAAACGACCTTGTCCCGGGCCGCGTAGCATGCGTGACACCACGCGGCACCGGCCGCCCATCTATCATGAAAGCAGCGGCGCGCCTCGCACCGGCCGCCAGAGCGCCGCACGCGGTGCCGACACGATGTCCGCACGGGGCCACTGCGCCCGATCCGCGTATCGTCGCGCCGCGATTTTGCCGCCGCCGTTTGCCTCATGAGTACGCCTGCTCCACCCTTGCGCCTGCGCGTGCTGCTCGTCACCGACACCGACAAGCCGATCGGCGAACTCGGCGACGCGCTCGCGCGCCTCGGCTATGAGATGCTCAACGACGTCGCGACGCCCGCGCGCCTGCCCGCCGCCGTCGAGGAGCAGCGCCCCGACGTCGTGATCATCGATACCGATTCGCCGTCGCGCGACACGCTCGAGCAACTGGCCGTGATGCACGCGACCGCGCCGCGCCCCGTGCTGATGTTCAGCCACGACGCCGACCAGGCGCTGATTCACGCGGCGGTCGGCGCCGGCGTCAGCGCGTATCTCGTCGAAGGCCTGTCGGCCGAGCGCCTCGCGCCGATCCTCGAAGTCGCGCTCGCGCGCTTCTCGCACGACGATGCATTGCGCCGCCGGCTCGCCGATGTCGAGCGCGAGCTCGCCGAACGCAAGCTGATCGATCGCGCGAAGCGCCTGCTGATGGATCAGCGCAGGCTGTCCGAGCACGATGCGTATGCGTTGCTGCGCAAGCGCGCGATGGATCAGGGACAGCGCATCGTCGACATCGCGCGGCAACTGCTCGATGCGACCCACCCGTCATGAATGCCATGAAACCTTCGCCTCCCCCCGCGCCGGAACGCGCGCATCTTCGCCTCGGGTTCGTCGCGCTCAGCGACGCCGCCCCGCTGATCGTCGCGCAGCACCTGAATCTCGGCGCACGCCACGGCCTGACGCTGGAGCTGTGCCGCCAGCCATCCTGGGCCGCCGTGCGCGACAAGCTGCTGACCGGCGAACTCGACGCCGCGCACGCGCTGTACGGGCTCGTGTGCGGGCTGCAGGTCGGCATCGGCGGCCCGCAGACCGACATGGCCGCGCTGATGGTGCTGAATCGCAACGGACAGGCGATCACGTTCGCCCGCGGCCTCGCCGACGCGTACCGCGCAAGCGGCGACGTCCGCGCGGCGCTCGCGACACTCGGCCGCAAGCCGCTGCTCGCGCAGACCTTCCCGACCGGCACGCATGCGATGTGGCTGAACCACTGGCTCGCGTCACACGGCGTCGATCCGCTGCGCGACGTGCGCAGCGTCGTGATTCCGCCGCCCGAGATGGTCGCGGCGCTCGCGAGCGGCGAGCTCGACGGCTTCTGCGCGGGTGAGCCGTGGCACGCGGTGGCCGAAGCCTGCGGCGCGGGCCGGACCGTCGCCGTCACCAGCGAGGTCTGGCCCGATCATCCGGAAAAGGTGCTCGCGACCCGGCGCGATTTCGTCGCGCTGTATCCCGCCACCGCGCGCGCACTGATCCGCACGCTCGTCGATGCGTGCGCGTGGCTCGACGATGCCGCGCACCGTCGCGACGCGGCCGACTGGCTCGCGTCGCCCGACGCGCTCGGCGTGCCGGCCCGGCTGATCGCGCCGCGCCTGCTCGGCGACTACGGCGCGGGGCCATTCGCGCAGCCGCCGCTGCCGATCCGTTTCCACGACGCCGGCGCCGTGAACCGACCGGATCCGCAGGAAGGCCGCTGGTTCCTGTTGCAATACCGGCGCTGGGGCATGCTCGATGGCACGCAGGACGACGCGGCAATCGCCACGGCGATCGCGCAGACGGCGTTGTATGATGCTGCGGTTGCCGAAGGCGATACGGCGGGCGGGTGATCCCGGCACGGGGTGCCGGGGCCGCCGCGCAACGCCATGCCGTGCCCCGCGGAACGCCTGACGCGATGCGCCGGTCCACGCCGGCGCGCCGCGCGGCACGGACGCACCTGCGTTCGTGCCGCCGATCCGTCCCCGTTCAGAATCGATGCCGAAACGAATGCGCACGCCGCTCGACGTGCTGCTCACCGAAATCCGCGCGTGCCGCGCCTGCGAAGCCGACCTGCCGCTCGGCCCGCGCCCCGTCGTGCGCGCACATCGTGACGCCCGCATCCTGATCGTCGGGCAGGCGCCCGGCGCCCGCGTCCATGCGAGCGGCATCCCGTGGGACGATGCGAGCGGCAAGCGGCTGCGTGACTGGCTCGGCGTCGACGCCGACACGTTCTACGACGAGACACGCTTCGCGATCGTGCCGATGGGCTTCTGCTACCCGGGCCGCGGCGCGAGCGGCGACAACCCGCCGCGCCCGGAATGCGCACCGCTGTGGATCGACCGGCTGCTGGCCGAATTGCCGTCGATCCGGCTGACGCTGCTGGTCGGCCAGTACGCGCAGCGGCATTTCCTGCGCGACACGCGCAAGGCGACGCTGACCGACACCGTGCAGGCATGGCGCGACTATGGCCGCGACGTGTTGCCGCTGCCGCATCCGTCGCCGCGCAACCAGGCGTGGTTCAAGCACCATCCGTGGTTCGACGCCGAGATCGTGCCCGAACTGCGCCGGCGCGTCGCGCCGCTGATCGCCGGCTGACGAAGCCGGTCGCATCCCACTCCCTATCCGAATGACTCAGAACGACATCGACTTTTCATGCACCGGCTGCGGCCGTTGCTGCCACGACCTGCGCATTCCGCTGACCGTCGCCGAGGCCACCGCATGGCTGCGGCGCGGTGGCCACGTGGAGCTGTTGTGCGACGCCATGCCATGGCCCGTCGAACCGGCCCCCGACGACGCGTTCGCCGCCTACAAGCGGGCACGTTCGTCGCCCGCGCTCAGCGGCTCGCTTCCGGTACGCGTCACCACCCTGCTCACCGCGCCGCATGCCGGGCCGTGCCCGAATCTGCTCGACGACCTGCGCTGCGGGATCTACGAAGAACGGCCGCTGGTGTGCCGGATCTACCCGGCCGAGGTCAATCCGTTCGTACCGCTGATGCCGGACGGCAAGCAGTGCCCGCCCGACGCATGGCAGCAGGCACCGCTCACCCGCGGCGGCACGATCGTCGATGCGCACACGCGCGAAAACATCGCGCGCGCGCGGGCCGCGAGCGAGGCAGAGACGCCGTTGCGCGCGCGACTGTGCGCGGCGCTCGGCATCGATACGGCAGCCGTCGCGAACGAAGGCTTCGCGATTCATGCGCCGCCCGCCGACAGCCTGCTGGCCGCGCTGAGCACGCTCGACGATGCGCGCGCGACGGCCGCCGCCGAGCACGCCCCGACGGCATGGACGCTGCTCACGAATCGCACCGCGACCGCCGACACGCTCCGATCGGTCGGCGCATCCAGCCGGCTCGCGACCGACGAGACCGGCACGCGCTGCCGCTACCTGGGCTTTCATCCGGCCGCCTGATTGCCCTGTCGCCGGGCGGGCGCACACCGCCCGCCCGGCCTGCGCGGCTCGCGCCCACGGATTCCGGCCGCGCCCGGTTCGCTGTACCATCGCGGCTCAACCGCGTCACGAACAGCAGAATCCTTCATGCCATCCACCGCCCCGCCGCGCCTGTACGGGATGCCCGAACGCAGCGACCGGCTCGATTTCTACATCCGCGACCAGGCGTCGCGCCAGGCGATCACCGAGCCGCACCGGCACGCGTATTTCCAGATCCAGTTCAATCTCGGCGGCGACACCGAACAGCGGATCGGCGGCGTCACGCGACCGTTTCCGCGCGGCGCGCTCGCGTTCGTGCTGCCGCACCGCGAGCACCTGATTCCGCATCCGGAAGGCGCGCACTTCATCGTGATCAACTTCAGCCAGGCGTTCCTGCGCGCCGATCTCGACGTCGATCCGCTCGATCTCGAGGATGTCCCCGCGCACCGCTTTCCCGAGCTGACGCCGTTCCGCTTCCAGGAACATCTCGACTTCATCCTGACCGGCGACGCCTTCGACGAGGCGCGCCGCCTCGCGCTATGCATGCTCGATGCCGACCGCGTGCGCACCTTCGGCTCGAGCACGTTGCTGCGCGGCTATCTGCTGCAGCTGATCGGGCTCGTCTGCACGCAATACGCGGGCGCGCTCGACAAGCTCGCGCAGCGCGGCGCCCAGCGCGCGGGCCGGCGCGACGCGCTCGCGCGCGTGATGCGCCACGTGCGCGCGAACCTGACCCGCGAGGACCTGACGCTCGCGGCCACCGCCGAGGCCGCCTTCCTGTCGCCGAACTACCTCGCACACCTGGTGCGCAAGGAAACCGGCAGCACCTTCACCGATCTCGTGACCGAGCGCCGGATCGCGCTCGCGCAATCGCTGCTCGCCCATACGAGCCGGCGCATCGCCGACATCGCGCGCTCCGTCGGCTTTCGCGACGAAGGGTATTTCGCGCGGCGCTTCCGCGCGCGGGTCGGCGTGTCGCCGAAGGCGTACCGGGACGCGAACGCCGCGCTGCCGGCCGGCGACGACGCGCCGGCGGGCGGCGACGCGTAGATTTGTCCGGTTAAAACGCAGTTGCGTCGCATCCGGGCGCGCATGCGTCGGGTATCGTTCCATGCATGCCGGCCCGTGGTGCATTGCGCGGGCGACGGCATCCGTCTTTTCATCGAACGAGGCCATCCGATGTCCGCATACGTCATCGACGCTTCCGAGCGTCCTTCCGTCGAAGTCGAACAGTCGTCCGCGCGCTTTCCGGTGCGCCGCGTCTTCTGCGTCGGCCGCAACTACGCCGACCACGCGCGCGAAATGGGCGCCGACCCCGACCGCGAACCGCCGTTCTTCTTCACGAAGCCGGCCGACGCGATCGTCCCGGCCGCCGGCACCGTCCCGTATCCGCCGCTGACCGGCGACCTCCATCACGAAATCGAGCTGGTCGTCGCGATCGGCAAGGACGGCCGGTCGATCGACCCGGCCGACGCGCTGTCGCACGTATGGGGTTACGGCGTCGGCGTCGACCTCACGCGCCGCGACCTGCAGGCCGAGGCGAAGAAGCTGAGCCGGCCGTGGGACTGGGCGAAGGGCTTCGATGCGTCGGGTCCCGTGACCGCGCTGCGCGCGGCGACCGCGACCGGCCACCCGGCAAGCGGCCGGATCTGGCTCGCGGTCAACGGCGAAACGCGCCAGCAAGGCGATCTCGCGGACATGATCTGGGCCGTGCCGGACGTGATCGCGTACGTGTCGCGCTCGGTCGAGCTGAAGGCCGGCGACCTGATCTTCACAGGCACGCCGGCCGGTGTCGGCGCGCTGCAGCCGGGCGACCGCGTGACCGGTGGCGTCGACGGCGTGGCGACGTTCGAGTTCGTGATGGGGGCCAAGCCGTAAGGCATCGTGCGGACGCACGTGACGCGCCGTGACGCGCCGTCCGTCCGACGGCCGTCGCGTCGCATCGTGCCGCCCCTTGCCGATCCGGCTCGCGTGCTGGCGAAAGCCGATGGTCGCAACGTGAACCGAACGTTCACCGCATGGTCAGCCAGGGATGAACATTGCCACGGCCGCCGCCCCCATGATCGCGGTCGCAATCCAGCCAAGGACAATCAGCGGCCGACTCGCCGTGAAAGCGCCCATGACCGATTTCTTCGAGACAAGGATGATGATGACGACCAACAGCGGTACGGCGACCACTCCGTTGATCACCGCGCTCCAGAATAAGGCCTTCATCGGACTGATTGGCGAATACTGGATTCCGAGTCCGGCAAGCACGCTGACGGCGATGATCCCGTAGAACCCGCGCGCATCGCCCACCTTGCGTTCGAGCCCCTCCTTCCAGCCCATCACCTCGGACAGGGCGTAAGCGCCGGAACCCGCCAGCACCGGCACACCGATCAGCCCCACGCCGAGAATACCGAGCGCGAAAAGCATGTACGCAAAGTTGCCGGCGAGCGGCCGCAGTGCGCTAGCTGCCTGCGCCGCCGTGTTGATGTCGGTGACGCCAGCCACATGGAGGGTGACGGCGGTCGCAAGAATGATGAAGTAGGCGGCGACGTCGGAGTACAGCATGCCGCTCCACGTATCCCACCGGATACGTCGAAGTTCCGCGTAGGCGACACGCGCGTCGCTTACCAGCGGCGCACTGCCGCGGTTCGCCTGCATGTCCTCGACTTCTTCGGAGGCCTGCCAGAAAAACAGGTATGGGCTGATGGTCGTGCCAAAGACACCGACCACCACGGCGGCGGCGCTGGCATTGGGTGTGAACCTGGGCCAGACCGTGCGCAGTGCAACCTGCCCCCACGGAACATGAACCGTAAAGAGAACCGCCGCGTAAGCGAGCAGGGAGACGGTGAGCCACTTCAGGAAGAAGACGTAGCGATGGTAGGGAACGAACATCTGCAGCAGAAGCGTCCCGAACACGAAGAACGCCGTCATGAGGTGACGATCGACACCGGAGACGAGCTCCGCAACCTCGCCCATGGCAGCAACGTCGGCAGCAATGTTGAGCGTGTTCGCAACGAGCAGCAGCAGCACGACGCTCCTCAGCACGCTCGGCGGGAATGCGGTCTTGATGTTGGCCGCGAGCCCTTTTCCAGTGACCCTGCCAAGGTTCGCGCACATCGATTGAACCGCCGCCATCAACGGGTACGCCAGCGGCATCGTCCAAAGCATGTTCAGCCCGAATTGGGCACCCGCCTGGGAATAGGTGGCGATCCCGCTGGGGTCATCGTCGGCGACGCCGGTGATCAGCCCCGGCCCGACCCGGGCTAGCGGGTGCTCCTTCAGACGCCCCCAAAGGCCCCGAAAAACGTGCGTGCGCTGCAATCCTTTGGCGTCCATCCACTCACCTCGTCAATGGGAAACCAGCACGGGTATCTTCGCCGACAGGAGAATGGACTGAGTGACGCCACCGAGGATGAACTCCATCCACATGGGATGAGAGTAAGCGCCCATCACCAGCCAGTCGTATGGCCCGTTCTCAATGTGTTCACGCAGTGAACCATGCTCTTCCGTGGAACCGATCCGAAGTACGGCTGAATCGACAGCGACGGCATGTCGGGTCAGGTGGTCCAGGAGACTTTCCGCGTCGTCCTCACTGCCCTCCGCGGTCGGAGAAACGAACGCGATGATCCGGACCAACCGCGACAGCCGCAGCAGCGGCAAGGCATCGTGGACGGCCCTCACGGATTCACGGCTGCCATCCCAGGCAACGGCGGCCCTGACCAGTGATGGTGGTGCCGCGGCAGGCACAACCAGGACCGGGCGACCGCATCGGACGGCAACCGAGTGGGCGATCGGCAAGGGATGCGTTTCGGGCGAGCCTTGCCATTCGTCCTGGCCAATGATGACGAGGTCCGCGTAGCGGGCTCGGTCGCTGATGCCTTTGGCTACGTCGCCTTTCGCTTCGAACCAGCATGCATCAGCAAGGCGCGCCACGGCTTCTTCCCTGAAGGCCACCGTTGCCGCGGTGCTGTCCTGTGCCAGCTTCGCGGAGAGATATGCAGTGACTTCCGCCACGCGGGTCGGTTTGTACAGAGGTGGAACCTCCGCCGGCGGGGTCACGTGTATTCCGCTCAGTCGTGCACCGACGCTCATTGCCAAGTCGACGGCGAATTGCACCCTGCGCCGCCCCGACTCGCTCCCGTCTACGTGCACCAGCACATCGCGCAGCATGTCCAGTCTCCCGATTGCTTCCCGGCCCAAGCCGAGGCGGCGGCGCGCCGCTG
Source organism: Burkholderia sp. Bp9004 (assembly GCF_003858025.1). Classification (NCBI taxonomy): domain Bacteria; kingdom Pseudomonadati; phylum Pseudomonadota; class Betaproteobacteria; order Burkholderiales; family Burkholderiaceae; genus Burkholderia; species Burkholderia sp. Bp9004. The sequence continues at coordinate 29,513 of NZ_QTQD01000024.1, read as the reverse complement.
CGCGGGCAGACGCCAGCGTCGGTCACGGCGCATGGCAGCCTCAAAAACGAGCGATTCCGCTTCGCACATTAAACGTGGCACATCGCATGCGAGCTTTGATGCAGATCACGTTACGTCCCGCGTCGAGTCAGGCACTGCGGAACAGTCGCTGTCTTGGCGAATACCGTTGATTGCCGGGCGGTACAAATGGTTTTGCGTCACCGGCACGCCGACGTTCGCGGCGCGACCCGCGACCATCGCACCTGGGACGCGAAGCCGACGCCCGCCAATTTCGTCGGACCGGCTCGAGCTGGCCGCACGCTGACGCTGGGGCATGTCACAGACGCGAACTCCCGTTGTCCTTACGCAGTCTCCCGATCATGAAGCGTCGCCTCGCCGGGGAGCCTTTTGCCGCTCGGCCGGGAGGGCTCAGGAAGACACCGGATACGCTATCCGAAAACTCGAGCCCATACCGCCCGAAGGCGTCGCGCGCGGTCTTCGAAGAGATATGAGGCCGCCAGTGTCAAGAGACCTGAAATTGCCCCCGTCACGATGTGCTCGACATAGGGGATACGGTAGTGACTCGTGTGCGAGTAGGCGTCGCCTAGCGTTGTCAGCAAGCCAACGATCAGCGCATTGCCGTATCGATGCGCGTAGAGTTTTGACGCAGGCGTGAAAGTCAAAAGTACGGCCAGGAGGCCAGTAAGCAAACCTGTATGAAATGCAATCGTCCAGTGGGCAACGCTCGTAATACTGCCCCAGCTCCCCGGCATGCAGGTCATGCACGCACTGGTCGGCTGCCAGAAACGCTGGATAAATAGCCTTGCACGGTGCTTCCATTCGATTGACATGATGCATTCCCATCAATGCCGTCGTCGCGGCCGACGCCACCGCACGCATCGTTCAAGGAGTTTCCAAACCCTTTGATGAGCTTGCCACCCTCGTCACGGATGGTTGACGGCGCGCCGCAGAGGCCGAGCAATAACCTGGACATGGGGGAATACTACTCCACGATCAGATGGCCGCTGTTTCGACCGGGGGGGCGGCATTCAACGCTTGCGCTTATCGGTGTGATCCCGTCCATGACGGGCATCGAGCGATGCGCTTTCGCGCGAAGTCGGCGTCCGGCATCGACCCGTTGCTGTCATCCGGTTCGCCGCACCGGCAACGACCGTTCTCAAAGTCCAACGGCCATTCGCAAAACCAAGGTCGCATGCCGCCTGTTGATCATCACAACCGTCAGACATGGTGGGGCATCGTCCGCCGTGCAACTGATTCCGCGGACAGCGAGCCGAGAAAATTGCCTCCTCCCGAAACGAGGAAGGGCGGAAGAAGTATTGAAGAATACGAACCAGGTTATCCGGTGAGTCGTGATGGCGTACTCCAACAAGCAGCGAAATACACACGGGTTTTCGAGGTTTGCAAAGCGAACCAGCTAGTCGATGAGTAGCGAAAATTCGCTATACTTAATAGATGACTAAGAAACTTCCACTTTCTGATTTCCGAGCGATTCGCAGCGTACTCGAGCCGCATGAGTTTGCTTCTGGCGGCGAAGCCGTACCACCGTCCGACTTGATTGATCAGGAAATCTGGGACGGAATTATGCACCTCCCCGAAGATGTATCCATAACAACTTCTAATCACAACGGGATCTGGCTTCGCCTAATGTATAGCCTCTGGGGTGACTGGATTGAGACGGTCGGCGACCCACAAAAGCCTGACGAGATATTCGGAAATCTCCTCAGCGCCGGCGAGTGCTTCCAATGCTCGACCTTTAATTTCCTGCACGGATATTACCGAGCCACAATCGCGGAATTACGCACGGCCCTCGAGCTCGTAATGATCGGAGCTTACGGGAGTCTCTATCCGAACGATAAAGATTATATCGCCTGGAAGGCAGGAGGTGGCGATCTGACGTTTGGCCGATGTAGGAGTCGGTTGCTCGGCAATCTCCGAAAGGAACAAGGGAAGTGGATGTTCGAAAACGGAAGCATGTTGGCCGCGACGTACCAGCAGCTTTGCAACTATTCGCACTCACGCCCGGACGCCAGCGACGGCGCGTTGTGGAAGAGCAATGGCCCAGTTTACGATAGTGAAGCCGCAAGGCTAACGCTTTTCACGACACTGTCGGTGTATGCAATCTGTTACCTCCTGATTCGGCTTGCGCGGAGCGATTTTGTCATGCCTGAAGATAGCAATATTCTTTTCGAACTTGATTGGATGCCTTATTATTATTTACTGAGACGAGCTTACGCGGATATATATGGAGAGCCTCCAGCGCTGCCATTAATCGTCTGACGTACATGCCGGATCAGGGCCTTAAACGATTCACTGTACACATGCATGGCCCATAGAAGATGGCTAAACCTGAACCGCCGATGTCGGTTTGATGCTTGGCGACGCGTGGGCGGCAGGTGTCGAAGCGACCGGATACCATGCAAAAGCGCCGACGGCTCTTTTCCGACGCGAATGGGACGCCCGTCGGTCCGTCGAAGTTCTGCCGTTACAGACTCGCACAGATCCTCCGTCGGTAAGGAACGTCGCACCGCAAGGTACACTGGCAGCCACTACGACCTTTGGCGAACTCCTTGAGTATTTCGAACTCTTACATTCGATGTGCCGGCACCTTTGTCGTGTTCGCCTTGGTATTCCTCGAGTTGAAATGCGATCAGCCCGAGACCCCGAGACACGTTACTCATGTAACCCGTTAAACCGCGAGTACTTTTACCAGCATCTATTTGAGTAGGCTGCGAAATGCTTTTCCAGCGAGTCTCCATTATCTCGCGAACGCTTCCCTTAAGGCGCTCGAGTGAATGAGTCTCGACATCCAGATCTAACATCCGCTTTTCAACAAAAGAAAAATCGGCAGAGCCTGGATCGAACTCTGTACCTTCATCTGAATACACCTGCCAGACTCCGGTTGCGTTGTCGTATGTTACATGATGGTGAGCATCAACAGGAGAAGGTACAGGAATAGCGGACGGCTGAATCCACCACACCTGACTCCAAAGAGATGGAGGTGTCCACTGTCGAAGCGTCGTTTCCGAATCAAATTTTGGAAAACAATAGAAGACCGGGTAACCTAAAGCTTCAACAGCGCATAATATCGAGTGCTGATCGCGATACTTAGTGCGGTTGAGATTCCATCTATTAATATTACCATTTGCATACAACCGCTTGTATTGAATAAAACCACCACACCACGATCCATCGGTAGCGAGCACATCGAAGCCAAACTGTTGTTCTTGAGCTTGAGTTGCACCGATAGCATACGCATTGATCTGATGCGTTCGCCTCATTTTTTCGATGATAGTTCGTGAGACGTTCAACTCGACGGTTTTTTCTGATATTGGCATTCGGTCTCCAGCGCCTATCATTGTGAAAATGGAAACGTCATTGTATATCATGCAACTTGCAACGCCACAATGGCGCAGAGATAACCAGCCGAATTGTGTCCAATTCGTCATATAATGCCAACGGCTGAAAAGTCGCCGAGGCGAAAAGTGACATTGCGATCAACAAACCACTAGCGGATTTAACCATTCGTCTGCGGCCACCGAGAGGTGATCGGCCGTCACTCGACTAAAGTCGAAACTCAAACTCCGACAAGTGAGCGCACGTCACCGCCGACTTGCGTGCATAGCGAGTCCGTCAGGTTCCGAGGCATTGCGGCCGGTCCAGCGGCAGATTTCCCGTCTCTCTCAACGGCAGTTGATGGCCGAATACTGCCCAATTAGCCGTCAATTCATGAAGCAGTCGATCAAAAAACCTCCCTCGAAGTTGGCACCGATCGCGTTCGAGTTCTGCGTTCGCAGAACTGGTCACACACCAAGGCTCACCGGCGCAGCCCGAACACGCCGTGCCAGAGAGCGCTGAAAAAGTCCGTATGCGCGTGTTCGCCACTCCTTCGCGCGTCGCTCTTTGACGCCTGCGCCGATGCCGCCTGTGTCGCCCTCTCGTCGCATTGCGGCATCTGCTCATCACGCTCCCCGTCCCGCGATGCGCCCGGCTGGCGCGACGCATGCAACTCGACCACGCTGCCGGCAATGCGCTCGGCGAGTTGAACATCGCAATCACGGCCGAGCAGAACACCGAACACGACGTCACGGTTGTGCCCTTGCTCGGCGAAGCGCATCGCCCATGCCACGAACCGCGCATATTCCGCTTCGCGCTCCGCGTTCAAGCGCTCCTCTTCTTCGCGAAGCCGTGCGTGACGGAGCATTTCCTCTGCGTAAGCGGTGTCATAGACGCGGCGCAGCTCCGGGTCCGAGAGAATCGCGTATGCCTCCTTGATCTCCTGAAATCGCGCATGCGCGTCCGCTTCGCACCCGACATTGCGGTCGGGATGCGCTTTCATCGCCGCCTTTCGGTAGCCTCGCTTGATTTCCTCGTTGGTCGCGTTCTCGCACACACCGAGCAATTCATACATGGTCGTCATTGTGCGTCGGGATGAAAGTCGGATCGCATTGATCGTAGCATGTCGCCGCAGCGCCAATCCGGCGGGTTGAGAATTCACCGGGTTCTGAACACCCTGAGTGCAGGTCAGGAGCGCTTTGGCAGATGACGGAATCTGAATCATTCTCATCGGAACGACCGTTTGCCGACTGGAGCGGTCGCTAGACTGTCCGAATGTGCATGCAGGCGAACGGCGCTTCATGGCCGAACGCGGCCGTCCGCCGCCCTGCGAGGCGCGACCGACGCAGATCGACCCGAAGCGGATCTTCAGTGTACTTGCCTGGAAAGTCCGCAAACAGATGTATAAGAGCCGCCGACGTTAGACACTCGTCTGTCCGCGATGCGCCAACGATCTCGTCAAAGATGCAAGTAGACATGCTTGCCGAACGCGCGTATTACCTCTTCATTACGAGACACAAAAATCCACTGACCCACTCGGTTCGAAACGAGAAGCCCGGCGTCAATCAACGTCGCGATATGTGCAGATACCGTAGACTGCGATAGACCGCTACGTGCATGGATCGCATTCGACGGCACGCCATGACGAAAGTCGACGACTCCTCTCGCGAATCCTCGATCCGGCGTTTTCAGCCACGCCAGAATTTCGCGCCTCAAGGGGTTTGCGAGCGCCTTATGAATCAGATTTTCGTCAATCATGATGTTCGACCAGGATCGGGATAGAAGTCGGCGATATGAAGCAAGGCGGGGGGCTGGCATACGATATGCTCCGCCCCGACCGCTCTGCTTCTCGTTCGTGCACGCGTTATGTGCCGCAGCGCCAGAGTGCAGCAGCATCAGAACATATCGGTCCGGTTCGGGGGGCCTTCGTGGTGCGCTCCACGCTCAATGCCCGCTCGGGCCGCGATAAAGGGCCCCGTGACCATCGTCGAATAGCTTTGACCCGGCCCGACCATTGGGAACACATCGGCACCTGGGTCGATCCTTACGTCGAGGAAGGCTGGCCCCTCAAATTCAATGAACGCCCTAAGCTTGGCCTCCAATTCACTGATCGTATCGACGCGGCAAGCGAATTCGAATCCATCGGCCCGAGCCGCCATCACGAAGTCCTTTCGATGAAGCGCCTTGTCGCTCACGAACATCCGTCCATCAAAGAAGAGCCGCTGCCACTGCCGGATCATCCCGTCGCCGCAGTTGTTGAGAAGCAGCACCTTCACGGGCACACCATACGTACTCGCCGTCTCGAGTTCGCCGACATTCATCCGGATGCTGCCGTCACCGTCGATATCGATTACCAGCGCATCCGGCCTCGCCAACTGCGCACCGATCGCAGCCGGTAGCCCGAAGCCCATCGTGCCCATGCTGCCCGATGTGAGGAAGCTGCGCGGCTCGACGAAATCGAAATACTGAGCGGCCCACATCTGATGCTGGCCTACTCCAGTCGTGACGATCGCGCGCCCGCCCGTCATCTCGCTGAGTTTCTCGATCACGTACTGTGGCTGAATCGCTGACTTGTTCCGGTCGAAATTCATCCCGTGGCGGCGCTTGAGTTCCGCGACTCGATCTAGCCAGTCCGCGGAGCTTTGCACGATCCGGTCATGCGTCATCAACGACCGCAACGCGTCCTTCGCATTGCCGATGTGACTCCACTGCGCCCGCTTGACCTTGTTGATTTCCGCCTCGTCGATGTCGATGTGAGCCACATGCCGTGCGCGTGGCGCGAATCGATCAGGGCGGCCGCCCACGACCCGATCGTCGAACCGGGCACCCACTGCGATCAGGAAATCGCAGTCTTCGACCGCGTAGTTCGCGCAGGCGGTGCCATGCATGCCGAGCATGCCAAGCCCCAGCTCATATCGTGCGGGTATCGCGCCGATGCCCATCAGCGTGGTCACGACGGGGATCCTGTAGCGCTCGGAAAACCGCAGCAGCTCGCCTGCCGCTTCCGCTGCGACAATGCCGCCGCCCGCATAGAGCAGCGGGCGCCGGCTCTGCGCCAGCAGGTCGAAGAATGCCGCACGCTTGTCGTCGTCCAGACGGGCGCCTTTTGCCACCATTCGAAGTCGATCCGAGTACCCGCGAAACTGCAATGTACCGTGGCCGAGATAAGGTCCCACCCAGTTCTGAACGTCCTTAGGCACGTCGACGACCACCGGTCCCGGACGGCCGGTGCGAGCGATTTCGAATGCGCTTCGCAGCGTCTGCTCCAGCTTCGCCGGATCGGTGACGAGAAATACCTGCTTTGCGCACGCCGACATGATGTTGAAGACCGGCGCTTCCTGAAACGCATCGGTGCCGACCATCGCGCGCGGAACCTGTCCGCAGATCAGGACGACGGGAACCGAATCCCCGTTGCAGTCGGCGATCGGCGTGACCGCATTCGTCGCGCCCGGGCCGGACGTCACCATGAACACGCCCACTTTTCCGCTGGCACGCGCGTAGCCGGCGGCCATGAAGCCTGCAGCCTGCTCGTTCGCAGGAACGACGAACCGGATCTGGCGCTTGGGGCTTGCCTTGTGCAATTCGTTGAAACGAAACACGGCGTCGTATGTGGGCAGGATTGCACCGCCGCTGTATCCAAACAGCGTATCGACGCCCTGTTCGGCGAGCACCCGCAGGATGATGTCCGCGCCGGACATCAGTTCGCCGGCGTGAGCAGGTGGCGGAAGAATCTGCGACGTAACAGCGGGATTCCGGGACATGGCTGCCTCGTAGGGAAATGGGCGCCGACCGCGTCGGCGACCGATGACGATGAATGATTTGCCTTCCAACTCGAGAACAGCGTGCGTTCCAAACCCGTTCACGGACGATCGTTCCAACGGACTCGTTGTATCAGGCCCGACTCATCGCGCACGTTCGTGCGCGCACACATGAAAGAATTGCGAAGGAGTCGAGATCATTCTGCCAACGATCGAAGCCGTCGATGCGCGGATGAACCGCGCTTGCAGGCCAAAATGAGCGTTTTCCGGGCCACGGCGGGTTGCGACGCGATGCGCCTGCTCATCGACGCGATGTCCCGGACCGAGCGCGCGTGACCGATGGCGCCCGCTCGTGCGCCACTTCAGTGCGGTTACGCCAACAATCTTCTGGCGATGTGCTCGACGACGCGCTGGCCCAGATCCTCGCCGACGAGCGCCAGGGCAACGCGAATGCCGGCGTGCACGCCGTCCGCCGAATAGACGTTGCCGTCCTTCACGCAATGCTGACCGGCGACGACGTTCACCTGCGAATGCTCGTCGGCAAGACGCTGTCCGCCGCCCGGATGCGTGACCAGCCAGCGACGATCGGCAAGGCCGGCACGTGCGAGCAGAAACGCTCCGTTGGATACCGTCGCGAGCTTCCGCACGTGACATCCGGTTTCGTGAAGCCAGTCCACGAGCGCACGATGCTCTCGCTCCGGACCGTCGAACGGAGAACCGGGTATCACGACGATGTCGAATGATGCGGCCGCGTCCGCCAGGCACGCTGTCGTGCCCACCGCGGTTCCGTTCGAACAGACGACGGGCCCGGGCACCGGTCCGACGAGGTGCTGTTCGTAGACGATCCGGCCGCACTGGCGATTCGCTTCCTGAAAAACATCCATTGGACCGCTTGCCTCGAGCAGCCGAAAGCCGGCATACAGCATGATTCCGACATCCATGACACATTCCTCCGCAAACGTATTCCGGGCGAGGCCACGCTTTCGACGCCGATACCGGCCGCAGACGGGCCGCGTCGTTCCTTCGAAACAGCGGCGCCACGTGACGCGTTGCGAGCGATACGACGATTCGGTTCCGTGCCCATCTTCGGCGGCGTCGTTGCCTCGCGCGTTGCCGAACCCAGTCTAGTCAGGCGGAGCGGGAGCGGAAACCCGGACATGCAACCTTGCGCGGCCAATCGCGGCGAGATTTCGGCCACGTCGCGTCACCGGTTTCGGCGCCCGACACACGGCTGCCGCTCCACAAACGTCGGAGCACGCCGGCACGGCTTACATTCAGCCTTCTTCCTGCGCCGCAAAAGTCAATTACCGGACCGTGTGTCCACGCGGTCCGTCCGTTGCGGTAATCTGGCGCAACGCTCGTCACCAGGTCGCCGCGCCGGCTCGAAACGCGATGCAGCAGTCGCGGTATGTGGTGCCTCCGCGCGAGCGGGTTCTTATTTGCTGAAGGTCAGGAATGAAAGTCGCCATTGTCGTCTTCGATGGTGTGCAGGCGTTGGATGTCGCAGGCCCACTGGACGTATTTGCGGAAGCCAACACGTATCTTCCTGTTCATCAGAGGTATGAGGTTTCCCTCGTCGGAAAGAGGGCCGGCACCGTGACGTGTTCGAACGGAATGCAGTTGTCCGTTCAGTTCGGCTTCGGGGATCTCGACGCGCAATATGACCTGATACTGGTCGCGGGCGGCCCGCAATTGCCGGACGCCTGCCCCTCCGGCGACGTCCTCGGCTGGCTGCAGTGCCAGGCACGGGGCGCGACGCGATTCGGCTCCGTGTGCAACGGAACGTTTCTGCTCGGCCATGCGGGCCTGATCGACGGCAAGGCCGTGACGACGCACTGGGCGGTTGCAGCGCGCCTCGCAAACGAGTTTCCGCTGGCCAGCGTAAAACCCGACAGCATCTTCATCCGGGACGGGCGACTGTTTACGTCCGCCGGCGTGACGGCAGGCATCGATCTTTGCCTGTCATTCGTATCGGAAGACTGGGGACACGAGATGGCCGTACGCATCGCGAAGCAACTGGTCGTCTATATTCAGCGCGAAGGCGGGCAGTCGCAGTACAGTCCGTTCATTTCGGCCGGCAAGGACGAGGACCCGATCATCGGCAAGGTCCACCAGTACGTGACCGACCACATCGCCGATACGCTGTCGATCGAGCAGCTCGCGAGCGCCGTGTCGGTGAGCCGCCGGACCTTCTCGCGGCTGTTCGCCAAGCATGCAAAGGTGACGCCGTCCGCGTTCGTCGAACAGATTCGCGTCGATACCGCGAGGACATTGCTCGAAACGTCGGATGCACCGCTCAAGACCGTCGCGTTCAAATGCGGCTTCCACAGTGCCACGCACATGCGCGCGACGTTCGCGCGGCGGCTCAACGTCACGCCGCAACAGTACCGGCAACGGTTCAGGAGCACGGCCGATTCGAATCGGCACGCGCAGGCCGGTGCGGGAGACGCGGCCGGTTCGCATTCGCAACGGCGATTGCATCCGTGAGTCACGCCAATCCGGTTCAGCCGCTCTCGGACATTCTCGAACGCGGGTTGTCGGTGATCTTTTGCGGCATCAACCCAGGGCTCGGTTCGGCCTCGGCGGGCCATCATTTCTCGAACGCAAGCAACCGATTCTGGCGCGTCGTTCACCTCGCCGGTTTTTCGCCCGAACGGATTCGTCCCGATGACGATCGCACGCTGCTTCGATATGGTTGCGGGCTCACCACCGCCGTTTCGCGTGCGACGGCCCGTGCCGCCGAATTGTCGCGATCGGAGTTCGAAGCGGCCGCATCGGGATTCGAGCGGAAGATCCAATACCATGCGCCGAGGTACGTCGCGTTTCTCGGCAAGACCGCCCTTGCGGCGATGTCCGGCAAGCGCGACATCCAGTGGGGCGCGCAATCCGATACGTTCGGCGGTGCGCGTGTATGGGTGCTGCCGAATCCGAGCGGCCTGAACCGCGCGTTCGACCTCGATTCGCTGGTGGCCGCCTACCGCGAGCTCCGTGTCGCGATCACGTCCGTGCCCTGAAGTTCTGCATTGTTGCGCAGCGTGTGGGTAACGAAATCCACGAAGGCCCGGACCTTCCCGCTCGCGCCTCGCCGCTCGACATGGAGCAGGCTTACGGGAATCGGCTCGTGCTCGAACGCCGTCAGGATTGGCCGAAGCCTGCCGTCGCGCACCTCCGGGGCAGCCTGATACGACAAGAGCTGGGTCACGCCCACGCAATCGACGGCAGCCAGAACGGCGGCGGGAACCAGATCGACGATCATCCGCGGCCGAAGTCGAACGGGCACTCGCGAACCGTTGTCGTGAAACACCCACTCGAGCGGAAGCGACACGCCGGTGCATGACACGCAGTCGTGATGGAGCAGGTCGCGCGGATGCGCGGGTTCTCCGTGCGCAGCGAGATAGGCAGGCGCTGCATACGTTCGCCGCCGAACGACACCCAACGGAAGCGCGAATACCGAAGAGTCGCCCAAGTGGCCGATCCGGATGGCAATATCGACACCCTCCTCGAGCAGCCGCGTGGTCCGGTCGACATACACGGCGTTGACGTCGACATCGGGATAACGCAATACGAATGCATTCACCAGCGGCGCGATGAATCGCTGGCCGAACAGCACCGGGGCTGAAATGGTCAGCGTGCCCACGGGGTTTTCATGATCCGTGGCGATATTCACCTCCGCGTCCGTGATCACGTCGAGCACCTTGCGGCACGCATCGGCGTACGTCGTGCCGGCATCCGTCGCCCGCACCGAGCGCGTCGTGCGCGCCAGCAGTTGCGTGCCGATTCGGGTTTCGAGCGAATGCACCGCCCGCGAAACCGCTGCCGTCGACAAGCCGAGCTTCTCCGATGCGGCGGTGAAGCTGCCGCGGTCGACGACGGCCACAAAGACTTCCATCTCGCGCAACTTGTCCATTCCGCCTCCCGACGCGGTCGATTGAATCCCTACGTCGCGATTGTATGCGCGCGATGCTGCACGTCGAGCTTTCACACGTTCGGCTGACCCAAAAGCGCGTCAGGATGGCCGCAATCGATCCATTTTCATTCGGCATGAAGCAGGCCGATCGTGCCACCCACGGTTCGCCGATGCCAGATCGTTGCGGCCGGACGGCAACAGCGTCTTTCCGGTCGTGCAGGTAATGAAGACGTCCATTGCGGCCGTGGCGCAATTCGCTCACTCATTGGCCCAAAACCGAAACTGCCCGCGCTATGAGAGCGCCACTTCATCTCCGACAATGAACTCCATCACCGCGTGGCTGCGACAGCACGACGATACCGGCCCGCATCAAAGGCGCCGCGCGCATTGCGCATTGCGCCGTATCGCTAACCGAATGAAGGAGTCCGCCATGTTTGCTGCAATGCTTGAAGTCAAGCCGATACCGGAACAGTTCGATGCCTATCTCGGCATGGCGAAGATGCTTCGGCCCGAACTCGAGAAGATCGACGGGTTTGTCGACAACACGCGCTATGGAAGCCTGACCCGGGACGGATGGCTTCTGTCGCTGTCGAGCTGGCGCGACGAGAAGTCGCTGGTGCGCTGGCGAACCTCGACGAAGCACCACACCATTCAGCAGGTCGCGCGCGATCGCATATTTTCCGACTACCAGCTGCGCATCGGCCAGGTCGTGGCCGATACGTGTGTTCCGGCAGGCCAGGTCCTGCAGGAACAGCGCCTCGACGTGACCGAGGTCGGCGCAGGCACGGCCGTCACGCTGCTGGACGCGACGTGCGCGCCGGACTGGCCCAGGCAGGCAGGTCCGCGAGCGGTTGCCGGATGGTTGGGGCTCGACACGCAGGCGCACGGCCTCGTTGCATGGGACGCATTCGACGCGCTGTTGACGCCCGGCGATGTGATCGTCGTCGCGACCTGGCGCGACCAAGCTGCCGCCGCCGCGTTCGAACGCGGAGCGAATCTGCGTTCCGATACGCGCGTTCGGCATATCCGCATCGTGCGGGAGTACGGCATGTTCGATCGCCGGGAAGCGCCGCAGTACTTCGACGAAGCGCGTCGCCATGAACCGGCCGCACGCTGACGGCGTCGCGCCCATGCCGTCATTTCTCCAATCTCAGTAGCCAAGGGATCCTATGAGTTCCGCCAACCCTTCGACGACCGGAACGAGCGAGCCGCTCGGAATACCCGCACCGGCGCACGCGCCGGTGCGGAGCACGCAGACGCCGGTGCAAACAGGCTCCGGTCACGCTGCATTGTCGCCGCGTGTCGCTATCGGCCTGACCGGAATGCTGTTCGCGTCGTTGCTGGCGATACTCAACGAACAAGTCACCGCAGCGGCGATGGCCGACATTCAAGGCGCACTGTCGATCGGACATGACGACGGGACGTGGCTGACCGCGCTGTTCGAAGCCGCCAACGTGGCGACGATGGTGTTCGCCCCGTGGTTTGGCATGACCTTCACGCTGAAGCGATTCACGATCGGCGCCGTCGTCGCCACGTTGATCTTCGGCATGCTTTGCCCGATCGCGCCGACCCTGCCCGCGCTGTACGTGCTGCGCGTGCTGCAGGGCGTGGCGGGCGGCTGCCTGCCGCCGATGCTGATCATCGTCGCGCTGCGCTATCTGCCGCCCAAGGTAAAGTTGTACGGGCTAGCAGGCTACGCGCTGACCGCGACGTTCGGGCCCGCGCTCGGCACGCCGCTGGCTGCGTTGTGGACGGAGTATGTCAGCTGGCGCATGGCCTTTCTTCAGATCGTGCCGCTCGGGATCGGCAGCTGTGTGGCGATTCAGTTCGGCCTTCCGGCCGATCCGCTGAAACTCGAACGGTTCGGTTCGTTCAACTGGATCGGATTCCTCACCGGCTTTCCCGGCGTGGCGATGCTCGTGATCGGTCTTCTGCAAGGCGATCGCCTCGACTGGCTGAATTCCGGCTTCGTCTGGGCGATGTTTTCCGGCGGGGCGCTCCTGCTTGCGGTGTTTTTCGTCAACGAATGGTTTCACCCGCTGCCCTTTTTCAAGCTGCAGATGCTCGGCCGCCGCAACTTCGCGCACGGCCTCCTCACGCTCACGGGCGCTGTGGTGCTGCTGGTCGGCGTTGCTGCGATACCGGGACAGTATCTCGCGAAGGTTCACGCCTACAGAGCGCTGCAGACGGCTCCGCTGTCGCTGCTGGTCGCGCTTCCGCTGCTGATCACGCTGCCGTTGACCGCCGCCGTGCTGAACCTTAGGCAGATCGATCGCCGCTGGGTGCTCGGTATCGGCCTTGCCCTCATGGCAACGACCTGCGCGATGGGCAGCGTGATGACGTCCGAGTGGATTCGCGACAACTTCTACCTGCTTCAGTCGTTACAGATCGCGGCCCAGCCGATGGTGATCCTGTCGATCCTGATGGGCGTGACGACGGGCTTGCCGCCGACCGAGGGCCCGTTCGCGTCGGCCATGTTCAATTCGCTGAAGACGTTCTCCGCCGCTGCGGCGACTGCGCTGATCGAAGGTGTCGGTACCGCTCGCGAACGCTTCCATTCGAACGTGCTGGTGGACCGCCTGGGCAACCACATGGCGATGACGGACCAGAGCATCGACAGCCTTCATGATTTCGGCGAACTTGCACACCGAGTCCACGAGCAGGCGTTCGTGCTGACGTCGGCCGATCTTTATCGCGTGATGGCGGGCGTCGCCGTTGCACTTCTTTTCCTTGTTCCGGTGTTGCCCGTGCGGATCTATCCGCCGTGGACCATTACGCCGCCTCCTTCCCGTTGATGGACGAAATCATGTCGACCGCCACCCGTTTTCCGTTCAAGACCACTTACGTTGCCGCATCCCTGGTCGCGGCAGGCATGGCCGTATGGGGCTGCGCACGGCTCGTTTCCGCACCCGAAACCGAATCCACGAACGACGCCTACGTGCAAGCCGACTTCACGCTCGTGGCGCCACGCGTCGCCGGCCAGATTTCCGATGTCCTGGTGGACGACAACGAGTCGGTGAAGGCCGGCCAGTTGCTGGTACGCATCGACGATCGCGACTTCCGCGCAGCATTGCTGAGTGCCCAGGCCGATGTGGTCGCGGCCAAGGCGTCCGTGGCCAATTTCGACGCCGAGATCGCACGGCAGCCGTCGCTCGTCGAGCAGGCGCGCGCGACGCTGCGGTCCGACGATGCCAGTATCGCGTTTGCGCGGGCCAATGCATCGCGCTACCAGAATCTCTCGGAAGCTGGTGCAGGGACGGCACAGGAGCAGCAGCATGCTGCGACGACGCTTGCCGAGCAGCTTGCACAGCAAGCGCGCGATCGGGCCGTGTTGACGGCGACCGAGCAGAACCTCGACGTCCTGCGCGCCGGGCGCGACAAGGCGGCAGGGGCACTGGCGCGTGCCGAGGCGGCACTGGAACAGGCGACGCTCAACCTGTCCTACAGCGAGATCCGCGCACCGGTCGACGGCAAGATCGGGCGACGTTCCGCGCGTGTGGGCGCGTTCGTGACGCCCGGCGCGGCGATTCTCGCGATCGTTCCGCTCCGGGACGCGTATGTCGTGGCCAACTTTCAGGAAAACCAGATTACCAACATGCGGCGCGGTGCCGGCGTACGCATCAAGGTCGACAGCTTTCCGGGCGTGGTGATTCGAGGTCACGTGGACGGTCTCGCGCCCGCGACCGGCGTAAGCTTCGCGCCCATCGCGCCCGACAACGCGACGGGCAATTTCACCAAAGTCGTGCAACGCGTACCGGTCAAGATCACGATCGACCGCGGACAGCAGGCAGCGTCCGCACTGAGCGTCGGGCTTTCCGTCGAAGCGGAGGTAGCTGTTGGCAAACATCGCGATGCGCCGACGGCGGGAGGGAACGGGAAATGAATACGAACGAATTCTCCGTCCGCGAGACGGTACTGGCGATACTCGCGTGTCTCGTGATGGCGGGATGCACGTTGGGTCCGGACTTCGAGCGTCCGAAAACCTCGACCCCCGATGTCTTCAGCCGCACGGAAGCGGCGCAAGCATCGAGCAAGACCGTCGAATCGCAATTCAATGCAGATTGGTGGACGCTCTTCGGCGATCCGGTGCTCGACTCGCTGGAAAAGCAGCTCGCCGACGCGAACCTGGACGTGGCGGTGGCGTCCGCGCGCCTGCGCCAGAGCCGTGCGCAACAGCGGGTCGCCGGTGCCGCGGAACTTCCTTCCATCGTCGGCGCTGCATCGTATGACCGCGAGCGTGGAAGCGAGAACGGGATATTGTCGTTGCTTGGCGTCACGCCGACACAGACGCAACCGCAATCGGCATCGGGAACCTCGCCGGTCGGCGTGGCAGCATTGCCGGGGTCCAAAGGTTCGCCGGCCTACAATCTGTATCAGTCGGGCTTCGATGCGTCGTGGGAGATCGACATCTGGGGCCGGGTTCGACGTGGCGTCGAAGCGGCGACCGCATTGAGCGACGCGTCATACGAGGACCGCAATGCGGTGCTGCTGTCGGTCCGGGCCGAGCTTGCGCGCGACTATATCGAGTTGCGCGATACGCAGTCTCAGCTTCGTATCGCGCGGCAGAACCTCGAGATTGCCCGGGACGCGGTAAACCTCGCGCACGTTCGCGTACGCGAAGGGGTCACGACGGAGCTGGATGTCGCAAATGCGTCAGCACAGGCCGAATCGATTGAAAGCCTGATTCCGACGCTCGAAGCGAAAGGCGAGACGACGATCAACGCGATTGGCGTGTTGCTCGCCCAGGAGCCGGGGGCGCTGCGGCATGCGTTCGGCGAGTCTCGCGACGTTCCGCCGCTCCCCGAGCAGGTGCCGATCGGATTTCCGTCCGAACTCGTGCAGCGCAGACCGGATATCCGGCGAGCGGAGGCACAGTTGCATGCCGCGACGGCGTCGATCGGAATGGCGAAGGCCGACTTCTATCCGCGCATTTCGTTGAACGGCAGCGCGGGATTCCAGAGCCTGCAGCTGTCGAGCCTCGCCAACTGGGCATCGGGCCAGTTCGTGATCGGACCGTCGATTACACTTCCGATCTTCGAGGGCGGGCGTCTCAAGGGAATGCTCCACCTCCGTGAAGCGCAACAACAGGAGGCTGCGATCAACTACCAACGTACCGTACTCGAGGCATGGCGGGAGGTGGACGACGCGCTTGTCGTCTACGCTGCCGAACAGCGCCGGCGCGATCGGCTCGTATCCGTGGTAACGCTGAACCAGCGCGCGCTCGCGATCGCACAGCAACGGTACAAAGCTGGCGCGGTCGATTATCTCGACGTACTGAACGTGCAGAAGCAGCTGGTGGCGGCGCAGAGCAATCTCGAGCAGAGCAAGGCAACCGCCGACACTAACCTCGTCACGCTGTGCAAGGCGCTCGGTGGCGGCTGGGAATCCACATACTCGATTCGGGACGCTGATCGCTGACAAAGCGCTCAGGTGGACAGGTTCCGCTTGTTCTGCGTTCGCATCCGGTTGTGTCGTTTATCTCAAAGTGTTGCGTTCACTTCTATCCCGACGCCTCTAACAGAGACGACTCGCGTGCAGCGAGAGTGGCGCCGGTTGACGCGCCGTCGACAAGATGCTTAAGCCGCGCATCAATCTCAAAATGGCACCTATCTTGCCGCACGTGGTGCAGCGTATCGATAGAATGTCGAACCGTTATGGCCAATCACCGTTCAAGCGGAGACGTCTGCTTTCGATCGAAGAGCAGCCCTTGATGCGGCTGATGCCAATGGCCGGATATGGCCGGTTGCGGTCAAAAGCAACTGATCGCTGCCGACCCATATCCGCCCTTCTGCAAGCACTGAGGCCGATGACGGCTTTGGGCCTATAAGGGGACGTCCGCACGGTCACATCGCAGATGACCGTCACCTCACTTTTACGAAGAGCGATGTTGTCCGGTGTAGTGCTCTTGCGCATACGTCGGTAGCCGGTCCCCGCACTGTTCCGGTCGCACAGAAGACGGCTTTCCATGATGGCAAGGGCAGTCCGGTCCTCCTTGACGTGCGTCAAGACGCATACCGTCGCCACTCTGCAAGCTGAGGCACCACAATGGTCGAGCCAGATGGTCTATGACAGAACGGAGAGCCTGACGTGAAAGATATCGATCGGGAAATCGACAAACTCTGGAAACGGATTAACCGCATGCCGGCCTTCGCTCCCCGTCGCCACGAGAACGACAACACCGTGACATGGGCGCTGGCAATCGCCCAGCTTGTCTCGTGGGGAACCATCTGCTACGCCGTCTCCCTTTTCGCCGCGACGCCGGCGCCCCTCTACGACCCGGTGTTTGCCGTTACCACGCGGGACTACCCTGGCAGCCTCCGCACAAAAATCACCTTGATCATCCGGCAGCCACTTACATACCGTGAACGTAAGGGAGAATTGGCATGAGCACGCCCGTTGATGAGATTCGCCCGGCAGTCGCCACAGACTTCGGCGGCATCCTTGCGTTGCTGGACCTGTGCGGGCTACCCGCGAGCGACCTCACGGCGCAAAGCCTCGACGGCTTCCACGTCGCCGTACGGGACGCCGGGATCGTCGGGGTGGCTGGGCTGGAGCAAGTTGGCGATGCGGCCCTTTTGCGTTCGGTCGCCGTTCACCCGCGGCTGCGCGCATCCGGTCTGGGTGGCCGACTTATCGACGCATCCATTGCGCTGGCGCAAACGCGATCGCTGCGCGCGCTATACCTTATTCCGAACGATGAATCCGCCCTCAATTTTTTTGCGCGCCGCGGATTCACACGCATTGAGCGAACCCTCATTCCCGAAGCGATCCGCGGTCTGCCCGAATTCACGCATCTTTGTCCGCAGACGCATCCGAGCTTGTGGAAGTCGCTGAATTCCAATTGCTCCAAGGTGCCTGCCATGAAGAATCTCGAAGTGTTCGATCCCGCCATGTGTTGCTCGACCGGCGTTTGCGGCGTAGACGTCGACCCCGTACTGGCGCAATTCGCCGCCGATCTGAAGTGGGTCGAGGCGCACGGCGTGACGGTGGCCCGCTACAACCTGGGCCACGCGCCGCAGGCGTTCGCCGCCAACGCCGCGGTGGTCAAGGAAATGGAAGCCGGCATGGAGCGGCTGCCGATCCTCGTGGTCGACGGCCATATCGTCTCGACGGGGATGTATCCGTCGCGCCAGCAGCTTGCGCAGAAACTCGGCATTGCGCTGACGACGGAGGAAAAGCCTCATATCAAGGCCGGCAGCTGCTGTTCGCCGGGCTCGGGCTGCTGCTAAGGAACGCTCATGTCCCTTCCTGAAACGCAGACCCGATATCTCTTCTTCACCGGAAAAGGCGGCGTCGGCAAGACATCGCTTTCCTGTACCACGGGCCTTGCCATGGCCGATGCCGGCAAGCGGGTGCTCATCGTCAGCACGGACCCGGCCTCCAATCTCGACGAGGTGCTCGGCGTCCGCCTGAGTCAGTTGCCGACCGCGGTGCCGGGCGCGCCGGGCCTGTTCGCGTTGAACATCGATCCGGAAGTGGCCGCGCAGACCTACCGGGAACGCATGGTCGAACCGTATCGCGGCGTCTTGCCTGCCGCGGCGATCCGCAATATGGAAGAGCAGTTTTCCGGGGCGTGTACGGTCGAGATTGCTGCCTTCGACGAATTCTCCAAACTGCTCGGCGACCCCGCCGCAACGGCCGATTTCGATCACGTGATTTTCGACACCGCTCCGACCGGCCACACGCTGCGCCTGTTGACGCTGCCTTCGGCGTGGAACGCGTTCATCTCGTCGTCGACGGGGGGCGCCTCGTGCCTCGGACCGTTGGCCGGACTGGAGAAGCAGAAAGCGCTCTACGCGGCAACCGTCGAACGGCTGTCGAGCGCAGCCCAGACCACCGTCGTGCTGGTGAGCCGGCCCGAAGTCGCAGCACTGCGCGAAGCGAATCGCACGCGGCACGAACTGGCCGACCTCGGCATCTGCAACCAGGTGCTGGCGATCAACGGACTCTTCTACAAAGATCGTAACGACGACGCGATTGCGACCGCCATGACCCGGCGTGCGCAACAGGCACTGGCCGACATGCCGCACGAACTGGCGGGCTTGCCTCAGACGCGCATTCCGTTTCTGCCGCGCGGCACGGTCGGGCTGGATGCGCTGCGCGACATGGCGCATCCCGAACGCGTGCGCATGCCGACCGAACACCGGATGCCCGACACCGCCTTGCCGCCGGGCCTGGGCGGCCTGGTAGACGAGCTGTCGGCCGCGGGCCGCGGCGTGATCATGACGATGGGTAAAGGCGGCGTGGGCAAGACCACGGTAGCAGCCGCGATCGCAGTTGCGTTGGCCGGGCGCGGACACGACGTGATCCTCTCGACCACCGATCCGGCCTCGCACGTGGCCGCCACCGTCGATGGCGTCGTGCCTCGCCTGAGCGTCACACGCATCGACCCGGCGCGCGAAGTGCAGCAGTACACCGAAGAGGTGCTGGCCAAAGCGGCATCGCACCTCGATGCGGGCGGCCGGGCAATGCTCGAGGAAGATCTGCGCTCGCCCTGCACGGAGGAAATCGCCGTCTTCAGGGCCTTCGCGCGCACGGTCGATCAAGGCAAGTCCGGCTTCGTGGTGCTTGACACCGCGCCGACCGGGCACACCATTCTGCTGCTGGACGCTGCCGAGGCCTATCACCGCGAAGTGATGCGCACACAAGGCGACATGCCGGAGTCGGTCCGTCAACTGCTGCCGCGCCTGCGGGACCCGGATTACAGCCGCATCCTGATCGTCACGTTGCCGGAAGCCACGCCGGTTCACGAAGCGGAACGCCTGAGCGCCGACCTCGCGCGCGCGGGAATTACGCCGTACGCGTGGGTCATCAACCAGTCGTTGCTGGCGAGTGGCACGACCGACCCGATGCTGTGCCAGCGGGGCACTTACGAGGTGCCGTTCGTCCGCCGCGTGGCGGACGATCTGGCCCAGCGCACCGCACTCATTCCGTGGCTCGCCGAGGCACCGGTCGGGCCAGCTGGCCTCGAGCACGTGATTACGTCGCGGGTGGCCACGTAGTGCAGTGCACCGCCCACCGCCTTTGAGCTCAATGGACGGCGTGACCGCCGGAATCCGAATCATGAGATGGGACGAAAGCGGATGCCTGTAGACATTGATGTCGTGGTAATCGGCGGTGGCCAGGCCGGGCTTGCCACCGCCTACTTTCTGCGTCGCGCGGGGCTCGACTATCTCGTGCTGGATAACCAAAGCGCCCCAGGAGGCGCCTGGCGACATACCTGGGACTCGCTACACCTGTTTTCGCCGGCGCAATGGAGTTCGCTGCCAGGCTGGCAGATGCCCGTATCACACGACAGGTACCCGTCGCGCAACGAGGTTATCGACTATCTGGCGCGATATGAGGAGCGTTATCACATCCCTGTCCGACGCCCCGTTCATGTCGAATCCGTTTCACGCGTTCAGGGTGGGTTGCTGGTCAGTACCGATCGCGGGGAATGGCTCGCCGGGGCGATCGTGAGTGCGACCGGTACCTGGAGCGCGCCGTATGTCCCCGACTATCCTGGACGCGAGATCTTTCGCGGTCGTCAGATGCATTCGGCTCAGTATCGCAATCCGAACGATCTGCGCGGACAAAACGTGCTGGTGGTGGGCGGCGGCAACTCGGGCGCGCAAATCCTGGCGGAGGTATCGACAGTCTGCAACGCCATGTGGGTGACGTTGCAGGAACCGGTTTTTCTTCCGGACGACGTGGATGGCCGGGTCTTGTTCGAACGCGCGACCGCCAAATGGCAGGCTCTACGCGATGGGCACACGATGACGGCGCCGGTAGGTGGTTTGGGCGACATCGTCATGGTGCCACCTGTACGGGACGCGCGTGCGCGTGGCGTTCTGCACGCAATGCGTCCGTTCAGCCATTTCGATACAGACGGCGTCGCGTGGAGCGACGGCACGCATTCCCGCGTCGATGTCGTGATCTGGTGCACCGGGTTCCGCCCCGCACTCAAACATCTTGACCCGCTACAGATCAGCGATGCAAACGGAATGCCGAGGACAGACGGGACGCGAGCCAGCGACGAGGAACGCTTGTGGTTTGTCGGTTACGGCGAGTGGTGCGGCGCCGCGTCTGCCACGCTCATCGGTGTAATGCGTAGCGCTCGCGACGCGGCGGGGGAGATAGCCCGATATCTGCGCGCTATACAGCCGCGCAGCACATCGGCACCGTAGCCGGTGATAAGGGGCATCGCAAATGAGGCATCGCCCCTTTTTTCTGCCACGCCACGTCTCGGTCATGTGGCAGGCGGCGTGGATCGAGGCCGGGCCGCAGTTACCAAGATATCAGCACACGCTCGCACGGCCATGTGGAGTCGCTGGCGAATGAGCGGTCGTGGCCGGCTGCGGTCAAAAGCAACCGACCGCGGCCGACCCGGTGCTGCCAGTCGCTCGCTCATTCCGAGAGGCCGATGACAAGCGGCAAGCGGCCCGTCAGCGCTCTTCGTCAGTCGGGCAGGCTTTGCTTGACACATGTCAGCAGCCTACTTTTTCAGGAGAGTGCGTAGATGGAACCGACGCACCCTCCCCGCTCAAGCTAGCCGAGGACATGTTTCATACGCAGGCGAAGCGATGTCCGCCGTGGTGCTGCGCCGGGACAACACTGTGGGCTCAACCAAGCCAGCCCTTGATGGTATTGGCCATGACGTGGGTGGAGATGCCATAGCGATCGTGCAAGGTCGGCAGCGCGCCCGCACCGAGGAACTCATCGGGCAGTGCGATTTGACGGTACATTGGCATCACGCCCGCCGTAAGCAGCGAGGTCGCGACCGCTTCGCCAAGACCGCCGATCACCGAATGATTCTCGGCGACCACGACCATGCGACCCGTGCGTCGGGCTTCACGCAAGATCGTCTCGGTGTCGAGCGGCTTGATGGTCGGCACGTGCAATACGCCAACGCCTACGTTGTCCGCTTCGAGCACCTTCGCGACTTCCAGCGAGCGCATCGTCATGATGCCCGAGGAGATGATCAGAACGTCGGCGCCGTCGCGCAGCAGCTTGGCTTTGCCGAGTTCGAACTGATAGTCGTATTCATCGAGCACGGCCGGAACGTTGCCACGCAGCAGGCGCGCATACACCGGCCCGTTATGCGCGGCGATCACGGGCACCATCTGCTCGGTATCGAGCGCATCGCACGGATCGATGACCGTCATGTTCGGCATCGCGCGCATCAGCGCAAGATCCTCGGCCGCCTGATGGCTCGGTCCGTAGCCGGTCGTAAGCCCCGGCAGTGCGCAGATGATCTTTACGTCGAGGTTGTCTTCCGCGATGGCCTGGTGCATGAAGTCATACGCGCGACGGGTTGCGAATACGGCGTACGTCGTCACGAACGGCTGGGCGCCTTCATGCGCCATACCGGCGGCCGCGCCCATCAGCAATTGCTCGGCCATGCCCATCTGATAGTAACGGTCTGGAAACTCCTTTCCGAAGATGTGCAGGTCGGTGTACTTGCCGAGGTCGGCAGTCATGCCAACTACGTTCGTCTTCTCCCGAGCCAACCGGGCCAGCGCATGACCGAACGGGGCGGAACGCGTGACCTGTCCTTCGCCGGCAATAGAGGCGATCATCGCCGAGGTCTTCAGGCGCGGCTTCGTGGTGAGAGTGGTGTCGCTCATGCTTGTCTCCCTGCTTCGAGTGCTGCGAGCGCCAGTTGCCACTCATGGGCGTCGACGCGGATGAAATGATTCTTTTCCCGTTCTTCGAGGAACGGCACGCCGCAGCCCATGCGGGTATCGCAAACGATGATCCGGGGCTGCTCTTTCGGATGATTGCGTGCAGCATCGAAGGCAGCCTTCACTGCGTCAATGTCGTTGCCGTCCACCCGCTGGGTGAACCAGCCAAATGCTTCGAGCTTCTCGACGAGCGGCTCGAACGCCATGATCGTCGAGGACGGACCGTCGGCTTGCTGGTTGTTGACATCGACCATGGCGATCAGGTTGTCCAGCTTCCAGTGAGCGGCCGACATGAGGCCCTCCCAGATGGCGCCTTCGTCGAGTTCACCGTCGGAGAAGAGCGTGTAGACGAAGGCGTTCGAGCCCTTGCGCTTCAGTCCCAGGCAGCGGCCCACCGCGATCGTGAGACCGTGGCCGAGCGAGCCGCCGGACATCTCCATGCCGGGCGTGTAGCTCGCCATTCCGGACATCGGCAACCGGCTGTCGTCGCTGCCGTAGGTTTCGAGTTCTTCCGGTGGCAGGAAGCCGGCTTCGAAAAGCGCGGCGTAGAGCGCGATTGCATAGTGACCATTGGACAACAGGAAGCGATCGCGGCCTTCCCAGTCCGGACTGTCGGGCTGGTAGCGCATCGCGCCAAAGTAGGCAACCGCGAGTACATCGGCGATATCGAGCGCCTGGCCGATATAGCCTTGGCCCTGTACCTCGCCCATCAGCAATGCGTTTCTGCGAATCCGGTAGGCGCGCTCGGCGAGCGTCAGCCCATCTGATGACGGATTGTTCATGGTGGATCCTTGATTCAGAAAGGTGAGTCTTTGCAGCGGACGGTGTCAGCGATTGACGGTTTTGGCCGGCACGAGGAAAACAAGCCCGGCACCGATGACGATCGCGACGGAGATGAAGATGAGCCCAGCCGTCGATTTACCGGTCAGATCGTTCAACCAGCCCACGATGGCCGGCGAGAAGAAGCCGGCGAGATTGGCGAAGCAGTTCACCGCCGCGATACCCGCCGCGGCGGACATGCCGCCGAGAAGCGCGGTCGGCAGTGACCAGAACTGCGAAGACGAAGCGAGAATGCCTGCGGCGGCGACGCTGACACACACCAGCGACGCGCCGACTCCGCCCAGTGTCGGAAGCGTTGCGAAGCCCGCTGCCGATACGAGCATCGGGATCGCGAGATGCAGACGGCGTTCGCGATGCCGGTCAGCGCTCGCTCCCACCAGCGGCAGCGCAATGATCGCGCACAGGTACGGGATGGCTGTAAAGACGCCCACCCACAGCGGATCGGCCACACCGGATTTGCGGATGATCGTCGGCAGCCAGAATGTGAGCCCATATTGACCGAGCACGACGCAGAAGTAGATGGAGGCCATCAACCACAAACGACGATCACCGATGAACGACCTGATCGACACATGCGCGATCTTGTGCGCGTTGTCGTTCGCCACGTTGCGTGCGAGGAGTGCTTTCTCCGCATCGGTGAGCCACTTCGCGGCAGCGATACCGTTATCGAGGTAGAACAGGATCGTGACACCAAGGAGCAGCGACGGCAGGGCTTCGAGGATGAACAGCCACTTCCAGCCAGCCAATCCCTGCACGCCCTGGAACGCATGCAGGATGTAACCGGACAGCGGCCCGCCGACAATGCCGGCCAGCGGAATAGCCATGAAAAAGAGTGAGAGTGCTTTTGCGCGCCGTGCCGAAGGAAACCAGTATGTCAGATACAGAATGACGCCCGGCGCGAACCCCGCCTCGGCCACGCCCAACATAAAGCGGAGAACATAGAACGTTGTGGGCGACTTGACGAAGACAAACGAGGCCGAAATCACAGCCCAGGTCAGCATGATGCGAGCGAGCCAGTTTCGTGCGCCTACTCTGTGCAACATGAGATTACTCGGTACCTCGAAGAGAAAATAACCGAGAAAGAAAATACCGGCGCCAAGGCCATACACGGTTTCACTGAAGCGCAAGTCGTTGAGCATCTGCAGTTTTGCAAAGCCCACGTTGACACGATCGAGATAAGCGCCCAGGTAGCACAGCATCAGGAACGGTATCAGGCGCCGTCCGACTTTCGCATACGTTTTTGATTCGAAGCTCGCCGGGTCGGCGAGCTTCGTGACATCGCCCGCCATTGACGGCGCGGTGGCCTTCGTTTTCATGGTTGTCTCCTGCCATATCGCCCCGGGTTTTACCGCCGGGTGCATTGACCCATCTGCCGCAACCGCGGCCGATGTCGTACTTAATGGATCAGCATTCCGCCGTTGACGTCGAGCGTGATGCCTGTGAGGTAAGTCGACAGGTCGCTCGAGAGGAACAGGCAAGCGTTCGCGACGTCCGCGGCATCGCCGAGCCGGCCGAGCGGAATGCCCTTGATGACTTCGGCGCGCATCTCGGTCGTGAGCTTGTCGCCTGTGATGTCGGTCTGAATGAGACCCGGGGTGATCGAGTTGACGCGGATGTTGTCCGGGCCGAGTTCACGCGCCATCGCGCGAGCGAGACCGAGCACACCGGCTTTGGCTGCGCTGTAGTGCGGACCGCCGAAGATGCCGCCGCCGCGTTGCGCGGAAACGGATGACATGCAGACGATGCTGCCGCTCCTTTGCGCCCGCATTTGCGGAATGACCGCTTGCGACATATAGAGCGTGCCGCGCAGGTTCACGTCGATGACCGCATCGAAGTTGTCGGCCCCGATGTCCATCGTCTTCAAAGGCTGCGTGATACCTGCGTTGTTGATCAATCCATCTACACGGCCGTACTTCTCGATGACCGCCGCGGCGGCAGCTATACATGCGGCTTTGTCGGTCACATCGCAGTGGAGACCGAGGTTGTCCTCGCCGAACTCACGCGCAGCACGCTCGGCGTCTCCCTTGTGAAGATCCAGAATCACTACGCGCGCGCCTTGCGCAGCGAGCGCTTTTGCGGTCGCCTTGCCGATGCCGCGCGGCGAGGCGGCACCGGTTACGATGACCACTTTGCTGTCGAGCAACATGTTTGTCTCCATCGATCACGTTAGTTGGTAGACGCAGTTTCAGTGCTTCAACTATCTCGATCAATGCAGTTCGGCTCAACTATTGCTGAAGAATTTTCAGGTGTGGCTGCGACGTGGACTCACGGGTATCAGAAGCGGCCTTTTGGCATAACGCTGGTGTGCCGCCGCCCCGCCCTGCGCGGCCCGACGCTACAAGGCGGCGCGGCTGGTCTCTTGCTCGACCCAGTCCAAAAATTTGGCCACGCGTGGCAAGTCCAGATTCCTGGCAGGGTAAACGAGGTGATGAGCTCCGACCTCGACCGCATACGTGCGATCGAAGACCGGTATGAGTGAACCTCGTTTGAGATGGACGGATGCGAGCATCGTGCTTTCGAGCGCAATGCCGTGTCCCAATGCCGCGGCCTCGAGGGACATGTACGAGCGGTCGAACGCGAAATCGTATGCCTTGTGCGATACCGCGACGCCGAACTTGCCGAACCATTGCTTCCACTGTACGAGAGGCGTCTCCGAAAAGATCAGGCGCCGTTCGAGCAGATCCTCGGGGGTACGCACCGGGTGTTGCTTGAGGTATTCCTCCGAGGCAAGAGGCGTGATGAACTCGTTGCGTAGCGTCTTGATCTCGCCATCGGTCCAATGGGCGTAGCCATGCCTTATGTCGAGGTCATAGTGGCCCGAGGTGAACGACACGTCCTCGTACGAGCACGCGAGATTCAACTGAATGTCGCCGTTCGCTTCCTGAAACAAGGCCAGCCGCGGCAGCAGCCACATCAACCCAAAGCTGGGACTCGAATGAATGCGAAGAATCTCGATACCCGACTGGCTCGATGCACGCTCCGTCGCGCGGCTCAGGTCGGCGAGCGATCCGGTGACATCGGCCAGATACTGCTGACCCGTTGGCGTCAGCACCAGTCCCCGCCCCAGCCTCATGAACAAGGGTCTTCCAACCATGGATTCGAGATTGGCAATCTGATGGCTGACCGCCGACGGCGTTAACCCTAATTCATCGGCCGCCCGATTGACACTCTTTGTCCGGGCGACACTCTCGAACGCGACGATGGCTTTTAGCGGTGGGATGCGCATTGTTCCTGGATGCTGCGGTGACAAACTGTCCTGGATCAGGGTGTTCTGCTCCCCTGAGGGCGGTTCCAGAAATGTCGCGTATCCGAGAGGTAAAGGCAAGCCGCGGTTCGGCCGATGGCAATCGGTTCACACGGGCGCGAGACGTCGTGCAAATATGAGGGCGAGTCCGGCGACCAAACGCATCCGCCGGTAGTCGGACAGGGGCAGGTCTCGGGCCGATATCCGACGTCCAGATGTTCTGACCGTCTGGCGGCTCGTGGCCGAACTGCGCCATACGATGCTGTCGCGCCGCTCGAGCGAGCGGGCGACGTCCGAGCGGCGCATCTCGACCCATAAGGGCACTTCGAGTTGCCATGTACGAATTGGCCGGTTCCTGGGGTGGATTCAACCGGCAACAATGGTCATTCGCACGGCCGGGCGCGAGCAAACCCGTATAGCCACTGGAGGACAATTGTTGCGATACCCTGGGGGTATTCTTTGAAAGGCGGTCCAGCGAAGCGGACGTACATCGCACGGAGGCATTGATCGCCCGCCTCACTCAAAGGTTCGCTAGCGAATCAATCGTTGCATCCAGAAGTGCGCGCAGTCGCGCGACTCGACGTAAATCGCGGTGAAAGCCAAGCCAAACATCGCGACCCGGCGGGGCTTCGCCTAAATCGACTCGTCGGATGCCCGGCGTCGCATCACCCAGCGGACAGGGCAGCACTGCAAAGCCAGATCCTTCGGCACACATGCGCGCCTGTACTCCACGATTGTTGCTGCCGAACACGATCCTGGCCCGGGGCAGCATGCGCTTGACCCACTCGACGTCGGACAGCGAGCTGAACTCGCTGTCCATGCTGATCAGCGTGTAGCCGTCACCGTCCCCGCGTGTCGGCGGGACGAGATCGACGTGCCCGTACAACGCATAATCGATGTGCATCAGCTTGCGCTGGATGACGTCGGGTTCGTCGAATGGCGTGATGCGGAATAGCAGATCCGCCTCGCGCCGCGCGAGGTTGTAGAGGCGCGAATCCGTGACGAGTTCCAACGAGATGCCCGGGTACTTCGCTAGAAAGCGCGCGAACACGGGGGTGAGTATGTGCACGCCGAACCAGTCCGACGAGGAGACACGGAGCAGACCCGTCAACTGGGTCTCTTTCCCGGTGAGCGCGCGCGTGAATCCAAGCGCTTCCTCCTCCATTCGCTCGGCATAGGCGAGCGCCGTAGCACCCTCATCCGTCAGCACAAAGCCATTGCTCGTGCGCTGGAACAGCATATGTCCGAGCGCGTCTTCGAGTGCGCGCAACCTGCGCCCCATGGTGGGCTGGGTCTGGCCCACGCGCTTCGCTGCCGCCCCCAGCGTGCCGCAGCGGGCAATCGCCAAAAAAATCCGGACATCGCCCCAATCCAGGTACGGGTCATTCATTTTTGCATGGACTCCGTGCTAAAACTTTGATTTACATGCGTTATAGCATACGCCACGATGAACCCATCGACCCATTAGCTCAACGGAAAGACAACCCGATTGGAAACCACCATGACTATGCAAGCGCTCGTCCTCAGCCGCTACAACGGCCCGCTCGAATTGACCGAAATCTCGATGCCTGAACCCGCACACGGCCAGGTGCGCGTGCGCATTGCCGCAAGCGGTCTCAATCCGCTCGACACCAAGATCCGCGCTGGCAGCGCGGCGCATGCGAAGCATCCGCTCCCGCTGGTGCTCGGCATCGATATGGCTGGCGTAGTCGATGCCGTCGGGCCGGGCGTGACCGCTTTCCATGTCGGCGACGAGGTCTACGGTATGACGGGCGGCGTCGGCGGCATTCAGGGCTCGCTGGCCCAGTATGCGGCGGTGGATGCCGATCTGCTTGCGATCAAGCCCTCCAACCTATCGATGCGTGAAGCCGCGGCGCTCCCCCTCGCGTTCATCACTTCCTATTCCGGCATTGTCGATCGGGCCCATCTGCAAGCGGGCGAAACGGTGCTGGTGCAAGGTGGAGCAGGCGGTGTCGGACATATCTCGGTGCAACTGGCGCGCGCACTCGGTGCTCAAGTTTTTGCAACAGCAAGTTCACGCGACCACGATCTCGTTGCGCGGCTCGGCGCTAAGCCAATAGACTACCGGTCGCAATCCGTCGAACAGTATGTCGCATCGTTGACGCACGACACTGGCTTCGACCTCGTTGTCGACACCGTCGGCGGCCCATCGCTCGATGCTTCGTTTGCTGCGGTCAAGCATTTTGGCCATGTTGTCAGCGCGTTGGGTTGGGGTACGCATGCGCTGGCGCCGCTGTCTTTCCGAGAAGCCACGTACTCTGGGGTCTTCACCCTCTATCCGCTCCTGACGGGCATGCATCGCGCGCATCACGGAGCGATACTGCGCGAGGCCACACGGTTGGTCGAAGCCGGCAAGCTCACTCCGAATCTCGATCCGCGCCGGTTCGACCTGCGATCCGCAGAATGCGCCTACGACGCCATCACGAACGCCACCGCACGCGGGAAGGTCGTCGTGGACGTCGCGTGAGATCGAACGTGTCAGCTTCGCTGTGTCGATTCACGACTGCCCGACACGGTTGGTGCAGGCGCCCCTCAAGCAAATCGTCACTATCCGATGCGGACATTCGAGTGTCCGTCGCGTCGCGCGAGCGAATGACGGAACCTGGCCGGCTGCGGTCAAAAGCAACTGACCGCTGCCGACTCATCCGGGACACTCACATAGCGCACCTCGAATGTCTGTTCACCGCATGTCACGAGCCGCACCTGCTAGCGACGCCCTAATCGGGAATCTCACCGCTGGCGCACTT